>JAJRWY010000292.1 GCA_024276575.1 Candidatus Binatota bacterium
CGTTCCGCCGAGGCTCAGCGGGATGCCCTGTATGGAACCTCCCATCTGAAATTGAACCGGGCCTCTGAGATTGGCCGACTCGTCGCATGCCGACGATCCCGCAACCAGCAAAACACATCCCAATATTCGAAGTACCCAACTATGCCTGAGTTCCATCTTCATCACTTGAGAGATCCCCTATGTCCTTGTTAGAGCGGGTGTGTGTAGCTCTATATCTTCGTTTGGATACTGTTTCGCACAATGCGGGTATGAATCAAAGAGGAATCAGAGAGCAGTGCAGAATCAAAACGGGAGCCATGGCGCCGCTCGTCAGGCCCACAGGGTACTCAAAGGCAAGGCGTGGATGCCCGATCCAAAAGGGATTGCGTCCTGGCCCGTGTAGAGAACGACCCCACGGCGAAAGCGTTTGCCCGCCATCTGCGCCAAGGTCTTCAAACCGCTGAAGTCTTTTGAGCCAAGGGTGGCACCGGCCTTGACCTCAATCCCGACAATCTCGCCCGAACGGTTCTCCAGCACGATGTCCACCTCGCGTCCTGCCTGTGTGCGAAAGTGAAATAGCTCAGGCATGGTCTTGCTGTACGATACTTGCTTGCGCAGTTCCATGACGACGAAGTTCTCGATCAGCGGTCCTGCTCGCTCAGGGTAGTTGCCGAGGCGACCCTTGCTCAGGTCCAGCAAGTGCGCAAGCAGGCCGCTATCGTTTAGATAGAGTTTGCGCGATTTGACGAGCCGCTTGGAATTGTTGCTCGACCACGGCGACAAGGCGTGTACGAGGAAAGTCATCTCCAACAGGGCGAAGTATCGTTTGAGCGTGGTCTGCGGAATCGACAGATCGCGAGAAATATCCGCAAAGTTTATTGCCGAGCTGACCCTTGTGGCCAACATCGAAATCAAGCGGGGCAGTTCGATTAGTCCCGTTATGTTAGACAGGTCGCGTATGTCGCGTTGCAGAATTGTTGAAATGTAGGACCTGAACCAGTCGTCACGCCGAGCGGCAACGCGAGTCGTGCAGATTTCCGGGTAGCCACCGCGCAGGGCTTTCTCGACGAGCCTGGCTGCCGGCAAAGGCTTGCGAGGTGCACGTAGATTTGTCCGGGCAAAGAGCTTGTCGACAAATGTTTCTGGCACGCCCTTGAATTCGCCTTGCGAAAACGGCCACAGAGTGAGTATCTCGATCCTGCCTGCCAGTGATTCGGAGACCTTGGGAATGAGCAACACATTGGCCGACCCGGTCAGCAGGAAGCGTCCCGGGCTGCGCTTGCGGTCTACCTCGCGTTTGATGGCAGGAAAGAGCGCGGGAGCTTTTTGTACTTCATCGATAACAAGAGGCCCGTCGAAGCCCTGAATGAATCCAAGGGGATCGCTCGTGGCAGCGGACAGCGTGGCAGCGTCATCGAGCGTTAGATAGGAGGAGCCCTTTCGCTGCCTGGCTAACATTTGCACGAGAGTGCTCTTGCCCGTTTGGCGTGCCCCAAGGAGGAATACCACAGGGGTGTCCGCCAGGGCCTGTAGGAGTTTCGGCGTGATGTTACGTTCGATCACGGGCCAAGCGTAGCCTTTGTATGGCTGAAAAACAACCAATAGGTGGCTGAAAAACAACTACCAAGTAGCCGTGTTCAGCCATCTGGTAGATCTACCATGTCCTTGCTGGAGCAGCTGTGTGTAGCTCTGTGCCTTGGTCCGAATCCCGTGACCCACAATGCGGGCAGAAATCAAAATGAGCGTCGCGGTGCCATCGCGGTGCCATCGCGGTGCCGTGGCGTGGCCAGGGCGTGGCCAGGCAAGCCCCGGCGTTGGCGCTCCATCACGTGTTTCCCAGCTTACATATAACGAGTTATCAGGGCGGCCTGGCGCGAGCGCTGGCGCGCCGGCTTCACCCTGCGCCACCGCGAGGTCATCACCACCTCGAAGCAGCTCTCCGAGCGCCTCGCCGAGCTGGCCCGGGCATCAACCTCTTGAGGCTCGGCGAAGTCGGTGGCTCTATTCAACGCTGCTTATCGCCGATCCGTTGGGCCTGAACCACTCTCCACATGGGCAAGACAATTGAGCGGTGGCGAATCAGTCCCTAGCCCCGCCGGACGGAGCCTCATCAAAATGCTGTTTCACAGCGGGCGGCAAATCCTGCTCATTGTCAGTTAGCAGCCCGGCCAGTAGCCCCGCGACTTGCTCCGGCGTCTTGGGCCCGGCGATGATTGCATCCACGCTCTGCTGGCCCGACAGCCACAGCAATAGCGCGCGCACGGGCGAAAGCCCCGACTCCTTGCATAGCCGGTGGAAACGCTCTGTCCAGGCCCAGGCCTCGCGCGAGTGATAAACAGGGTTGCGGCGGCGCGTGTCGCGCCGGCCCAGCGCTGCCAATCCTTTCGAAGATCTCCCGCCCGCCAGCATGCCTTGTTCGAAAGGGGAAACGACGCAGTTGAACGCGCGCCGCTCGTCGAAGCCGGCGTCGAGTATATCGTCACTGCGATGCAAGGGGCTGTGGCGTACTTGATGGGGGCGTCGCGAAGCCGGGGCAAACAGCGAGCGCACTTGTGCGGCACTCAGATTGCCGGCACCCCAATAGCGAATCAGTCCTTCTTTGCGTAGGTCTTCGAGGGCTTCCAGAGACTCTTGCACGGGAACGGCGGGGTCGGGCCAGTGGAGTTGAAACAAGTCGAGGTAGTCGCTGCCGATACGCTGTAGGCTGCACCGGCAATCATCGCGCAGGGCTTGCGGACTTGCGTCGTGGCGCACTTGCCGCCCCTCCCAAGCGAGTCCGCCTTTGCTCGAAATGAAAACCTTGCTGCGCAAGCTGCCGCGGCCACTGCGGCCACCGGGGCCATGCAGACCTTTCAGGGCCTGTCCCAACAGGTGCTCGGACTTGCCGTGGGCATAGAATCCCGCAGTGTCGAAATGTCGAACGCCCGCGTTGAAGGCCGACTCGATTACTTCGCGCGCGCGGGCGGCTTCGACTTTTCCGAAGCCTTCGCCGCCGAGGCTCCATGTGCCGAGCCACAAGCGGGGCAGGGCGCAGTCGCTGTCTTTCAGCGGCAGGTAAGGATGCACCGCCGTCAATTCCTCACCACTCGCGATGCTGGAGCGGATGCTGCCGGTTCGCGGCTGCTCACGGCGCCGTTGCCACCCCGCATTGCTCGCCGGCCTGCTCGTAGTGCTTGCGCAAGGGGCGTTTGGCCAGCAGGCCGGGAAAGCGTTGGAAAAGTGACAGCGTGAGCAGGTAGTCGTGGTGGCCGCTGGATTCGGGTTGAATGTCGAGCACGCGCTTCCACACGTCGGCGCGCTCCATGCACAGGTAGGTAAAAATCTCCGAGCATCCGTGCTCGGCCAGCATCGCCTTCAGGCCCTGGTACATCTCGACGCGCAAGGGCTTTAGGTAGCGCATCTTACCGTCATCGCCGAGCAGCATCTCTGCGCAGGTGGCGCGGCTGCCGGGATAGCTGTCTTCCATCTTGCGCTTCATCTCCGGATTGAAGCGCAGGCTGCCGATCGAGATCCAGGCGACTCGCTCGGGACGGACGATGGCGAATACGCGTTCGACCAGGTCGCGATAGCCTGAGCGCCAGTCCGGGTAATAGATCATGGGATCGAAGTGCAAAGCCACCGGGTATCCGGCCTCGATTACCTTGCCCATCGCCTCTATGCGCACGGCTAGCGGCGCGGTCCTGTATTCCTCTCTGCGAATCACTTCGCCGGGGTTCAGGCTCCAGGAGACCACCGTGCGCCCTTCATGCGGCAAATCGAGAAGGCCATCAACTTCCGCGGACTTGGTGCGCAGTTCCAGCAGCAGGTTGGGACGCGCAGCGAAAGCGCGAACCAAGTCTGCGGTGGCATCTGTAAAGGGCTCCAAGGCGAGGCTGTCGCCGAGTTCCCATGTCCCGACGCGAAAAAAGCGATTGGGTTCGCGCGCGGTTTTCTCATCGACCTCGCGCAGCAGCGCGTCCGTGTCCCCGACTACCGAGAGTCCGGGGTCGGTAAGGTAGTTTTGCAGAAAACAATAGCTGCACTCGTAGGGACAGTTGCTGACGGCGGCCAGGACTTTGACGTTGCAGCAGATATAGTCGGGATGCATGGACGCACAGTCATGGAAAGCTTCGCCGCGCTTCTCGACGATGCGCAGGCGCCGCTTGCCTTCCTGATAGTCCGCAGCTTTGGCCCTTTGGCTACCTACTTCCGTGCGAAGTGGGGACGAGGCAGGATCCGGAGCTTCCGGCCTTTTGTCGGCCGTCGATTTTATCGCTTTTATCGATCCTTCTTTTTCTAGGCGCAAACCGCTTGCCATGTTACCGATCTCTCCGCCGTGTCCAACTGCCGCTCACACGATCACAGCCAAGTCTCTCTCGCCGCCGCGTGTTGCCACCGCTTATGAAATCGCAGTTCACAGATCTTCCAGCAGCCGGTCTATGCCCTCGGCTATCTCATCGTTGCTCAGTTGCTCGACGGCATCCAGCCACTGCCGAGCTTCGCTTATGCGGATGTGCACGAGAACTTCTCGGCGTTCGAGCGAGGGATCCCAGGAAAGCGAGACGCAATCAGGCAAGGGCATCGCCGAAAGCGCCTTGCTCATGCGCGCTTCGATCTCGCAGAGGCGCGGGAAACGTCTCTGACGCAGGACCGTGCGCAGTGTGGCGGTGCGTTGCGCGTTGGAGCCGCCGGCAGCGATAATCTCGTCCAGGTGGAGATCTTCGAAGAGTTGTTCAAGGCCGATGTTTTCGATTCGCATGATCTCCGACATGCGATCGAGCAGCTCCTCGGCAACGGCGGCGCTCAACGCCAGGCGCTCTTGATGGGCGAACAGCGTGTGCAAGAGTTCGCGCGGATGGCGAGTGAGGTGCGAGCACTGTTTGAGCGAAAAACGTTTCTCTTCACAAAAAGACAGCACTGTGGGCGGAAGTCGGGCGACGCGCAGCAATTGCTTCCGCAGCTTGCCGTGGGCTCGGAAACCGGCCGGCGGAAGGAAATCTTTTTCGATCCGCTCGGCCGCTACCCCGAGAGCTTCGGCCATGCTCAGGAAGCGCGCCGCGCCTGCCGCGGTGGCGACGGTGTCGTGCCGCTCATGAAGCACGAGTTCGAGTATTGAAGCGACGTCGGTCTCAGACGGCAGTACACGGCAGGGGATCTTCTTCAAGCCAAGGTGCCGTGCGCAAGAGATCCGTTTGAAACCGTCTACGAGATGGTAGCGATCCTGCCAGTCGTGGACGATAAGCGGGGCAACGATGCCGCGTGCAGCGATCGAGCGTTGGAGCAGTTGATCAGGGTTGACGGCGCTATCCGAAACCGTTGCGGTCGTAACGACCGGTGCAGGCCGCGTTGCAGATCCGCTCGGCGGCGCGCCTGAGGGCAAGCGGTAGCGCGAGCAGCTCTCCTCGATTTGCGAGATCTCCAACTCTACGGTGTCTTCGTAGCTCATTGGTGGCAAGGCTCCGGACCGGGCGTCGCACGAGCCCCCGGGCCGGTTACTGCGCAAGACTGCGAACCCGAGGCTGCGCAAGCAGCAGCGGACTGTGGGTCCCGGCTTCCCGGCTCGCTTCTTCGGTAAAGCACATAAGAGCCCATGCGATCCAGTGTTCTCAAGTCTGCGTCTCGACGGTTTCGACCAACCAGGTGCCGAAGTCGGAGACTTCTTGTCCGGCGGCGAGCGAAGAACGGACGGCGCGGTAGCGACGGGAGATCTCGTCGAATCCTCTCTTCGCCGCGCCGTTTGCGAGTATGTCGAGTTTCTTCATTGCACTTCGTCGAAGTAACACAGCGTAGCGCGGATCGTCTTCGCTTCGTAGCGCCTTCAGTAGTGAATAGACGCGGAAGCGGTCCATGGCCGGGTAGCGCCGTGAGAGCTGGTCGCGATGCCCGCCGTGCTTGACGACACCGGGGCGGCGGTCGAGCCCGACCGCGTGAGAACGGCTCAGGCGCAACCACAGATCGTAGTCTTCGCAGGCACGCATGGACTCGTCGAAACCGCCGAGCGTTTCGAACAAAGCTTTGTCCATCATCACGCTGGAGGGCGACACCAAGCAGCGCTCCAAACTGGGCTCGAATATGAAACCCTCGGGTTTGGCGTGAATCGGGCGGGGATTGACTCGCACCCCGTTGCGTATCCACAACTCCTCGCTTTGCATCACTCGGTAGAAAGGGTAGCGGCGCAAAAACTCTCGTTGATTCTCGAGCTTCTGCGGCATCCACTGGTCGTCGGAATCGAGAAAGGCCAAGCGCTGTCCGCTTGCGTGCTTTACACCGAGGTTGCGCGCGTAGGAGACTCCGCGGTTGGCGGCGATCTTGACGACTTCGATCTTGTCGCCGAAGCCCGCGAGGGTTCGCGCGCTGTCATCGGCCGAGGCGTCGTCGACCACGATTATCTCACGCGGCGGCAAGCTTTGTGCGAGTACGGATTCCACGCAGGCGGCGATGCGCTGCTCCCGGTTGTGGACGGGAATGACCACTGAGACCTCGTCGTGCTTTTCTCGGCGGGCCAGGAACGAGAGTATCTGCGCGAACTCTTCACGCAGCCGCGGCAGGCTTTGTTTGAAGCTCCGCACGGTCTGCGAATCGCAGCGGTCGCTGCCGTACTTGAGCACTGAAAAAGCGATGCCCGCGTGGCCGAAGACTCGAGCTTGCGAGGCGGCTTCCATGTCGACGAGATCCCCGTGCATGCCCTCGCCGAGCCCGCCGGTTACCGGCGCTTCCACGGTCAATAGCCGTCCGCGGATCTCACGGTGAAGGCCTTGCGGCCAGGGTAGCGGGAGGCGTTCGTCTACAGGTATCGGCGCAGATCCCATTTCGCTTACGCTTCGCGGCGTGTACCAGCCCCCCGTTTCGAAACTGCGGGCAGCGCAACCCGTGCTCCCGATGTTCACGACGAATACCGGGCGTACTCGTTCGACGATCCATTGCGCCGCGGCTTGCGAGGCCTGTGGCCCCGGGCCGCTCACTACCACGAGGATGCCCGGCTGACGGGCGGCATGCCCGCCGCCGGGCTTGCCGCCGCTCTCGCCATACCCGCCGCCGTGGAGGCTGCCATGACCGCCGTGCCGGCTACCGTGGCCGCTGCTCTCCTCACCGTTTCCACCGTCTTCATCGCCGTGGCCGCTGTGCTCGCCGCCGCGCTCACGGGGCGCCAGCGTCGAGGCCGGCGCGCGCACGGTACCCATCGACACTACCGGGACGCCTCGTTCGCGGAGAAACTCACGCGGCAACTCCTGATTCAGCGCGACGGTTATTACGAGTTTCACGCTGCTCATCTCGTTGTTGTGGGAATCGGACCCGGCCATGCCGCTCAAGGTTGTCGCACAGGGCGGTCCTCGTGCCAAAACGGGGGGAGATCCTCGCTGCTCCTACTACGGTAGTGAGCCGTTACGCTGCGAAAGGGCGGGGCCGGCCCTTTCGGCGCGAGCTATCACGGTGCGCAGAGGAGGCTGAACTCCATCGGCGCGAGCTATCACGGTGCGCAGAGGAGGCCGAACTCCATCGGCGCGAGCTATCACGGTGCGCAGAGGAGGCCGAACTCCATCGGCGCGAGCCGTTACGCTGCGTAAAGGAAGCCGACTTCAATCGGCGCGAGCTGTCGCGGCGCGAAGACCGAGTGGAGTTCCTCCAAAGCGCATGATGCGGATTCGCAGCGCATTGAGAAAACCGCCGTCTTCCAACCTGCCCGTAACCGTTGCGCGCACGCCGTGCTGCAAGTCTGCTGCGGAGCCGTTTATGAAAACCGTGTCTGTGCTGATGCGCACGCGCAGATCCTCACGGCGGCCCATCAAGCGCATGAGAAACTCCCCGGCGTTGCTGCGCTCTACTATGACACCCTGCAGGTTGCGAAACCTGCCGGCGGGGTTGGGGGCCGTCGCGGCAAGCAAGCGCACGGTTTCGGCTCGCAACAGTCCACCGTCGCAGCTTCGTGCCGACACCGCGACGGGCTCTCCGTCTTTCAACGCTCCGCCGATGATGGTGGCAGCGGAAGCATCGACGTTGAGCGCTCTGATCGAGAAGCTGTCGCGCGCGGGAGAAAGGTTACGAATTCGCCCTGCTGCGCGGCAGAGCCCGCCGGCCGTCGATTTCGCGATGCGGGAGGCTTGGATCTCGTCGTTGCCGTCGATGAACCCGCTGACGTTTACCGGCACACCGAGCGCCAGATCCACCACGCTGAGTCCGGCGAACACGGTGTCCTCATCATAGAAGACGGTTTGGCCGAGAATGCGCAGGCGCTTCATGGTCGGCATCCACGAGTCGATGGGGCCGGAGGCCACATGGTCGAAAACCACTTCGTTGGCGGCACCGGACACCCCGGAATCGTCCACGTTGGCATCTACTGCCACCATCATGCCGAGTCCGAGCGCGCTTTGATCCACCTGTTCTCCGTTTACCAAGATGATCGCGCCGGTGGTGTCCAACTCGATTCCGTCTACGAAAATACTGCCGAAATCCTCGATCGGTCCTACTACCAAGCCCGAGCCGCTGATACCGCCGTCGCTGAGTACACCTCCGCCGCCGCACGACGCGGCCAGCACGGCGAGTCCGAGACTCACGCCGAGCAGGGCGCAGGCGGCGAGGAAGGTCAAAGGTCTTCGGCTGCGTTCGATCTCGGCCTTGCCCGTCGTGGCGCCGGTCACACCGGGGGGCGTTTCGAGTCTCGGGGCCGGAAATCGAGGTTCAGTCTTAGTCTTGCTCATCGTCGTGTCCGTCGTAGTCGCTTTCGAAGTAATAGATCCCGATCGCCACGCGCTTGCGACCGCTTCCTTGGGATTGTGGGTTGATGTTGCGATCCAGCGGCGCCATGCGGCGGTCGAGGTTTTCCAGCAGTTTCTGTCCGCGCACGCGCACCAGCTTGCGTAGCTCTTCCACCGATTCCTCAGGCAGGTTGTCATAGCAGACCTTGCGCTGCAGAAAGGCCTCGGCCGGGCCGGCTTCCAGGTTGTGGTCGATGGCACCGGCGAGATCCGCGACGTCGCTGCCGAGGAAGCTGATCTTGTCGATTTCGCTGGCCGAGGGCACAAAAGCGCGCTCGCGCAATACCGCTGCCCCCTCTGAATCAAGCTCGACCGCACCGCTGCGCAGCAATTCCGCGAGCACCGCCTTGGTCGGCATGTCTCCGCTGTATCTACGGCACAGTTGCGCGAACTCGCTCTCGATCTCCAAGGCCCGGGGTTCGCCGCCGCTGCGGAAGTCTTGGTCGCGCACCCATCCGCCGATGACCCGCGCGGCGCGGTTGTGTTTGAGCGTTTCCCCTCTTCGCGAGGGCATCTCGAGTTCGCGTACGCGGCGCACTTCTTTGCGCGAAAGCCCGGTCAACACTGCCACTCGGGAAGTGGTCTGTTTGCGCCCCGGGATGCGGAACTCGTCCTGGGCCACCTCCACATAAACCCGTTTCGCCAACTCCGCGAAGGCTCCGTAAGAGAAGCCGTAGCGCAGCAGCACGCGCACCAGCGGTCGGAGTAGGCGGAGCATGGCTCCCGATACCGCTTTCTGCGTCTTTTCGTCTGTAGAGGCCGGACTCACCGTAGCAAAGACTCTCCCTGTCGGGTGTTTCCGGCAAATCCCCCTGTGGCTGATTTTTTTCAGAGGATCGATTTGCCTTCTTGACCCGTGCTATTTTTGGGATTATAGTCCCAAATATCTGGAGCGTCAACGGGCTGCCACGGATTGTAGCAAGACCGAAACGAAAGAGTCCGGCGGCGCAGGACGCAGAGAGCAGAACAGGAGGAAACTGGTATGAAAGCTTCACTTTGCATGAGAAATACGGTCGCAGCCGCAGCGGCGCTGGCCTTGGTACTTGCGTTCGGCGGCTATGCCGGCGCTGACATCGGCGGTGCTGGGGGGGACGTAGGCGCAATGGGCGGCATTGGCGGCCCCGGCGGCGGAGTCGGTGGTCCCGGTGGCGGTATCGGCGGCCCCGGCGGCGGCAGTGGTGGTCCTGGTGGCGGAGTCGGTGGCCCCGGTGGCGGCGTTGGTGGCCCGGGTGGCGGCATCGGTGGTCCCGGCGGAATGGGTGGCCCGATGGAGTGCATCATGGACTGCCGGGCTTTGCGCGGCGAGTGCCATGACGCTTGCACGGCCGAGTTTCGCGACTGCGTGCGTATTGCCAAGACGGAGATGCGTTCATGCCGCCACGGCTGCCGCGCGGATTTCGGACGGGGAACCGAGGATTTCGCCATTTGCGTAGGCACCTGCCGCGATGAAGTGCTGGCAGTGGCCGCGGAGCAATGCGGGCAGTTGCGCGGTGAGTGCAAACCCGAATGCCGCCCCGGCAACTGCCGCCGCGAATGCCGCCCGGGTGGCGGTGTGGTGGATCCGACCACCCGTGAGTGCCTGCGCGGCTGCATCGTCGATCTCCACGATTGCGCTCTGGGCGGAAAGCAGGAAATGCGTGAATGCTTGCAACCCTGTCTCGCTCTGGAGCCGGGAGAGCAGCGCGAAGGGTGCTTCAGGGCTTGCGCCAACAGCGTGGGCGAGAGCCACTTGGCCTGCCGCGAGGCTTTCGGTGAGTGCCGGGTAACTTGTCTGGACGGCCCTCCCACAACGATGGTTCCGTAGAAAGCGGAACTTCCCGGCCTCGCAAGGGTCCGGAATCGCCGGACCAGCGCCGGCCACGGCACGCCCCAGCCGTGGCCGGCGAAGTCTTTCAACTCTCCGCAAACTACTCCACGATGCACACCACAC
>JAJRWY010000293.1 GCA_024276575.1 Candidatus Binatota bacterium
TCGCCCGCAATCTCGGCCCGTGCTCGCTTTTCGGCCCTCGACGTACTGTTAGTACGCCTGCGGGCCTCATCGCTGCGCTTGGGCCGATCTCACGGGCGCTTGCGACTCTCGCGACGAGGTTTCATGAATAATGCGGGTTAGAATCGTTTGCCGGAGCAAGGCTGGGATAGCCGGCTTCGGCGAGGGCTTCGGCGATCTCGCCGAGCACCGTGGGGTCCTCGATAGTCGAAGGCACGCTGTAATCCTTGCCGTCGGCGATCTTGCGCATCGTAGCGCGAAGGATCTTGCCGGAGCGTGTTTTCGGCAGGCGCTTTACTTCCAGCGCTTGTTTGAAGCAGGCGACCGCGCCGATTTGCTTCCGCACCATGGCGACGAGTTCTTCGGTGACTTTAGCGGGGTCAGCGTTATTGCCCGATTTCAAGACGAAGAACCCCAGCGGCAGTTGCCCCTTCATCCCGTCGGCGGCACCGATTACCGCGCACTCGGCGATTTGTGGATGGGTGGCCACGATCTCTTCCATCGAGCCGGTGGAGAGGCGGTGCCCGGCGACATTGATGACGTCGTCCATACGGCCCATCACATAGAGGTAGCCGTCTTCGTCCATGTACCCTTCGTCGCTGCTCGAGTAGAAGCCTTCAAAGTCGCAAAGGTAGGATTCCTTGTATCGTTCGTCGTCTTGCCACAGCGTGGGTAGCGTACCGGGCGGCAGTGGAAGTTTGATGACGATAGCGCCCTCTTGATTGGCGCCGAGTTCCTTGCCGTCGCTGTCGAGGATACGCAGGTCGTAACCCGGCACCGCTACGGTGGGGGAGCCGGCCTTTACCGGCAGTGCTTCGATGCCCATGCAGTTCGCGGCTACCGGCCAGCCGGTCTCAGTTTGCCACCAATGGTCGATCACCGGCCGCTTAAGTTTCTTTGATGCCCAATGGTAGGTGTCGGGGTCCAAGCGTTCTCCGGCCAGGAACAAGTAGCGAAACGCGTCGAGTCCGTAGCGTTGTAGTTGTTCGCCCTCCGGGTCCTCCTTGCGGATGGCGCGAAAGGCGGTCGGAGCAGTGAAAAGAGTCTTGACGCCGTGGTCGGAGATGACACGCCAGAACGCCCCGGCGTCGGGAGTCCCAACCGGTTTTCCTTCGTACAGAACGCTTGTGCAGCCCGTGAGCAAGGGCGCATAGACTATATAGGAATGCCCTACTACCCACCCGATGTCGGAGGCGGCCCAGAACACCTCGCCGGGATGGGTGTCGTAGATGTTCTCCATCGACCAGCGCAAGGCCACTGCGTGTCCGCCGTTGTCGCGCAGCACTCCTTTGGGAGTGCCGGTGGTGCCGGAGGTGTAGAGGATGTAGAGGGGGTCGTTTGCTTCGACGTCGACGCATGGGGCCGGTGAGGCTTGCTCCACTAGCTCGTTCCAGTCTATGTCGCGTTTGTTGTCGAGTTTGGCGGGTGCGAGGGGACGTTGGTATACGACCGCCGCCTCCGGCTGATGTTGCGAGAGCCTCAGCGCCTCGTCGAGCAGCGGCTTGTATTGGATTATCTTGTTGCCTTCGCGTGCGCCGGAGCCGGCCAAGACCAGCTTGGGTTTGGCGTCATCGATACGAATCGCGAGTTCTTTGGGCGCGAAACCGCCGAACACCACCGAATGAACCGCTCCGAGCCTTGCGCATGCCAGCATCGCGAACACCGCTTGCGGTATCATCGGCATGTATATGACCACGGTGTCGCCCTTGCCGACTCCTAGTGAGGCCAGTGCGCCGGCCAGCTTGGCGGTGCTGTCCAGCAGCTCGGCGTAGCTGAAGTGTTCGACGACCCCGGTGACCGGACTGTCGTAGATCAGGGCCGTTTGTTGTGCACGGCCGGCCGCGACATGACGGTCCAAAGCGTTATGGCAGGTGTTGAGCCGCCCACCGCCGAACCAGCGGTAGAAGGGCGCACGCGAATCGTCGAGCACGCGGTCCCAGCGTTTGCTCCACTCTATTGCCTCGGCGGCCTTGCCCCAGAAAGCTTCAGGGTCGTTGATAGAAGCCGTGAACTGATTGATGTACTCACCCATGGTAGAACTTTCTTATTGGAGCAGGCGCAACTGTAAAGCCTTAGCCCGCATTATTTCGTGAGACCTCGTCGCGAGAGTCGCAAGCGCCCGTGAGATTGGCCGTGAGATCGGCCGGATGGACCCACGCGCAGCGATGAGGCTCGCAGGCGTACTAACAGTACGTCGAGGGCCGAAAAGTGGTGAGCCGCGAGCCGGCGAGCGGGCCGAGATTGCGGGTGATCGTAGTGGCGGGCTTTCGCCAATGATGTGGGCTAAGCTGGCCGCCAAGACAAGGATTGGACGATGATCAAGGTAAAGATTGTTGGCGCGGGTGGCTACGGCGGTGTGGGAATGCTGGAGCTTCTTTGCGACCATCCTGGCGTGGAGCTTGTGGCCCTGGTGGATGTGGACAACGTGGGCGTGCCCATAAGCCGGTTGTACCCGCACTTGCACGGCTTTTGCGATGAGGTGGTAGTCGATCCTGCCGATCCCAAGGCTGGGGCCGCCGTGGATGCGGTGTTCATGGCGACTCCCGACGGAGTGGGGATGAAGCTAGCTCCCGGCGAAATAGCCAAAGGCGCCAAGGTCATAGATTACAGCGGTGATTTCCGTTTCAACACTGCCGGGGCGTATGCCGACTATGCAGGTAGAATCGGCCGTGACCCCGAGCATGCCAGCGCCGAGTTGTTGCCCGGCGCCGTATACGGCCTTCCCGAACTGCACCGTAGCGAGATCAACGAGCAGACCAAGGTCGTTGGCAATCCCGGCTGCTTTGCAGTCAGTTGCATCTTGGGCCTAGCTCCCGCGGTTGGCCGTGGTGTCGTGAAGCCGGACAGCCTCATTTGCGATTGCAAGACCGGTGTTTCCGGCGCGGGCAAGAACCCCAACCCGGCGTTTCACTATCCGGCCAGGTACGACCATATGAACGCGTACAAACTAGCCGGCCATCAACACGTTTGCGAGATAGAAAGGGAACTCGGCTTGCTCGCCGGAAAGGAGATTCGAGTTACCTTCACTTCGCAGGTGGTGCCTGTGTGCCGCGGAATCATGTCCACGCTCTATGCCGATCTCGCCCAGCCCACGAGTGAAGAAGAGTTGCTCGATTTGTACCGGGAGTTTTACGACGGCGAATTCTTCGTGCGTGTCTTTACCAGCGATTCCGGTATCGGATCCATGCACGTTAGGGGCACCAATTGCTGCAATCTAATGGTCAGCGTGGATGAGCGTACGCAGCGCCTGCGGGTGGTCTCGCATATCGACAACTTGATGAAAGGCCAGGCCGGCTCGGCGCTGCAGAACCTGAACCTACTTTTCGGTTTGCCGGAGGGCTCCGGTTTGTCGCGTCCCGCGAAATACCCATGATTTGCGGGTGCGCTGCGATGGAGTCCGGTGCAACACGCCTGCTGCTCCGCTACCGTATGATTGAGTCCGCCGCGAATTGGTCTCGGATGTTACGAGACCGTTGAGGAGAAACATGATCAAGGGAAGTTGTCTGTGCGGAAAAGTAAAGTTTGAGATCTCGGGTGAGATTTCGTTGATGGCGAACTGCCACTGTTCGATGTGCCGCAAGAACCACGGCGCCCCTTACGTGACCTATGCGGGTGTCGACGCTTCGCAGTTGAGTTGGGTGCAAGGCGAGGACTTGATCGCCGACTATCAGTCTTCAGAAAAAGTGCATCGCGGATTTTGCCGTGAGTGTGGATCCAACTTGCCGTTACCGGGCGAAAGCGGTGGCCAGATTTTCATTCCTGCCGGCAGTCTGGACGACGATCCCGGCGTCAAGCCGCAGGTCCATATCTTTGTAGCTTCTAAGGCTCCCTGGGTGGAGATCAACGACGATTTGCCGCAATTCGACGCGTTCCCGCCCGGATTCGACGACTGAGCGGACGCCTAGCGTGCGAGTGGTGAGGTAGTGACTGAGCGGCCGCCTAGCGTGCAAGCGGTGAGGTAGTGACTGAGCGGCCACCTAGCGTGCAAGCGGTGAGGTAGCGACTGAGCGGCCGCCTAGCGTGCAAGCGGGAGGTAGCGACTGAGCGCCTGCCGCGTGCTGCCGTTTGCTACCGCCGGACGGGGGTGGCGACTACCTGGTGCTCGTGGCGGACCGCAGGTATTACCCCGCGTAGCTGTGGGAAAGACCCGCACATGCTGGCATTATAATAGTATGTAGTGACGCAGCCTCTGCGAGCCTGCGGACATTTCAGAGGTGAGGAATTGAAACACTCGAAGTTTTATACGGGAGCCTACGGTCGAAGCGGGGAGGCCGTAGTTTGTTTATCGAAGGACCGCGTTGGAAAGCTGCCCAGGGGTTGGGCGCTTGTATGTATGGCAATCCTGGCTGTGCTGGCATCCGGTGTGGAAGCCTATGCCGCTTCGGTATCGGGGACCAACTCGGTGGCGGTCAAGATTCCCGACGACGGCGGTTTCGTGGCCAGCACGATTACGATTTCCGGGGCGCCTGAAGGCGCAGTGGTCAAGGGAGTGGATGTTTCGTTCAAGGCCGTTCACAGCTCTTGCGACAATCTGAATATCGACTTGAACGCCGATGCCAAGAGTGAGTTGGGGAACTACAGTCTATGGGATCTTGACGGCGGTTCGGCCGACAACCCCAGCAAGAGCGTGGAAGGAGTCGAGGTCTTCGACGGCTTGCCGGTCAATCGTACGTGGTTCCTCTATGCGAGAGACGAAGTACCGGGTGACGAGGGCTTTCTCGACGAATGGTCGATAACAGTTCATTTCGACACCAACACCGGCCCTCCGTCGATTGACTCGGTCAGCCCCGATCCCGTACCCGGTGCGGACCGCCCGCAAGCCTTTACGATCAACGGGAACAACTTTGCCTGCCCGCCGAATGTGACCTTGCATGACTTGGCCAGGGATTTCACCTTTCCCAACCGCTCGGTGAGCGCTTGCAGTAGCACCTCATTGACCATCAACCCCAACTTCAAGACGGGGGCCGCCACCTGGACCGTGGAGGTGAAGAATCCTGACGGGAAGAGTTCCGGGAAGCACAGTTTCAAGGTTGTTGCACCGTCGAAAAAGTAACCACGTTTCGGGAGTGTCTACCACGCAGGTTCCCAGCCAGGCCGGGGGTGGCGTAGCTTGACTCGTTGGGCCAGCGCTCTACGAAGAAGCATGCCTCGTAGCAGTATCGTCTCGCGAATTGCTCACGAGACGCTTCTCCATACTCCTTCGATCATGCCCGGGGGGCCGTGGTGGGATCATCTGGAGAGCAATTTTGCGAGCCGTCCGGAGGGTTTCGAGCTTCGCCCTTGGGACTGGTTCAGGGTGAACTCGAGCGCGATGACCGATGTGCTGGTCCGCACTCTGGCTTCGACCTTGGTAAGCTCCACGGCCTTGCCGCTTGGCTACTTACCCTCGCTCGGATGGCGCGGCCTGGAGTACGGTGAATCGTCGGAGGACTGGAAACTTTACATCGACAAGCTTCATAGTGCCGATCCCCTGGGATTTTTCCGAGCCCCGCAATGCGACCCCGACGTCGAAGTTCTGGCGGCCCCGCGCGGGCACTTCAAACCCGAGCAGGGCCGTTGCCTCGCTTTGAAGTTTCAGAGCCTTTACCAGCCTTTCAACCCGCGTTTCGCCGAACGCTATCCCGAGACCGGACGCAACTCTTTCGTCCGTGCGCGCTACTGGCGCCATAGTAAAGGGCCGCGGCCGACAATTATCGCTGTCCACGGCTTCATGGCCGATCCCTATTGGCTAAACCAGCGTTTCTTCTCCTTGCCCTGGCTCTATGAGCAGGGGATGGACGTCTTGCTGTGTACGCTCCCGCACCACGGTCCGCGCCGTGAGCGAGGATCGCTGTTCAGCGGCCACGGTTTTTTCGCCCGTGGTGTCGGCGGGATCAACGAGCACATGGGCCAGGCGATCTGCGATCTGCGCGCGTTGATGCGCTACTTGCGCTGCGAGGGCGTAGAGAAGATAGGAGTTACTGGGGTCAGTCTCGGCGGTTGGGTTACTGCCCTGCTGGCCAGTGTCGAAGAGAAGCTCGAGTTTGCGATACCCAACGTCCCCGTAGTTTCTCCCGTCGACTTGTTCATGGAATGGCAGCCGGCGGGCATGCTGATAAGCAGCGGTTTGATGGCCACCGGCCTGTCGCTGAAGAAGCTGCGGGAGTTGCTGGCCGTGACCACACCGCTTACTTACCACCCGCTACTGTCACGTGAACGCTTGATGATCATAGGCGGGGTGGGCGATCGTATGGCTCCGCCCAAACACTCACGCCTTCTTTGGGATCACTGGGGCCGTTGCCCTATACACTGGTTCCCCGGCAACCATCTGCTGCATTTCGATCGCGGCGAGTATTTCGACGATATGTTGAGCTTCATGCGAAGCATCGAGTTCGTGAAGTAGTTCTGCAGGTTGCCCGCATATCTCCCGTGAGCGGATTGTTGGGGAACACCCTGGGCACGCGGTCATTGTTTCGCTGGCTACTGTGTGTGACTGGTGGATTCAGATCTTGGTCATCGGACTGCGATGAGTTCTTCCAAATCCAGTCCTATGTCACGTGCAATCTTCCGAAGTCCACCTCAGAAATGATGATCACATGCGGGTTGTCGAGAATGCGCCTTTGGGCTGCCGTAATTTTCGTCAGGCCGCTTTTTCGATGTTCACATGCACGCCCCGGTCGATCGGCACCGGTTGCCACAACAGTGGACGATAGGCCAGGTGCCCGTAGCCGCCCGCCAGATGAAGCCA
>JAJRWY010000294.1 GCA_024276575.1 Candidatus Binatota bacterium
ACCGCCGCCGACACTTCGCGGGCTCGCCGGATGTTGGACTACCGTCCTAAGGTCGATTTACGGGAAGGTCTGCAACGACAGGTCCGTTGGCAGACGGGCGCGTGAGGATAGTTCTATGGCGCTTGATAAGACACTGCTGGACGTATTGGTTTGTCCCAAGTGCAAGCAGAAATTGGAACTCAGGGACGACGAAGATGCTCTTGACTGCGAGCGTTGCCGGCTGCGTTTCCCCATTCGCAACGATATCCCGGTGATGCTGATCGAAGAGGCGCTTCGGCTAGACTGAGCGGCGCAGTGAAGCAGGCGTGCAGGACCAATTACCACCCGGATATGTAGACCTCGACCGAGGCCGCCTTCGCGTGATCGCCACACGTCTGAGCCTGGACGCGATGGTGGCGTTGCTGACCGGGCCCGGGCGTGAGTTGGCGGCGGCCGTGGGTCCGGGGATGGCTCGTCCAGGGCCTGGAAACCGGGCGAAGCCGGCTCTCAGTAGTGTAGCACGGGGCCATGAAGGCCCGCGACAGCCGTTGCGGCAACCGGTGCAGGTGGCGGCCGGAGGCCGCGGCTGTGCTTATCGCGTGGAGTTAGCGGGCGGTCGCGTCGTTTGGGTCAGGAAGTACCTGCGCGGCGGCTTCATGCGTTACCTCGTTCGAGACTTGTACCTGCTTCGGCCGCCGCGGCCCCTGCGTGAGCTTGTCGTTACCGAAGCAGCCCGGGCGGCCGGTTGCCGCGTACCGACCGTCCACGCCGTTTGTATTGAAGAAGCGGGGCCTTGTTATCGCGGGTGGATCGTCACTTCGGCGATCGAACCGGCCGAAGCGTTCATCGAAAGGTATCTTCGCGCAAGCGAGGAGAGACGCGAACTCATGAGTGCTGCCGGGGCGGCTATCGCCGGCCTCCACCGCGCTGGTGTCTATCACGTGGATCTGACCGGCCACAATTTATTGATCGACGACGCCGGCGAGGTGCATGTGATCGATTTTGATCGTGCCGTACACCGGGAGTTGCCTTCGCCGAAGCTGGCCGAGTCCGGTTTGCGCCGCTTCATGCGTTCGATGGCCAAGCTTTGCGCTTCCCGGCAAGACGAGCTTCACGCCGATGCAAGGCAATGGCTGGACGCCGGGTATCGAAGATAGGATGATGCGACGATGAAGAGTATGACCGGATACGGAGCCGCCTCAGGACGCAGTGGGGACGTAGCTTTTTCCGTCGAGATTCGTTCGGTCAACCAGCGTTTCCTGGACCTCAAGCTCAATATGCCCAGGGAATACGCTCGTTGGGAAAGTGAGTTACGGTCGATGGTTTCAGCGACGGTGGACCGCGGCCGGGTGGAAGTCTACGTTACGCGCAGTAGCAACGGTTCGGCCCGCGGTGTGGAGCTGCAGGAAGACGTAGCCGGGGCCTATCTGGACGCGGCACGGAAACTTCAGAAGCTGTTTTCCTTACCGGGTGAAATCGGCATCGAGGCTTTCCTTGACCGCAACGACGTGTTTCGTCCCGTCGAGCGCGAGGTCGACGCCGCTACCGAGATCGTCCAGGTCAAGAAACTGCTGGAAAAGGCGTTGGCCGCTCACGCCCGCGAGCGGCGCCGGGAGGGGTCCAACCTCAAACGGGACATGCAGTCGCGGGCCCGGCGCCTGGCGTCGATCGGTAAGTCTTTGGAGAAGTATCTGAAGGGGGCCAGCAGCCGCATGCAGAAGCGATTGCAGAAAAAGATCGGGGAACTGCTCGACAAAACAACGATCGACGCCTCGCGTCTTGTTCAGGAAGCTGCGCTGTTGGCCGAGCGCGCGGATGTAACGGAAGAAATAGTGCGCCTGCGAAGCCATGTCGAAGCACTGTCGGCTTTGCTGAAGTCCACCGGCCCGGTCGCCAAACGTATAGATTTCCTTTTGCAGGAGTTCATCCGTGAGTTGAACACCATCGGGTCGAAGGCCGGGGATCTCGAGATTACGACCTTGGTTCTCGAGGCCAAAGCCGAGGTCGAGAAACTGCGAGAGCAGGTTCAGAACGTGGAGTGAGGCGGCATGAAGATCGACGGTGTGGAAGTCGGACGGCGGGGAATACTGCTGATTGTGTCGGGACCGTCGGGGGCCGGCAAAACCAGTCTTTCGGACCGCGCTCTGGCTGAATTGAGCGGCATCGAATTGTCTGTGTCTATGACCACTCGCCCAGCGCGCCAGGGTGAAGTCGACGGGATGAATTACCGTTTCGTCGAGGAAAGCGAGTTTCGTTCGATGATTGCTACCGGCGCTCTGGCGGAATGGGCGGAGGTTCACGGCAATCTCTACGGTACCCCCGCCGGGCCTCTGCGCGAGGCGCTAGAAGATGGCCGCGACCTGCTTCTCGACATAGACGTACAGGGTGCGATGCATATCAAGGCCAGCTATCCCGAGGCGGTGGCGATTTTCCTGCTTCCCCCGGACAGAAGAGTGCTGGAACAGCGCTTGTCGGGGCGGGGCACGGAGGCGCCCGAAGTTCTCAAGCGGCGCCTGGAAAACGCGTGCCGGGAGATTTCGTTTTTGCCGTCTTACGACTACGCGATCGTGAATGAAGAGCTTGCGGTGGCGTTCCAACAATTTGAGTCGATTCTGCGCGCCGAACGGAGTCGCTTGAACCTGATATCGGAAGGCGACCTTGACCGCATAGTGCGCGCCTTCGGCGGGAGGTGCTGATTCTGGACGCGTTGTTGGCCAAGATCGCGAGTTACAACCCGCAGGCCGATCTCGGGATGGTCGGCCGTGCCTATGAGTACTCGGCACGGGTTCACGAGGGCCAGAAGCGGGTTTCCGGAGAGCCTTACCTGACTCATCCGCTGGCGGTGGCCGATATCATTGCCGACATGCGGCTCGATGTTGCCAGCGTGGTGACCGGTTTGCTGCACGACACCGTCGAAGACACGCTCGCCACACTTGACGACATTCGCGAGAATTTCGGTGAGGAGGTGGCTGGGCTGGTCGACGGGGTCACCAAGATCTCCAGGTTGGAGTCTCAGAGCCGCGCCGCCGCCGAAGCCGAGACTTTGCGCAAGATGTTTTTGGCCAGTGCCAGGGACATTCGCGTGTTGCTGGTCAAGCTGGCTGACCGGGCCCACAATGTGCGCACTCTGCACTATCTGGACGAAAGCCGGCGCACGCGCATAGCCAAGGAGACCATCGAACTATACGCGCCGTTGGCTCACCGCATGGGAGTCAACTGGCTGAAGTCCGAGTTCGAGGAGACCGGTTTTGCGACTTTGTGGCCGGACCAGTGTGCGGAGATCAGAGAGAAGCTTTCGCTGCACCGGCTCGAACGGGAGGGTTATATAAAAGAGATCAGCGGAGTGCTGGTCAAGCGCCTCCAAGAGGCGGGCCTGCAAGCCGAGGTTCAAGGGCGCACTAAGGGCGCGTACTCTATATTCCGCAAGATGACGCAGCAGGGCCTGCAGCACGACGAGGTTTACGACGTGGTCGCCTTCCGCGTGCTCGTCGACAGCGACCGTGAGTGTTACGACGCTTTGGGCATTGTGCACGGCAATTGGCGCCCTGTACCCGGCCGCTTCCGCGATTACATCGCGCTACCCAAGGCCAACCGCTACCAGTCCCTGCACTCTACCGTGATCGGACCCTACGGCGAGCGTATGGAGATTCAGATACGTACGCACGGGATGCACAGAATTGCGGATTTCGGTGTCGCGGCCCACTGGAAGTACAAGACCGAGGAATCAGAGGCCGAGAGCGAGCGTTTCGCGTGGCTCAAGCAGATTCTGGAGTGGCAGCAGCATTTTGACGACCCACAGGAGTTCCTTACTTCGCTCAAAGACGATCTATTTGCCGAAGAAGTAGTGGTCTTTACGCCGACTGGTGAAAAAGTGCTGGTGCGCAATGGAGAGACAGTGGTTGATTTCGCCTACCGGATTCATTCCGAGGTAGGCGCGCACTGTGCCGGCGCCAGGGTCAACGGCAAGCTGGTACCGCTTCGCTACCAGCCTCAGCAGGGCGATACTGTAGAGGTGGTGACGACCGAGGACGCCCGTCCGGCCCGGGAGTGGCTCAAGTTCGTGAGAACTCCGCGTGCAAGGGCCCGGATCTTGGCGTCAATCCGCCAGGAAGAGCGTGACAACGCGATCGCACTGGGCTCCGAGTTGCTCGAAAGGGATCTGGCACGTTGGGATCTCGACCTCGCCGGATTGAGGAGCGAGGGTCGCATGGAGGGACTCAGTAAGGAGTTCAACAGAAAAGACGAAGCCTCGTTTCTCGAGGCTATCGGTTACGGGCGAGTGACTACGCGGCAAGTGTTGGCGTTCTTGCTCCCCGACGAGAACTTTGAGGAGGGCAAGGGGCGGCGGCGCTTCCCGCGTCTGTTCAGGCTTCTCGACCGCGGGCCCAAGCCGATGGTCATGGGCGAGAACATAGACGAGGCGCTGGTACGCTTCGGAAAATGTTGCCAGCCGCTTTACGGTGAGAACATCGTGGGCTTCATCACCCGCGGGCGCGGAGTCACCGTGCATCTGAGTAAGTGCCCGCGTCTCGTTGATACTGATCCCGAACGTCTGGTCGCGGTCCACTGGCGCAAAGGCTCCAAAGCGATGCGGTTGATAAGACTGGAGGTGACTTCACGTGACCGTCCGGCCCTGCTGGCCAACATGGGGCAGGCCATCGCTTCGGGCGGTGCCAATATCGAAGCGGCCCATATTAGTACCGAGGACGCCAAAGCGACCAACATCTTCGACGTGTCGCTCGATAGCGCGGCCGAACTCGCTCGCGTGGTCAGCAACCTGCGGCGTATCCCGGGAGTAAAAGCCGTCAAACGCGTATTCAGCTGAGCAGTGAAGCGGGGCCGGACAGGCCGGCTATCCCTCGATGCACATGCCGCCACTGTCGCTGATAGCTAGCCCGCTTCATATTCGAGCAGTGTGGGTTCTGAGGATTCAGGCCGTGGGCTGTTAGTGACCACATCCGCCGGTGGCCGGCGGGCATACCGGCCAACAACCCGGCAAGCGGACTGCGAAGAGCCGATGGCAACGAAGGCGATGCAGCGGTAGGCAAGTAAGCCGGCATAATGTTAGAAGGTTTGATGCTATGAACGTCAAGGAAAGCGAAAAAACTGGCGATGCGAGGGGCAGGAAGGCAGTGAGCACGCATCTGGCGCCGGCCGCCCTCGGCCCGTATTCCCAGGCGCTGGCCGTCGATGGGACGCTCTACTGTTCCGGGCAGATCGCGTTGGATCCCGAAAGCGGAGTTCTTCTCGAAGGGGGGGTGGCGGAACAGGCCAAGCGAGTGTTCACTAACCTCGGCGCCGTGCTGCAAGCGGCGGGTATGAGCTTCGCCGATGTCGTGAAGGTTACCGTCTACATGACCGATCTTACGGACTTCACCACGGTGAACGATGTCTACGCGGAGTTTTTCGAGGAACCCTACCCGGCGCGTGCTACCGTTGGGGTGGCGAGCCTACCAAAGGGAGCCGCCTTGGAAGTGGACCTAATCGCGGTAGCGTAGCGGTTCCTTACGTCTTTAGCCCGCATTATTCAGTGCGCCGTGGAAAGGCGCGTAACTTCAGTGGGTGAGAATCCCACCCGGCAACTGGTCGTTCCAGCCGGTAGCAATCGAGGCGGCGGTGGAGGTAACGAAGCCGTCGAAGCCCTCGGTGTAGAG
>JAJRWY010000295.1 GCA_024276575.1 Candidatus Binatota bacterium
GAGACCTGTGCGCCGTAGTCGAAGACGCGATTCGGCAATACCTCGAATCGGTTGCCATTACTGATATCGATTCCGCGAGCGTCGCCGAGACACAAGCCGCACTGGTTGCAGAACTTCCGTCTCAGCCGAGATGGAAGGCTTCTGACGCGTGAGACGAGGCGAAATCTGGTGGGCCGACCTCCCGTCTCCAGTTGGGAGTCGCCCTGTCGTCATACTCACCCGAGACGCAGTACTGGACCGAATAGAGAGTGTCGTGGTCGCAATCGTGACCCGGACGATCCGGGGCCTCCCCACCGAAGTGGTGCTCGGACGGCAGCAAGGTCTGCCGGTCCGCTGTGTCGCAAGCCTTGACAACCTGCTCACCGTTCCGCGGCATCGACTCACCCGTCTCATGGGCGCATGTAGCGCCGAGAAGCTTCGGGAGTTCAACAGCGCCATCAAGGTCGTCTTCGATATTACGTGAGCTGGCTATCGCTTTCGCCCAACGGCTCGGCGATCAGCGGCGCGGCGGAGCGGCGCCCGTCTGCATCGCCTTGTTATCCAGGACCTTCTCTCTTGCGGACTCGCAACGCAGCCTGGGTAAGGACGGAAAATGCACCCATTAACTCGTCTTCGTGCTTGCGCACTGCCTCCGTCACGAGTTCCGCCTTTTCGCGTGCGGAAACGCCGGCGAACCTCACCAGAAGCACCCCCGCGGTCGCTTTGTCTTGGCGAAACACGAGATCGCCGAAGTCCTTGTCGCCGGTTATCAAGAGGGCGTTTTCTTCCTCCGCCCGCTGCAACACCTCGCGGTCCCCGATTCCTCTGGCCTCGTCAGCCACGTACCAGACATCGTGGCCAGAGTTTCTCAAGGCACGGACGATAGAGGCATCGATGTTCTCGTCTGCGACCCATTTCACGCAGCCCGGCCTCCCGTTGGGTAGAGCACGTCGCTCCGCAACACATCGACCGCGTAGTTGAGAGCTGCTTCGATGCCTTCCCGAGTGAGACGAGGATGCGCTTCAAGAAGCTCATCGACGGTTTCACCGGCCCCCAGCCTCTCGAGGATATGTTCAACCGTGATCCTCGTCCCGGCCACGACCGGCTTCCCCAGGACGACGTTTGGGTCAGTCGTGATTCGTTGTTCCATCGCTGGCACCTCTAACTACTCAACGTTACCGCCGCGTTATCAAGCACACAAGCACAGAGGCGATCGTCCAACTCGTTGTCCTCCGAATCTCCGGATAACTATTACTTGGCCGGCCTATACGGCGTGATACTACACGACTCTTCCCGGTGCGCCATTGCTCCCGGCGCGCCATGTAACCGCCGCCTCGCCCGGGCGTAGTTTCCAAGGAGGCCCGCGCGTGTCTTGGCTGCCGTCGCTGCCGGACCCCGCGAGCATAGTAAGAATCTTCAAACACACTCGAAAAGGACCCCCCATGAACACATCGAACTCCAGCCCCGTGGCACAATCCATCAGCCCCGAGCGCGTGGTGCGCGAGCGCTATTCGCAGGCGGCACAGCAGCGCGAAGAGGCCCTGTGTTGCCCGGTTAGCTACGATCCGCGCTACCTTGCGGTAATTCCGCAGGAAGTGCTCGACCGCGACTACGGTTGCGGCGATCCCTCGGCTTATGTGCAGCCCGGTGACACGGTGCTCGATTTGGGCAGCGGCGGCGGCAAGCTTTGCTTTATCGCGGCTCAGATCGCAGGGCCGCAGGGGCGGGTGATCGGGGTGGATATCAACCCCGAGATGTTGGCGATGGCGCGCTCGGCGGCCGGGCAGGTGGCGGATGCGCTCGGCTACGCCAATGTGGAGTTTCGTAGCGGGCGCATTCAGGATCTTGCCCTCGACCTCGAGCTGCTCGACGGCTACTTGGCGGCCAATCCGCTGAAGTCGGCTGCGGAGTTCGGCGCTCTCGAGGACACCTGCGAGCGTTTGCGCCGCGTCAATCCCTTGATTGCCGGCGACTCCGTGGATCTGGTGGTTTCCAACTGCGTGCTGAATCTGGTTCCCGAGCACGAGAAGCCGCAGCTCATCCGCGAGGTCTTTCGTGTTCTGCGCCGCGGCGGGCGTATTGCGATCTCGGACATTGTTTGCGACGAGCCGGTACCCGGGCATCTGCGTAACGACGCTGAGTTGTGGAGCGGTTGCGTCTCTGGTGCGCTCGAGGAACGCCGCTTTCTGGCCGAACTCGAGGCGGCGGGGTTTTACGGAATCACGATCGACAAATGGGAGAGCGAACCGTTTCGTGTGGTCGAGGGCATAGAGTTTCGCTCGGTCACCATTACCGCCCACAAAGGTAAGGAAGGCCCATGCTACGAGGCGGGGCAGGCGGTCATTTACAAAGGGCCCTGGAGCCGCGTGGAAGACGACGACGGCCATGTGCTGTTGCGCGGGGAGCGGACGGCGGTTTGCGCCAAAACTTACGACATCTACTGCTCTGCCCCTTATCGTGACCACGTCATTGCGGTCTCTCCGCATGAGCAGGTGCCGGTGGCCGAGCGCGAACTATTCGACTGTTCGCGAGATCGCCGGCGCGATCCGCGCGAGAGCAAGGGGGCGGCTTACGAGCTGGCGACCGGCGGCTCGGCGGCCGCTACGGGCTCGGCGGCTTGCTGTTCGGCGGCCGGCGGCTCGGCGGCTTCCGGCTCGTCTGCCGCTGCGGATTCGGCGTCTTGTTGCTCGCCGGGCGCTGGCTCCGCGGCTTCCGAGCCGTGTGCCACTGCGGATTCGTCGTCTCGTTGCGTGCCGGCCGGCAGCTCGGAGTCTTGCTGCTGATGGCGCTTGCGGTATTGGTGGCGGCCTTGTTCTTGGCCTTTGTAAACGGCGCCAACGACAACATGAAAGGGGCGGCGACTCTTTACGGAGCCGGTTCGATGTCTTACCGGGGTGCCTTGTGGCTGGCGTCGGCGGCGACTGCGGTGGGGGCGGTGGCCTCGGTGTTTGTCGCTTCGGCCTTGCTTGCGGCCTTTTCGGGCAAGGGCCTAGTGCCGGATTCCTTTCTCACTGTGGATTTCATGGGGGCGGTGGCTGCGGGCGCGGCCTTGGTGGTGGCTGCGGCTACGCTTGCCGGTATGCCGGTGTCTACTACGCATGCTCTGGTCGGGGGCCTACTCGGGGCGGGCTTGGTGGCTGCCGGTTCGCAGCTTGCAGTTGCTGCGTTGGCCAGGGTTTTCTTGCTTCCTTTGCTGGCCGGGCCCTTGCTGGCCGCTGCGTTGGGTTACGGACTGTACCGTGGGATGCGTGCCATTGGCGGGGCTTTTGGGCTACGGGCCGAGACGTGTTTGTGCGTGGGCAGGGTAAGCGAGGCCGGGTCGCGGGGATTTTTCGTAGGTTTTAGCGCACCGGTGTTGCCCGGGGGGCAAGGGGCGGGAGTGTCTGGGGCGGGGGTGGCCGCAGAGGCATTCCGTGGGGCCGAGTCGCGGCGGGCGGCGAGGTCGGTAGGGGCTTTGTCTGCAGGCGTGGTCTCTGAGGCGGCATTGCGTTCTGGGCCGCCGGCTTCCGGCCCCGTGGCGTCTATGATGGCGGCCGGCCGCGCTACCGCCGGCGATATTTCGGTTTCTGGGATTGCGCCGGCTGTGCCGGCCACCGACGAAGGCTTCGCCGTCGAGCTTGGCTGTGACGACGACTGCGCCCGGCGTTTCGATGAGCGTGCGGGGCGCGTGGCTCTGGGGTCGCTGCTCGAAGCCGGGCATGTGGCCAGTGCGTTGTTGTTGAGTTTCGGGCGTGGGCTAAACGATACGCCCAAGCTTGCGGCGATACTCGCGGCGGCTGGCTTGCTGTCTTCGTTCAATGCCGCGTTGGCGGTCGCGGCGGCGATGACTCTGGGTGGTCTGCTTGCGGCCCGTCGTGTGGCCGAGACCATGGCGCACAAGATCACGCGGATATCGCCCACTACTGGTGCGGCCGCCAATGCTGCGGCTGCTGCGTTGGTGATCGCGGCTTCCCCTTTGGGCTTGCCGATTTCGACCACCCATGCGACCGCGGGCAGCATCTTCGGCATCGGCGCGGCCGGTTCGGGGGTGGAGCGCTCGACCGGGACCTCGGTTGCGAGTGCCTGGGCGCTGACCCTGCCGGCGGCGGCTCTGCTTTCGGCCCTGTTCATGTTGCTGCTCGGCTGAGCGCCGTGGCGATTTCGCCATGATATCTTCGCTATTGATGGCGGGGCGTCGACCGTGAGACGCTGTCGAGACGTAGGAAACCGAAACGTGGGCACGGTGAGGAACGGCTAAGAACGGCCAAGAACGGCCAAGCGCAGTTGCGGCCGACTCCATTTTGCCCACTTTTGCTTCTTCGGGGATTGTCTGATGCCGAACTTGCTTGGCGGAAGGAATGGAGCCAAAATGGAGCCAAAATGGTGTCATGGCTATGGCCGGCAGGAGACGGTTTCGGTGAAAACGGTGAATCTTTCCATCAAGAATGTTCCGGAGCATGTTGTCGAGGGCCTTCGTAGTAGGGCGAATCGTCATCATCGCTCGCTGCAAGGAGAGTTGATGGCGATCATCGAGGCCAGCGTCATCGAGGGCGGGAGCATAACGCCGCGTCTAGCTCTTGATGAACTGCGGGCTTTGGGTCTTCGCACGGCGGGTGAGTCTGTAGAGATGATCCGTAGCGATCGCGACCGGTGAATCCGCCCAAGGTCGTGGATGCTTCGGCGGTCTGCGCGATCGTGTTCGTCGAGCCGGCGGCTGCGAAAGTCGTTGCTGCTCTTGACGACGCGCGCTTGCTTGCGCCGCACTTGCTAGATTTCGAAGTGGCCAATACTTGCTGGAAGAAGATTCTCCGCTACCCCTCCGCACGCTCGGCGCTGTTACGGGGCTACGCCCTTTTTCAAGGCCTCGACATCGCGCGAGTTCCGGTGGATTTGCCGGAGGCGATCAGCTTGGCCCAGCACTACGGATTGACGGTCTACGATGCCTCGTACTTGTCTTTGGCACGGCGCTTTGACCTTGAACTGCTAACCCTCGATGCGCGGTTGCTAGCGGCGATGTCGGCCTGACCGGTGGGCCCCGTTCCTTGGCCCTATTGATACTCATCAAGCCCTCCTCCCCCGACGCCCCGAAGCCGGGTAGCCTGAGCGAAGTCATGCCTGTTTGC
>JAJRWY010000296.1 GCA_024276575.1 Candidatus Binatota bacterium
AGATCCCAGAAACGCAGCAAAGAAAGCAAAGAAACGGTGCATCAGGAGAAACGGTGTCAGAGAGAGAAACGGTGTCAGGTCCCGTTTCTGTACAGAAACGGGACCTGACACCGTTTCTTGCCGTTTCTCACCCTGACTGTCTCACCGTTTCTCTGTCTGACACCGTTTCTTACTGTTTCTCACCCTGACTGTCTTACCGTTTCTCTGTCTGATTCCGTTTCTGACCGGGGGACACCGTTTTGGGGACTACGACACCTTACTCCACGGTGTACGGGCTTTGCGCGGACGTTTACAGTGTAGTGGCGGAAACTTCAGCTTAGCTTCCGTGGCGTTGGGCCTCGATGTACTTGCTTACGTTGAAGCGGAAGCCGGGGTCGTTGGCTTCGTCGTGACAGTTTCCACAGATCTGCAGGATGACGCAGGAGTCGCACTTGTCGCCGAGGCTTACGATATCACCGACCCGTGCGGCACCGTCCGCGACGTGTTTTCCGCCAGGGCCGTGGCAGGATTCGCAGCCGACCTTGGCCAGTTCCCGGTGTTTGTCCACCCGCGCGTTCTTCGGAAAGCCGCCGGGGCGCCCGTAGGCGGTAACGTGGCAGCGCAGGCAGGCCGAGTCGGCCTCCTTGCCTTTGCGGCGCAGGCTATCGACCGAGCGCGCGTGAGCACCTTTGGCCCAGCGCGCGTACTCTTGCTCGTGGCAGCCCTTGCAGGCCAGAGATCCGACGATATTGGCGTTGCGGGGTAGCAAGTCGCGCGGCTGGTCGCGCCCGGTGAGCAGTTCTTTCCTCTGTATCCTGCTGAGCTGTGCGATCGCCGTGTGGGAGATCCGGGCGGCAAAGCTCTCGTAGTCGAAGCCCAAGGAGTGCTTCGAGTCATGGCAACCCTTGCAGACGCGCTCATAGCTGGTCTCGGCCGGTGCAGACTTCAGATGTCCGCCTCCGGCACCGTGGCAGGCCTCGCAACCGACGTTCTCCAGGTAAGTCTGGCGCAGGGTGAGCCAGTAGCCGCCGGGCTTCTCGAACCCGACCACATGGCAGGACACACAATCGGGATCGCGGTCCACACCGCGCGTGACCAGTGAGTCGAAGGCCACGGCATGGCTGGTGAACTCCCAGGTTGCGGCTTCCTCTTCGTGGCACACGGCGCAGAAGTCGTTGCCGCTATAACCTTCGGAGTCGAGCAGCATCGGTATCTCAACTTCCGCGATATCGGCTAGGTACATCTGCGCTAGTGCAGGATCGCGTTGTTCGCTCCAGCCCTCTATGCGGTGCCGTATGTGCCCCTTACGGTCGATAAACATGATATCGGGAACCCCCGCGAAAACTCCGTAGGCGTCTCTAATCTTGCCGTCCGAATCGAGCAGGACGGGGAAGAAATCGAGTTTTTCGGCTCTCAGTGTTGCTTCCACCGAGGCCACTTGGTTCCGCAGCGACACCCCGAGCAGTACCGGGCGCTTTTCTTCAGGTAGTCGCTCGAGCTGCTGCTTGAAGAATCGCAGCGCTAATTGGCAGTGGGGACAGGTATGGAGAAAGAAAACCAGTAGCACCGGCTCGCCGGCGAGATCGGCGAGACGAAAGGTCTCGTCTCCATGCATGCGCTCTGTCTCGAACAGTGGCGCTAGCACTAGGCGGTCCAAGCCGCCGCCGGGATCGGCAGCGGCCTGGGGAAGGCGCAAGTACTCGCGTAGTTGCTTCTCGATCATAGCCACGGGGCGTAAGTCTTCGGTCTCCAAACTACCCATGGCCATGTTGACGTAACCCTCGGCGTCGACGCCCAGCAAGACCAGCGGCGACATCAGGCCTAGACGGCTGCCGATCAAAGCACGCGAGTCGTCGAAAATAGGGAAGTCGAGGGAGAATTTCCTGGCAAACTCCCGTGCCTTGTCCGGACTCAATCCCATCGCCACTCCCACGATCTGAAAGTTGTGCCGGGTCTGTTCCGGCGCCAGCTTTGCCAGCGCCCTTGCGAATGTCCCCGCCTGCTCGAGACCGGGATTGAAGCAAAAGATGAGCAGACGTTTGCCGAGGAAGGCCGAGATCGACAGTTGTTTACCCTCGAGGCTAGGGCCGGCGAAGCCGGCTAGCTTGGTCTCGTGGCGGTGGGGCGGGGGCGGACTCTTCGCTTGCGCGGACCGGCCGCTATCATCCGAAGCCGGGTTCCCAGGCGCAGCGGCAGCGCTTGAAGCGCCGCCGAGGGCGAGTGCCAGCAGCAACGCTGCGAATCGCATAAACAGCACCGAGGCAGCATAAGCTCCGACCCGAGGGTGAGCAAGTGTCTCCCACAGGCGGACAGGCCGGGTAGGGCCGCGATTCGTCCTTGACGAGGCTGCCGGGCGTTCGCAGATTGTCTCGAGACCAGTATCGAGGCGGAGGTGGCGGCTACCATGGACAGCGACAAGAAAATCGGTGTTGCCCTCGGAGGCGGCGGTGTTGCGGGCCTTGCCGCGATCGGTGTGATCGAGGAGTTGCGGGCGGCCGGGATCCCGCTGCAGTGCGCAGCCGGTACGAGCGCCGGGGCGGCGGTCGGCGCCGCGTTCTCGTCGGGACGATTCGATCTGTTTCGCGAAGAGATGATTCATATGACACGCAGCCGTTTCCTGACTCATCTCGATCCGGTGTGGCCGCGAACGGGTTTGCTAGAGGGGCGGCGGGCGATGGGGTTCATCGATCCTTTTGTCGGAGAGCGGATCGAGCAGCTCGACAAGCCGTTCGCAGCGGTAGCCGCCGATCTCGACAGCGGCGAAGAAATCGTTCTCGACCGCGGCCCGGTGCGCGAGGCGCTACGCGCCAGCATGGCGCTTCCCGGAATCTTTACGCCTGCGTCACTGGGCGGCCGCTTGCTGGTCGACGGTGGGCTGGTAAACCCGGTTCCGGTCAGTGTCGCGCGCCGGCTCGGCGCAGATTTTGTGATTGCCGTTTCGATTCTTCCCCTGGATGAGCCGGGCTTACCCGCGCCTGCGGGCGAGGAGAAAGGCCGGCATAACGATGTGGCAACGCCTGCGCTTGCACAACGAAAGTGGCGTGAGACGGCTCCGGGTATACTCGACATTCTAGCTCAGGGTAGCCGACTCGTGCAGGCTGCCATCGCGAGGGCTCGCTTTCGTGACGATCCCCCTGACTTTCTCATACGCCCCCTGACGGATGATATAGGCCTGTTCGATTTCGGACGGATCGGCGAGGCCATCGAGGCCGGCCGTGCCGCCGCTAAAGCAGCAGTGCCTCACCTGCACGAGGCACTGCGGGCCTCGCACGTTGGCGTCGCCGCCTGAGATCGTCCTAGCCCGCATTATTCATGAAACCTCTGCTACAAGCCTCAATCGCCCGCAATCTCGGCCCGTTCGCCGCTCGCCGGCTCGCGGCTCACCACTTTTCGGCCCTCGACGTACTGTTAGTACGCCTGCGGGCCTCATCGCTGCGCTTGGGCCGATCTCACGGGCGCTTGCGACTCTC
>JAJRWY010000297.1 GCA_024276575.1 Candidatus Binatota bacterium
AGATCGAGGTGGTTGCGACGATCGAAGCGCTTGCGAAAATCGACTCGCCGTGATGATCGCCGCAGTGCCAAGTAGAGCTACGCGAGGGAGGATGGATGAAAACCGATCCGCAATGGGAAAGACCGTGCCGCGGCCATGCGATCCCACGCTTAACGGCGAAAGTAGCACCTAAGGCTCCTTCAACGACGGCACCGGACGGGCAAAATGTTTCGCCGGCAGCCAGGCCGCAGTGCAACGTTCTCTCCTCGCTGCTCACATCAGCGCTCACATCGGCGCTCACATCAGCGCTTCGGCTGCGACAAGAAGTTCTTTCAGCCACGCTACGTTGGCAGCGAAAAGCTTCAATACCGTTGGAGTTCGCACAACCGGTTTTCAGACCCCGCCTGCCGGCACACTCGCTACCGCTCTGTTTGTCTCTGGCGCTGGCAGGCTTGGCGTCCGTGCCCACAGCCGCTGAAGCAATTGCGGACCTGGACTCGGGCGTATCCCTAAACGCAGCCCCCGCGATGAATTCCCGGTCTCGATCCCCGGCGACTGCCGGCAGCTCGGGATCGATGCCGGTCCGGCTCGCGGCGGCTAACGGCTCCGGGGACAAGGTCGGCGGACTGCGCAGAACCCCGGTGGTCCGCGCAGTAGAAAAAACCAGCCCCGCAGTGGTCAACGTCTACACCGAGGCGGTAGTACAAGAACGCTCGCCTTTCACTTCGCCTTTCTTCTCGGATCCCTTCTTCAAGGGCATGTTTCCAGACTTTTTCGGCCGCTATCCGCAGCGAAACACGAGACGCCGCACTTCCCTGGGTTCCGGAGTGCTGGTCGATCCCAGCGGCGTGGTTATCACCAACGAGCATGTGATCGTGCGCGGCTCCAGCATTCATGTGCTTACCGCCGACAATCGCGAATTCACCGCTGAACTGCTCGGCGCCGATTCGGACTCGGATCTCGCCGTGCTACGCATCAAGTCGCCGGACAAATTGCCTTACATTACGATGGCCAAAGACGATTCGGTGATGATCGGAGAAACCGTAATCGCGATCGGCAACCCTTTCGGACTTTCCCACACCGTGACCACAGGAGTGGTCAGTGCGGTCGGTAGGAGCATCAAGGTCGGGGAACTCGTCTATCAGGATCTGATCCAAACCGACGCGTCCATCAATCCGGGAAACTCCGGCGGCCCACTACTCGATGTCGAGGGCCGTCTGATCGGCATCAACAGCGCCATCTACCGCGAGGCCGAAGGCATCGGTTTCGCCATCCCGATAAGGCGCGCACGCAATGTCGTGGAACAACTCCTCAACTACGGCACCGTACTCACGCCCTGGATCGGCTTACAGATTCAAGACCTGACTCCCGACCTCGCCTTCCATTTTTCGGTACGGCCCGGTAGCGGTGTACTGGTACGCGGAGTCGAAAAGAACAGCCCCGCCGAACGCGCGGGCATGCAGGCCGGGCAGATCGTAACCCGCGTACAGGGAAAGCGGATCGCCAGCGTGAACGGCTATGAAACTTTTACGCGCGGGCTGACTTCGGGCGAAACTCTGCACTTGACGGTACTCGACGACGGCAAAGAAAGTAGCGTGGAGTTAAAGATCGAAGCGCTTCCCGACGGCCTGATCGACGACTTCGTATGGCGGGCGCTGGGTATAAGAGTTCGCACAGACGGCAGCGGACGTGGAATGCTGGTCACCCGGGTGCGCAGCGGCAGCCCCGCCGCAGCGGTCGGTCTGCGCAGCGGCGATATCGTGGCTGGAGTCGGGGGTAACGTAACCGCCAAAGTGGAAGCCTTTCGCAAACACATCGCGCCTTACCGCAGCCGCAACAACATACTGCTTTCCGTACTGCGCGGCCGCCGCCTTTACCGGGTAACACTGCCCCTACAACGCGGTTAGCCTGCATGCTTCGCGAAACCTCGTCGCGAGAGTCGCAAGCGCCAGTGAGATCGACCAGATGGGCACACACGCAGCGTTGAGGCCCGCAGGCATACCAACCTTGATCGGACAATAGTTCATGAGCAAAAACGAGCAGCGGGCATACGAGCACGGGCCGAGATTGCGAGCGATTGAGGCTGGTGGCAGAAGTTTCACTGACATAATGCGGGCTAATGAAAGCTCTGCTGCTAGGCGTAGCAACGTGGAAACCCTGCTTGACCCGCGCACGGCGTTCCCGGAGGAGCGCGCTTCAGCCCGCAGGTAAAGTGAACGATTGCGGCGGCAGCAAGAAAAAAACCCGGACGGGCCATTGACAGCTACCTCTTGGGGCTTAGGTTCAATGGCGTAAGCACAAAGCCAGGAGGTGCTAAAATGAATCTGTCCACTCACATCACCCGCAGAAATCCTCTGCCTCTCGACCGTATGTTCGATGACTTTTTCGGCCCGGCCCTGGGCTACGGCCATTACAGCGGCGACAACTCCTACACTTGGACGCCGCGCACCGACGTAAGCGCGGACGGTGACGCCTACCTGTTTAGCTTCGATCTTCCCGGGGTCAAGAAAGAAGATATCGACATCAGCGTCGAAAGCGGCGTATTGACGGTATCCGGCGAAAGGCACGACACCTTCGAGGAAACCGACAAGGCTAACGTGTACCGGCGTGAGAGCATCTACGGAAGCTTTTCACGCTCGTTCAAACTGCCGAGCGACGGTACTCCCGACGGAGTCGAAGCCACCTACCACGACGGCGTTCTCACCGTCAGGGTACCCAAGGCCGAGGAAGTAAAGGCACGCAAGATCGCCGTGTCCTAAAAGATGGGGTCAAGTCGCGGCTTTCGACTTCGCTCGATGCGGAGTCAAGCCGCGGCTTTCGGCCCTCTTCGGTGCTCGGACCTGCCTACGCGCATTGTTGATCAAAGCCCCGCTAAGAGGACAGCTCGGTCATAACGACACCGGCGACTTGAGCGAACATTTCCTGCGCGATCTGTTTTAACGGTTTGTCCTCGTCCTCGAGCTTCTCGACCAAGGTGCCGAGGATGCTCAAATACAATTCCAACTCGTGGAGCCCGGCCTCGGCCAGTCTCTTTTCCATCAAACCCGGAAAGGCTTGATGCGTTTCAATTATCTGACGCTGTAGATGTTCCCTGATTTCGGATTCTTCGCTCATTTGCTGTTCAATCTCATCCACCCTCTTGCGCTGTCGCGCTGTCGCTGTGGGCGCGCTGTTCACCGTGCACCGGAGGCGCATCGAACGCGGCTTACTGAATCCTATCCTTGCCCGGCGTTGCCTCCCGGCAAGCGCCCGGTCAACCTGGAGGCCAAGTCATCTTACGGCCGGCCAATAGGTGGAAGTGGATATGGAATACGGTCTGGCCGCCACCTTCGTTACAGTTGGCGACCACACGGTAACCCTCATCCGCGAAACCTTCGTCGTGGGCAATCTTGGCGGCCTGCGAGTAAACCCGTCCCGGCAATTCTAGATCGCCTGCGCCCAGATCACTCAAGCGGGCGATATGCTTGTGAGGAATGATCAGGACGTGAAAAGGCGCAGCCGGATTGATGTCCTTGATGACGAAGATTTCGCCGTCGTCGTACAGTTTCTCGGCCGGGATCTCTCCGGCGGCGATGCGGCAAAACAAGCACTGGCTCATAACGCAGAACTTCATGTCACGGCTTCGGCCGCTCTGCAATAGCCGAGCGCCGCGTCAGGCCATCGAGGCTATGAGACCGTCGAGATCGGGCGCTCCCAGAACGAAATTTCGCCGGCCGATCATGACTCGTGCCAGTACGCGGCGAACCGTGGGCATGTCGTAAAGCAGCCCTTCACAGCCCTGGCGCAAAGCTTCGATGGTATGAAACGGCGCAATGAAATCGCCGCTTACTCGCAGATCGTGGATTCGTCCCTCACGCAGATCGGCCGAGCACTCGATAAGTCCGAGCATACCGGGCGCGGCTGACAGCACACGGCCCGGTGGCAGCGGACCCAACGATTCCTGGAAACTCGAGAAGGCCTCCGGGCACGGTCTAAACACCCCAGCGGTGCCCACTACGGGAGCATCCCCACGGTTATGGGCCGGCCGTCCTGGCGCTTGCTCCCGGCCGGCCGGATCAGACGGCGTACTCGGCGCTGGGGAAGACGCCGCCAAGGCCTCGACGCCGGCTGCCCCCGCACTGTGGTCAAACTCGACGCCGGCCGCCCCCGCACTGTGGTCAAGCTCAGCGCCGGCCACCCGCACGCTGCAGTCAAATTCGGCGCCGAAATGTCCACTGAGCAATTCGCCCCAGGCCCCACGGCGTGGACTACGGCGCAGGCTAGCGGACAGGGCCACGGCGTTGGCAAGAGACCCGGTATCGACTCCGGCCACCCCCTGCGGATCGTACTCGGCCAGCAAGGCCGGAGTTCGCGATAGTGACACTTCCACACCCAGTTGCGCCTCGACCAAGCAGACCCCGTCGGGTGCGACGGTAAAGGCTGCGTGGGCCAGCGGACAGCCGCCGAGGGTGACGAGGTCGCGGCCCGGATAGATGACATCGGCCCCACATGCCCTCAGGAGGCTCAGTAGGGGCCTCAGAGCGCGGTTCAGCACCTGGCTGGGCTGTAAAGGCCGCAAGCCGGCGGAAGCCGCCTCGAGCCAATCTACGCTGGGGAAAACCAGGTTGAGACACTGTATGCCCGGCCCCACGGCGACCACACGCCCACCGCTCAGCCGCCGTGCCAGCCGCGCATCTCCCGGCCGGCGGCGATGAAAACGGCCCAGAGACAATCCTTCTTCGCTGCGGCGCCATAGCCGTGCCAGTGCCACGCCGTCACGCGCCGCTAGTGCCATCATCAGGTGGTCGCGCGCAAAGCCCTGCCCAGCAGTCTCCTCCCCCGCGTCCCAGACACTTAGCTTCCTTTGTGCTCGGGCCATCTTGCTACCGTTGCGCTAAACTGAGGAAATGCAAGTTTCAGGAAGCCGGGAAACGAGCACGGAGACGAGCACCACGGGAAAGACCGGAGGAAACACCGAATGATGAAAACAATCCGCCGCTGGTTGATCCGCGTCATCATACTGCTGTTGGTATCGGCAGCAGTGAGCGCATACTTTTTTGGCGGTCCCGAAGTCGAGGACGGATCCTATCTGCTGGTCGATATTTCGGGAGAACTTGGCGAAGGCCCGCCGAGTGGACAACTCGGACGCTGGATGGGCCGTGGCGAAACCATTCTCGACCTGACCCATAACCTCCGCAAAGCCAGAGCGGACGGACGCATCGTCGGCGTCGTCGCACGCATATCGCCACTGCATATCGGCTGGGCGCGAGCCAAGCAGATCCGCGACGCCCTGGCCGCCGTCAAGACCGGTGGGAAGACACTAATCGCCGTGGTCGAAGGCGAGTTTTCCGGCGCCAACAAAGAGATCTACGTCGCATCGGCCGCCGATCGCGTCTACCTACCCGAAGCCGTGTCTCCGCTGTTTAACGGGTTGTCGGCGCATTTCCTGTTCCTGGGCGGCCTGTGGGAACACTTGAACGTAAAGGTTCAAGTCGAACAGATCCGCGAATACAAGAGCGCGGGGGATACCATCGCAAGGCGCGATATGTCGGCTGCACACCGGGAAATGGCGGACTCCCTGCTCGATGACGTCAACGAGCATTTCCTCGAAACCATCGCCGGAGCGAGGAACCTCGAGGTCGATGAAGTCCGTAGCCTGATTGAAAGCTGCCCCAGCACCGCAGTCGAATTCGTGGACGCCGGGCTGGTGGACGGCGTGCGCTCGACCGAAGCGGTGTTGCTGGACCTCGGCTCGGGTAAACGCCCTCCGATCGTCAGCGGCGCAGACTACACTGGCATAACCATGAAGTCGCTGGGACTCGGCGGCGGGCCCAAGCTGGCGCTTATTCATGCCACCGGCAATATCGTCCGCGGCAAGACCATCCGCGGCAGCGGCAGCGCCGGCTCTCGTTCGGTTTCGAATTCCCTGCGCAAGGCTGCTGAAGATGATGAGATCAAAGCAATCGTATTTCGGATCAACAGCCCCGGCGGCTCGCCCGCGGCTTCCGACGAGATCTGGCAAGCCTTGCGCGAAGCCGGCAAGAAGAAGCCCGTGGTTGCTTCCATGGGCGATGTTGCCGGTTCCGGCGGCTACTACATAGCCTCGGCGGCCGAACACATCATCGCCGAACCGACCACCTTGACCGGGTCCATCGGTGTGGTGCTGTTCAAACCCAATATCGCCGGGATACTCGATCGCTTCGACATCGGCCGTGCCAGCCTGGAGCGGGGGCGCTTCGCACGCCTGATGAGCCTGGGCAAGGACTTCGATGAAGAAGAACTGGCGATAATCCGCAAGCAAATGAACTCGATTTATCGGTTGTTCGTAAACCGGGTGCGAAGCGGGCGCGGCATGACTTTCGAACAAGTCGACCGTATCGGCGGCGGGCGCGTGTGGACCGGCAAGCAAGCCGTGGGAAACGGTCTGGTCGACGAACTCGGAGGCCTCGATGACGCTATCCGCGTAGCCGCCGCTGCGGCGGGCATCAATGACGCCGACAGTGTCGAGTTGGTCTACTACCCGAAACTGGCCGGCGTCATCGACAGCATACTGGAAGCGAGAAGCAGTAGCGCACTGCAGGTCCGCGAACTGTTGCCCGCAGCCCTACGTGCGGAGCTGACCGCTGTGGACGGATTCTTCGACCTCGAGCCCGGTGTCTACACGATGATGAGCAGCATACCGCTGATCGAGTAAAGATAGCTGCTCATAGCCACATTCTAAGTCCGCTCCGGCGCCGCGCAAGCAGCCGGAGCGCAACACGAGCGGCCCGGGCGCAGCAGCCGTGGTCAAGACGCAACGCAAGCAGCCGGGACGCAGCGCCAGCCGCCCAGGCTCGCTTGCAACGCGGCCACCGCGAAAACGTACGAGGCTACAGAGCCCGGTAGGCTTCTTCGTCGAGACCGAAAATGTAGGTGTCGCCTTTTACCAGCAGCGGACGCTTGAGCAGGTTTTGATCTTCGAGCATCAGCCGCAAGGCCTCGCGCTTGGAAAGCGCCTTCCCCTTCAGCCCGAGTTTACGGAAAGGCGTGCTGCGCGGGTTCAGGAAATCCTCAACCGGGCGCGTGCCGATGAGAGCTTCTAGTTCGCGCTTGGACAGTGGCTCCTTGTCATACATACGCCACTCGACATCGACTCCCAGTTCGAGCAAGAGACCTCTTGCTTTACGGCAGGTAGTTCAAGTGGATTTACAATAGACGGTCACAGTTGCCATGGTTCTCACATCTCCTTTCTTTGCTTGGGCTGCCCGGTGCGCGCCTGAATACGATCCAGGTTCCGTTCCATGGCATCGCGGTCCTCCGCCGCCATACCTGAGCGAAACTGTTCGCTCAAGGCCTTCATCATGGCACCTTCGGCGGGGTCCAGGGACTGCCCGAGCCCCGAGAGTTCATCCATGGCTCTGGCAATTGCCTGCTTCAGCCCGTCGCGATCGCCGCGGTCGCGCGCCGCCAGCGCCGCCAGCAAATGGGCACGCACCGAGCGCAGAACCGGGACTGCCGCAGAGCCCAACACTTTCTCGAGTTCCTGCAACCCCCCGGCCAAGCCCTCGAGAGCCCACTGTCTGTCAGCATTCATCCTTGAACAACACCCTGGATATGGAGGCATTATCGATGCCCCGGCCCGCATTGCAAAACGCTGAGCGCGCCCTTCGAACTCATCCGCACCAAAAGCTGAGCGCGCCCCCCGCCCCCCGAGCCTATCCACCGCTAGCGCACCGCTCCAAGCGCCGGAGAGCATCGCCGGGACGGGGTCGATTGGAAACAGAGAGCGGGTTGCCTCGAGACTGGAGTCAATCGGGGACGGATAGCAGTTTCCGATTGACTCCAGTCTCCCTTGCTGGACAGGCTCTTGGCCGTTCCAGACGCATTTCATATTGAAGAAGTCGAGAAGTCGGCTGCCAGCCCGCATGATTCGTGAAACCTCGTCGCGAGAGTCGCAAGCGCCCGTGAGATCGGCCCAAGCGCAGCGATGAGGCCCGCAGGCGTACTAACAGTACGTCGAGGGCCGAAAAGCGAGCACGGGCCGAGATTGCGGGCGATTGAGACTCGTAGCAGAGGTTTCACGAATCATGCGGGCCACGTGGGCTTGTGCTAGCCTTTTGCCATGGCTCCCAACGGTCCCGATTCCAGTTCCTATGCGCGGCGCCGCCAAGCGCTGATCGAACGCCTCGACCAAGCTGTGCTGTTCATTCCCGCCCGTGGCGAAGCGCTTTATTCGAACGATGTTCACTACCGCTACCGGCAAGACAGCAACATCCGTTACCTATGCGGCTTCGAGGAGCCCGCTGCGCTGCTGATCAACAACTGCGGCAACGAGCAGCAGGGGTTTTCGCTGTTGGTCAATCCGCGCGATGAAAGCAGCGAGACCTGGACGGGGCCGCGAGCCGGAGTCGAAGGAGCCCGCGACATCTATGGTGCCGACCATGCCCACCCGCTGGATCAGTGCGACGAGATCTTGCTGCTCCACCTGCGAGAAGCCGCAACCCTTCATTACACTTACAGCGGTGACCGGGACCAGGACAGCCGGGTTCTCGAACTCGTGGAGAAGGTAAACTCCGAGCGCCCTCGCAAGGGAATCCCCGCCCTGACCATCGCCGACGCTCGCGAAACGCTGGCCGAGATGCGATCGATCAAGAGCAGCGACGAGATCCGCTGCCTGAGAACCGCGGCCGAATTAAGCGTCAAAGCCCACCGGCGGCTAATGGAGACGCTGGCCCCAGGAATGTACGAATACGAGGTCGAAGCGATCTTGGACTACGGCTTCCGATCCGCAGGCTGTACGGGGCCAGCCTATCCGACCATTGCTGCAGGAGGTGAAGGAGCGACAGTGCTGCACTACACCCGCAACGACCGCCGCTTGGCCGGGGGTGACCTGTTGCTGGTCGATGCTGGAGCGGAATGGGGCGGTTACTGTGCGGACATCACTAGAACCATTCCCGTGGGCCCGTCCTACTCGGCAGCCCAGGCGGAACTCTACGACTTGGTGCTGGCGGCGCAGGAAGCGGCGCTGGCACTGGCAAGGCCGGGATCGAGCCTCGAAGCCATGCACCAGGCCGCGCTGGAAGTTCTATGCGAAGGGCTTTGTGACCTGTCCATTCTCGAAGGCCCGGCAAACGAACGCCTCGCCGATTCGAGCTACAAGCGCTTCTACATGCACAACAGCAGCCACTGGCTCGGCATGGACGTCCATGACGCCGGCGTCTACCGGGAAAATGAAGCGCCCCGGGTTCTGCGCGAGGGCATGGCCGCAACCGTAGAACCCGGCCTTTACATCAGCGCCGATGCCGAAGGCGTCGACGAGAAATATCGCGGGATCGGTATACGCATCGAAGACGACATTGTGATTACAGCTACCGGCTGCGAGATCCTGAGTTCAGAATTGCCTAAAACACGCTCGGAGATCGAGGCGCTACGCCTCCAGCCTCGACGCCGCACGGCAGCGCGGTGAACAATCCGGATCTGCTAGCCCCCCTGCTTCTCCTGGATTTTCTGTTTCTCCGGCCTCACCGGCGCCGGTAGGCATTGCGCATGATGTAATCGAGCAGGGGTTCACGGACCTCTGTAGGTAGCGCCGGATGGCCGCGCTTGCTGTTGCCGTCGAGCCTGCCGATTATGGTCTCCCACATCTTCGGGGTCATCGATTGAGGAGCGATCAGGTCATGGCATTCGGTGCAGCGCTCGCGGAACAACAGGGCCTGAGCAGTGCCCTCTTCAGGGATTTTGACACCACAGCCTCTCGACACCGTGGCCACCAGCACCAAACTCACGATGATCACCAATAGGTTGATCAGCAATTTGCGCGCTCCGCTACTCATCGATCATGAACTCCAAAACCATGGCAGAGGGCATCAAAGGTCCATACGAAAGCGCGCTTCTTGATTCGGCGCCTCGGCTACCGTGACCTCCAGGCATAGCAGCGGACGGGCCGGCAAAACATCCATCGACTCACGCAGCCCGGCCGCAATATAAGCGGCAAGTTCCTCCGCTGAAGAATGGGCGATGGGCAACAACACGCAGTCCGCTTCGGGGAAAGAAAAACGCGAGCCGTCCTCGCAGGTCAACTCGACTTGTCCAGATTCCACGCGAATCTCGAGCGACTTGCTGTTCATCGGAATCAGCACGCGCTCGTCCATCAAGGCGCAAACCGCGCGCGTAGCCCGCTTGATGTCGCCGAAATCCACGACATAGCCTTCGGGCCCGAGATCACCTCTCAAGCGGACGGCCACGCGGTAATTGTGCCCATGCAAACGCTCGCGAAAACCCGGATACGCGATGAAATGGGCAGCATTGAACTTGAAGTAGTCCTTGCTGACAAAGACCTCGTAATCACCGTGGTTTCCGTTGTCGTTCATCTCGTATCCATGGTCATGGCCAGGGGCTAGCCCGCATTATTCGTGAAACCTCGTCGCGAGAGTCGCAAGCGCCCGTGAGATCGGCCCAAGCGCAGCGATGAGGCCCGCAGGCGTACTAACAGTACGTCGAGGGCCGAAAAGCGAGCACGGGCCGAGATTGCGGGCGA
>JAJRWY010000298.1 GCA_024276575.1 Candidatus Binatota bacterium
GGTAATTGGTCCTGCACGCCTGCTTCACTGCGCCGCTCAGTCTAGCCGAAGCGCCTCTTCGATCAGCATCACCGGGATATCGTTGCGAATGGGGAAACGCAGCCGGCAACGCTCGCAGTCAAGAGCATCTTAGTCGTCCCTGAGTTCCAATTTCTGCTTGCACTTGGGACAAACCAATACGTCCAGCAGTGTCTTATCCAGCGCCATAGAACTATCCTCACGCGCCCGTCTGCCAACGGACCTGTCGTTGCAGACCTTCCCGTAAATCGACCTTAGGACGGTAGTCCAACATCCGGCGAGCCCGCGAAGTGTCGGCGGCGGTGTGGCGTACGTCGCCCTTCTGGACCTCGAGCCGCTCGACACGCGGCTCCTTAGCGAGGATCTCTCCAATCGCTGTAATCACTTGGTTGACCGTGGTGCGGCTTCCACCGCCGATGTTGAAGATTCCGCCCGAAGCTTCAGCCGAAGCAGCCGATATATTCGCTGCGACGATATCCTCGATAAAAGTAAAGTCGCGTGACTGTTCTCCGTCTCCGTAAAGCGTAATCTCCTTGCCGGCTTCGATCGCCCGGATGAAACGGTTGAATGCCATGTCCGGCCTTTGCCGCGGCCCGTAAACCGTAAAATAGCGCAGCGACACCGTCGAGAACCCGTAGTTCTTATAGTAAAGCCAAGTGAGATGTTCGGCGGCCAGCTTACTCACCCCGTAAGGCGATACCGGCCGTGTAGCGCTGTCCTCGTGCATCGGCAAGTCGTCGGTATCACCGTACACGGAGGAAGAAGACGCATAGACAAAACGCCTGACCCCACAGACGCGTGCTGCCTCCAACAAGCGCTGTGTGGCGTAGACGTTGTTGTCACTATAGATACGGAACTCATCCCCCCAGCTCGCCCGCACTCCGGCCTGCGCAGCTTGGTGGTAAACGATTTCGACTCCGTCAAGCAAAGAAGACAGATCCGCAACGACCAAGCTGTCTTCGACCAGCTTGAAAGAATGGCTGCTGCGTAAGGCTTCGAGGTTCTTTTCCTTCAGTTCCCTCGGGTAGTAGTCGAGAAAACAATCAATCCCCACTACCTCGTGACCTTCGCGAATCAACGCTTCGCTCAAAGAAGAACCGATGAAGCCCGCCGCACCTGTAACCAACACCTTCATAAGAACAATTACATCCTCGCTAATCGCGCCGCTGTAGCGGCGCCACTGTAAGCCGGCAACGCCGCGGCGATGATGCGTTCCACATCATCTCGCGTCAAACACCGGCTTCCGCGGACACTGCGCAAACGCTGCCGGGTCCCGTTTCGTCCCATGAGGAACAACGCAAAGTCGAAAGCCGAGACTTGACCCCGTTCCTCGACAACGCAAAGTCGAAAGCCGTGACCCCGTTCCTCCGCGAACAGTGACGCTTTTTAACGTCCGCTACGCGCGCCGGAACTACATCGGGAGTCGATCGAATCTAGCAACTCCTGTTCCCCACGCAGTTCAATATCTATCCTCAACGCACGAAGGAACCCCGGCTCAGGCTTGAAGCGCAGAAGTTTCACCAAATCCTTCTCCGTGGTAACGACGAAATCCACGCCGCTAGCAGCATCGCGCACTCGCTGCCAATCATCGAGCCCGTAACGGTGGTGGTCACGGAACAACAAACTCTCGACTATCTCGGCGCCACAGTCCGCCACCATAGACAAGAATGCTTGCGGCCGCGCAATCGCTGCCAGCGCCAACACCTTGGCGCCCTGGAGTTCGCCGAGCGGGAGCCGGGGAGCCTCGGCACGCGGCGACTCTACCAAAGCAAGTGGATATTTCCTAATGTATAAGACTAACTTTGACTCTGATATATCTGACTTTACTAGATTATGGAATCTTTCGGTAAAAACGACCGCATGGGCTCTCGAAAGCGCTGCAGAGTTCTCGCGCAGGGGTCCGGCCGGCAAAACCCGCATCACGTCCTCGTCACCGCCAAGCAGTACGATGTCGAAATCTCTGCGTAGCCGCAGATGCTGGAAGCCGTCATCCAGGATGATCAAGTCGGGGTGAAAGCAGCTTTCAGCGACTTCACAGGCTCGTACGCGGTCGCTGAAACTTACCACCGGACAGCCGGCCCTCACATTTACCAGTAACGATTCATCTGCGGCCAGCGCCGCCGACTTGCAAACGGTGACTGCTTCACCGTCTTTCAAAGCCACGCTCTCTCCAAGCAAAACCCTCGAGACGGCTCGATTCGCCGCCGCCTCACGCGCCAAGTCAGAGACCGAACGCCGCAGGGAAAGCGCAGGCTCATCCTGCATCCCGTCAAGTACCACCGGGTCATCGGTAGCAGCGCCATAGCCCCGGCTAACTACCACGACCTTGCGTCCTCGATCCTGCAGGCGGCGGGCTAGCCAGATGACGAAGGGCGTCTTTCCGCTGCCTCCGACGCTGAGATTGCCAACGCTGAGCACGGGCACCGAGGCGCGGTACGAACTGAGCAGGCCGAGGCGGTAGCAGTCCACCCGTAAAGACGACAACATGGCGAAAATTCTCGACAACGGTGCGAGCGCAGCGCGAAGCACGGACGGCACGGCCCCGGAACCGAACCACACGAACTCCGCAAAACTATCGAGTTTCACGATCCGTTCTCCAGCAAGACCGCTAAGCGTTCCGTAGTTTTCGCGACTGCACCTCGATTGGCAGCCAGAAGGTCGCGGCCCGCCTCCCCGGCCATAGCCGCCGCAGCGGGGTCGTCCAGCCAGCCTTTCCACACCCGTTTCAGATCATCGGCGTTAGTCACGACCGACAAAGCCCCTGCCTGCCGCAACGCGTCCGCCTGCTCCTCGACATTGGCAAGGTGCTCGCCGGCCGCAATTGGCAAGGCAAAAGCGGCCGGCTCCAACAGGTTGTGGCCACCCACTGGGACCAAGCTGCCACCCATGAAAACCACGCTCGCACCCTTCATGAGACTGCGGAGAACGCCGACCTGGTCTACCAACAACACATCGCAGTCGGCCTCGTTTCCGACTTCACTCCACAGTTGAACACGGCGCCCGTCGCCCCCGCTTCCAATCCCGCGCTCGCCTAGCACCCTCATAACTGCCGTGGCCCTGTCAGGATGGCGCGGTACGAGTACCAAGCGCAACGGTTGCCCCGGCAACGCCGCACGCAAACCATCGAAGGCTTCCAGCACCACCTCCTCCTCGCCTTCGTGGGTGGACGCAGCGAGTACGATGAGCGAGTCCGGCCATTGCAATGGGAACACTGTCGCATCTACTTCTTCTGCGGAGATACCGTCGTATTTCATGTCTCCGCTCAGGATCAGCGCCGGTTCGCTAACACCGAGTGCCAACCACCGCTTGGCAGACTCGGGGTCACGGCAGCAAACAGTGTCTACGCACGCCAGTAACGGCGCGAGAAGCCCTCTGAGACGCAGGTAAGAGGGGTAACTGCGGTCGGAGATTCGAGCGTTGACGAAAGCCGCCCGAACGCCACGACGCTGCAAAGACGACAAGATTCCGGGCCAGATTTCCGTTTCTACGAAAACAATCAACGAGGGACGCACCCTGTCGAGCAGGGTCCCAACGATAGGCCCATAATCCACGGGAAAGTACCGGACCTCGTCGCAGTCGAGCGTAACGGCTACGCTCCTGCCGGTGGCAGTGTGGCAGGTCAGCAAGACAGACACGCCCGGAACGCGCTCACGCAAAGCCGGCAGTAACGCCCGCACCAGCATCACCTCCCCCACGGACGCCGCCTGAATCCACAGCAATGGCCCGCCATCCGCGCCGCTTTCCTTGCCCGAGCGCTCGTTGGAAGTACTCCAGACGCCCAGTCGCTCGCGGATCCTATTTCGCGCGGCTTCGTCAAGCCCGCCGAGACACAGCCGCAAGCGTAGAAAGGCGCTTACCACCGCACCCGCCAAGGTGTAGGTAAACATCGCGACACGGTGATGCCGCTTACGCATCTTCCTCTATACGCCCCGCCAGTTTGTCTGCGCGCCGGGTACAGCCTTTGAGCGCAAGCTCCAATTCAGCTCGCAACCTTTCTCGCGATTCACGGCCGAAACGGCGCGTTTCATTCCCATCCCCGCGAACTCCCGCATTGCGGTCGCGGCTTACATCGATCGGATCACCCACGACAACCCTGAGCTCCGCACCGGGCAGGGGAATCATCATGCGATCCCAACCGGTGCCCCGGAAACTGAGCTTGCAACTCGCCGATACCGGAAACAGTAGGGCGCCGGACAAGCGTGCCAACTCGATAGCACCGGCCTTGGCCTCACCTGCGGGCCCGCGGGGGCCGTCGGGAATCAAAGCCACGTCGAAGCCACGTCGCGCAGCACGCGCCAGAGCAAGCAAGCCCCCGACCGCGCCGCGCGACGACGAACCGCGCGTGCTCATGATCCCGAAACGGTGCAGCGCACGCGAAACGATCTCCCCGTCCCGGTGGGTGCTGTTCATTATGTAGACGCCCCGGCCGGAATAGAAGAACGGAAGCATGACTGCTCTCCCGTGCCAGAAGGCAAGCACTACCGGTTCCCCCTCGCGCCAACATTTCTGCAACAACCCGGCATTCTCACTGCGCACCCTCACCGTAAGCTTCAACAGACGAAGAAGCAGCCAGGCGAAGAAAGCCAGGGTCGCCACTTCGGCCCGGGCTACCCAGGGGAAGCGGCGCAAACCGGACGCGTGGCGATTATGCGTCCTCTGCTTGCTCTGCGTCATCGCCATGTCCGTCCTGGAACTGAATCTCGTAGAGCCTCCGGTAAAGATCGCTGCTCTCGAGCAGTTCTTCGTGAGTACCGCTGGCTACGATGCGTCCCGCATCGACCACTGCAATGCGGTCAGCACGACGCACGGTCGACAAGCGATGTGCGATGACTAGGCTACTACGCCCGTGCATCAAGCGGTCGATGGCACTTTGAACCAAGCGTTCGGACTCGGTGTCCAGAGAACTCGTCGCCTCATCGAGAATCAGTATGGGTGCATCTTTGAGTAGAGCCCTGGCGATCGCCAGTCGCTGGCGCTGTCCGCCTGAGAGCTGCACTCCCATCTCTCCGACCACGGTATCGTAACCGCCGGAGAAGCTCTCGATGAAACCCGCAGCGTTGGCTGCGGCCGCAGCCGCGCGTATCGCCGTTTCGGAACAATCGTCGAGTCCGTATGCAATATTGTTGCGGATGGTGTCGTTGAACAAGAAGGTCTGCTGGGTGACCACCGCGATGAGCGCACGCAGGCTACGCAAGTCTATGTCGCGAACGTCGATACCGTCGAAGCTTACGCGGCCCTCGTCGACCTCATAAAAGCGCGGCAGTAGATCGGCCAGAGTACTCTTACCGCCGCCGCTCGGCCCGACCAGGGCAAGCACTTCGCCGGCCTTCATCTCCAAGTTCACAGAGTCAAGGACCCTCTCTTTGTCGTAAGAAAAGGAAACGTTCTCCCACCGCACGGCATCGCGCAAGGCTTCTATCTTCACCGAGTTCTCAGCGCCTGAAGATTCAACATCGAGGTCGAGAAGCTCGAATACGCGCGTAGCGGCACCCAAGCCGGTTTGCACCACGTTATTGGTCCGTATCAGCTTCTTTACCGGCTCGTAGATGAGAACCGCCGCAGTCAGAAAGGCCAGGAAACTTCCAGTACTACGCCCCCCTGCCAGCACCGAAAGGCCTCCGTAATAGAGCAAGGCGGCAATCGCGAAAGCCGAGAGCACTTCCATCATCGGCGCAGTAAAGGCTTGAATGCGCGCGGCGCGTAGAGAAAGGCGCATCAAGCGTTCGTTTTCTTCTATGAAGCGGCGGGCCTCGTACTCCTCCATTCCGAAGGCCTTCACTACACGGCTGCCCTGTATGCTTTCCTGCAGCAAGGAACTGAGCCCACCCAACGAGGCCAAACCGCGCTGGCTGAGTTTACGCATGCGGCGCGACAGAGTCTGCAGGGGAATAACCACGCTGGGAAGACCCACGAAGCCGATCAATGCCAGAACCGGATCCAGATAGAACACCACCAACAACAAGACCACGACCGTAGTGGTATCGCGGATCATCGCCGCAACGCCTTCTGTCAGGGCCTGCCTGACCAGCAAAACATCGGTGTTGATCCGCGCCACGATGTTCCCGGTCGCGGCTTTGTCCAAGTATGACAAGGGCAGGTGCAGTACGCGGCGCTGCAGGGCCTCGCGCAGGTCGAACACGATGTGCTGGCCGACCCATTCGGAAAGGTAGGCTTGGCCGAAATTGAGCAGTGCACGCACCGTAAACACTGCAACGATGACGCCGGGAAGCATGCGCAACATACTCTCGTCGCGCGCCTCGAAAATATCGTCCACCAAGCTTCTGACGAGATAGGGAACTGCACCGGACGTCGCGCTGTAGGCCACCATGCAAAACAACGCGACCACGAAATAAGGCCAGAAGTAGGGCTTCAGATACGGAAGCAGGCGCCGGCTCAATTGCAACGGAGTCATGGAAGCAACTCCAAGGCCAGTTCGGCAGCTCGCCAGGCGGCACCCGGCTGCACCAGAGCGTCATGCACCCGGGAAAGGCGCGAGGCAGTCCGGCTCCTGTATTCGGCCGAATCGAGATAGCGTAACAACTCCTCCGCGATGCGGCTGGGACTCGCTTGTTCCTGGATCAACTCGGGTACGATCTCTTCCCCGCATATAATGTTGGGCATCGCAATAAAATCGACCTTCACCAGCATCCGCGCAATGGCGTAACTGAACTTCGACATGCGGTAGACCACGACCATCGGACAACCCAAAAGCGCGCACTCTACGGTAACCGTACCGGAACTAACGCAGGCCGCATCACTGGCCGCCACCAAGTTGTAGGTGTCGTCGCTCAGCACCGGGATATTCAGGCCTGCCTCCGCAACCATACGCTCGGCGTAAGCGGGGTCCAGACCCGGCGCCGAAGCTACGGCGAAACTTGCTCTTTCCCCGACGATGCGAGCAGCCTCGAGCATTCTCGGAAGCATCGCCTCGACTTCCTTGTTGCGACTGCCCGGCAGCAAGCTCAGCAGCGGGCGGTCCTGGTCCAGACCGTACTTGTCCCGAACCTTCACGGCGGGAAGCGAAGCCCGGACTTCCTCGGCAAGAGGGTGCCCTACGTAGTGAACGTCGAGTCCATGAGCGCGGTAGAGGTCAGCTTCAAACGGAAACAGCACGACCATTCTGTCCACTCGCCGGGAAATCGCCCGCATGCGATAGCGGCGCCAAGCCCATACTTGCGGGCTCACATAGTAGAATACCGTCACTCCAGCTTTCTTGGCGACCTTCGCCAAACGCAAGTTGAAGTCCGGGAAATCTATCAAGATCACCATGTCGGGAGGATCCGAGCCTCGCAAACGGTCACGTAGGCTCCGGTAGTGCTCATACAAACGGCGGAAACCGCCGAACAACTCCGATATTCCCATCAGCGACAGTTCGCTTATATCTACGTCGACCGACACTCCGGCCTCACGCATCGCAGGACCGCCCGCTCCAAAAATCTCCAGATCCTGGTCGAGTTCGAGCATGGCGGAAACCAGCCTCGCTGCTTGCGCATCGCCCGAGGCTTCACCGGCGACGATCAAGATACGGCCGGCCACCTCTCAGCCCCTCCCGTCGGCAAGAGCCTCGAAAACGCGGTCGGCCAGGGCCAGGGCAATCAAACCGTCTGCGATTCCGACCTTGGGCGGGCGCGACTCGCGTACGCAGGCGACGAAATCCCTGACTTCATCGAGCAGCGGGTCCGCAGTGTCGAAAGAACGCTCCTCCACTTCTATCGCCGCCATCGGGAGAGCCGGGTCGAAAGCGCCGGCACCGATCTTGCGGCGGGCAACGGTAACCTTGCGCTCATCGAAATCTATGGAGACGTAGGCGTCAGGTTGGAACAAACGTAACTTGCGCTCACGTTTGAGCGACACCCTGCTGGCCGTCACGTTGGCAACACAACCTCCCTCGAAACGCAGCCGCGCGTTGGCGATGTCCTCATACGCACTGAGCACCGGAACCCCCACCGCCTCCACTCCGGCCAGTTCCTCACCAACCAGAAAGGCCACGATATCGAGATCGTGGATCATCACATCGTAGACCACACTGGTATCCCCGCCCCTGCCCGCGAAGGGCGAAAGACGATGGCACTCGATGAAGCGGGGGCTGCTCACCACCGAGCGCATGTCTTCGAACACCGGGTTGAAGCGTTCGAGATGGCCCACCTGCACTACCAAACCGCTCTCTTCAGCCTTGGCCGCAAGAATCCTGCCTTCCCGGGAATCCGCAGCCAGAGGTTTCTCGATGAGAACGTGAACCCCGGCATCCATTGCCGCCAAACCGACTTCAAGATGCGCCTGTGTCGGCACCGCTATACTTACCAAGTCGACCTCGGCCAAAAGCTCTTCACATGAAGCAGCGCTGCGACATCGGTTGTCACCGGCCACCTGCGCAGCACGTGAGGGGTTCGAGTCGTAGACCGAGCGCAATTCGACGCCGTCGAGAGCCGCATACTTGCTCGCATGGAATCCGCCTAGGTAGCCGACCCCTATTACTCCGGCCCTGAGAGGTCGGGTTTCAGACACTTTCTATTTCTCCGTTCTCGTCGATGCCGACGCAGCTTATACCATGCGCTACGGCCGTCTCGGCGAAGCATTCATCGTCGAGAACAATAGTGGCGCCGGCTTGAACGGCCAACGTCTTGGCTCCGGCTGCAACCATGCTTTCGATGGTGCCGGGCCCGACCGCCGGTACGTCAAAGCGCATGTCCTGGCCGGGCTTGGCCGCCTTCACAACGGTAGCTCCACCCCTGCCCAATTCTCCCGCCCGCCGGATGGCGGCATCGGTGCCTTCTATGGCTTCTACCGCCAACACCAAGCCGCGCTCCAACACTACGCTCTGTCCGACATCCAGCGGTCCGAGTGCAGCGAGCACCCGCATCCCGAGCTTGATATCATCACAGGCACTTGCTTCAGGTGCAGGTCCCGCAATCAACCCGGGGGACGCAAGTATACGCTCCAGGAACAGGGTGGAAGGCACTATGTCGATACCCCGGCCCTCGAACTCGGCCGCAAGGCTCTTGAGAACCGAATCGTCGCCCATGCCAGCCACTCGGCGGAGAAACAGCATGCCGCGAAAGTCCGGCCGCAGGGCGGACAGAGAGCGGACTTTGTTGATGCCACCGGCCATCACCGCACGCTTGATTCCAGCCCGGCGGAAAACGCTGATCATTTTGCCGAGTTGGCCCACCCTCACCCAGGTAAGGGCCGCCACTTCGTGCTCCAACTCTTCACTCGTCTCCCCGCGATGGGCCACCGCGACGATCTCGAGCCCGCGCCTGCGAGCTTCACGAGCGAACAGCAGGGGGAAAGTCCCGTTCCCGGCTATCAGCCCAAGCTTTTCCATCGGTAAGGCGAGCCGCTAGCCGGTCCGCACGGGCCGGCTAGCGGCAAACTCCCCTTTCCGAAGCTTCAATGAAATCCGCCAAATGCTGAACCTCGGCGCACCCGGACTGCTGATCGCGCAGGATCTGCAGAGCTTCTTTGAGTTTCTTGGAGGACTGGAACAAAGTGCGATAAGCTGACCGCAGTTCCTTAATGGTCTCTTCCGACAAACCGCTCCGCCGCAGGCCGATAACATTCAAGCCGTGCAGGCTGGCGCGATCACCGGCGGCTATACAAAAAGGCGGAACGTCGAGACTCACCATCGCTCCACCACCCAGGAAGGCCCCCTGCCCTATACGCACGAACTGATGCACCGCAACCAACCCTCCAACCGTGGCCCGGTCTTCGATTTGAACGTGACCGGCCAAGGTTGCCGCGTTGGCCAACACCACGCGGTTGCCCACACTACAGTCGTGTGCCACATGGGCGTAGGCCATCACTAGATTGCCGTCACCCAGCCTAGTGACTCCACCACCGCCGGCGGTGCCGCGATTTATGGTTACGAACTCACGGATTATGTTATCGGCACCGATCTCGACCAGGGTGTCTTCTCCCGCATATTTGAGATCCTGCGGTGCGGCGCCGACACTACAAAACTGGTAGAGTTGGCTTCGCTTCCCGATCTTGGTCCGCCCCTCCACCACCACATGCGGTCCCAGCCGCGCCCCTTCCTCTATTTCGACGGCAGGCCCTACGATCGAATAGGGGCCGATGGTTACGTCGTCTCCGATCTTCGCCCCGTCTTCTATGTGGGCGCTGGGATGGATGTAGGCTCCGTCTGACAAATCGTTTCTCCCCGTGAGTCAACTTTGCCGGAACAATATATCACGGCACAAAGCGCTGTAGCGGGGCCGCACCGTTTCGAAGCACGGCGCGGCAGGCCCCGCTCGCGTGGTTCCTATTTGCCCGCCCCGGGCGGCTCCGCCGCGTCGGCAGCTTTGATCAAAGCATCGGTGATATCGGCCTTGCCGGACACATACATTAATGTGTTGGCGTCGAGAATGAGATCGTAGCCGTTATCCTTTCCGAACTTCTCGATCACAGCCCGCAAGTGCTCATTGACACGGCCCATGACCTCGGCTTCCGCCTTCTTGATGTCGCGCTGAGAATCTTCACGCAAACGAGCAACCTCACGAACCTGCCGCTCGTGCTCATCCATCAGTTTCTTCTTTTCCTCGTCACTGAGCACCATCAGACGGCGCTGGATGTCCTCCTCAAACTCTTGAATCTCCTTACGCTTACGATCGAGTAGCGCCTGGGCATCTTCGAGCCGCTTCTTCAACTCCTGGTTGCCCGCTTTGCCGACCTCGGTCTCGATCAGCAGCCTCGGTGATATCACGTAACCAATCTTCAACTCCTCGGCCGGAACCGAAGCGGGAGAAAGCAACGGAACTATCGCCAAAAGCACAGCAAGTTGCAGAATCACAGTATTTTTCAATTTACGCTCCTACAAAGTTTGTATTTTTATCAGAATGGGGCGCCAAAGGAGAACAACACCTGCCGCGTGCGCTCGTTGGGCTCAGCGTTGAGCGGGAAGCCGAACTCGATACGTACCGGACCAAAAGGCGACAACCAGCGAATCCCGGCACCGACCGCGTAACGCAAGTTGCCCATATCAATGCCGTCCTTGGCACTGAAAGCATTGCCGGCGTCGAAGAACAGCACGCCTTTCAAGCCCGCGTCCGCAAGCACCGGGAAGATGAACTCATTATTGAGAATCAACTGCTGGCTGCCGCCGATCGGTTCTATGTCAATCAGAAACCCGGCATCATCCGGCACTTCTTCTTGAGGTCCCAAGCTCCGATTGTCAAAGCCGCGCACGGTGCTGATACCGCCGGGGAAGTAGCGCTCGAACAACGGCAGTTCTTGCCCGCTAGGACCCGAGTCGCCAAGTCCATAACCCAGCGCTCCGGCGAAAGAGTATACAAAGCGGCTGCCGGCTTCGGTTTCGTAAACAGGAATAAACCAGCGTCCGTTGATTTCGATCTTTATGAAATCGGTTTCACCGCCGAAACCCGCGAACTCGGCACTGAACGATTGACGCGAACCGGCCGACGGGTCGAAAGGATGGTCGATGGTGTTTCTGATAAACGACGGCCGCAGGCTGCTGGTCAGACGTGCACCTTCTTCAGCCCACACACTGGGTGGCGCGTTCTTGCTGATACCGTTGATTTTCGCGTCTTCGATACGGTACTCGAGACCCACCCGCGTATTGTCGAGCGACAGCCCAAAAACATCTTTGAAGCCCAGTTCCCATAACGGGTAGCCGGCACGCAAAGCAAAACCGGATCCTCCCCGCGAGAAGCGATCGAAGCGAAATTCCCAGTCAAATAGTTCGACGCCCAGGCTCAGGGGAATTCCTGCAAACCACGGCTCGGTAAAACCGAGCCGGAAGTTTTGCCTGCGGGAACCGAAATCCACGTTGAGAAGCACCGACTGCCCGCGCCCGAAAAGGTTCCGCTCGAGAATACGCGCGTTCAATAGCAACTGGTCGGCCGAACTGAAACCCGCCCCGGCGGAGAAAGTACCGGTACGCCCCTCTTTTACGTTCACTATGAGATCTACTTTGTCTTCTTCCTCCGCACGCGCGCTCTCGATACTTACGTCATCGAAGAAACCCAGGCGCCGGATTCTGTCGCGGCTTTCCTTGAGCCCAGTACCGGAAAACTTCTCGCCTTCATGAAGACGCAGCTCGCGGCGGATTACGTAGTCGCGGGTCTTGGTGTTGCCGCGAACATCGATGCGTCTGACGCCGACCACGCCTCCTGATCGCAAACGAAATACGACATCCACCAAGCCGGTGTCGTCATAGACCTGCGTGGCCGGAACGACCTCGGCGAAGGCGTAGCCGAGGTTCCCGTAAGCCTCGGTGAGCCCGAAGATCCCTTCACGCAGGCGGCTGGGTTTGAACACCGTACCCGGCTCGAGACCGCTGGCCGCTATCAACTCGTCCTGGGGCAACAGCACATCGCCCTCGAACTCGATGTTGCCTACCCGAAACTGCCCACCTTCCTCGACACGAATGGTGATGTATAAACCGTCGCTGCGGCGCTCTACGTCGGGTTCGTCAATGCGGACGTGAATATATCCGTTGTCGTAATAGAAGGCGGTGAGGCGCTCTACATCGGTGCTAAGCTCCTCCTCATTGAGAGTCCCGGCACCGGTAAACCACGACAGCCACCACTCCTCGCGAGTTGCCATGATCCCGCGCAACTTACGCGGACTAAAAGCCTGGACACCCTCAAAAGTAATCTCTTGGACACGAACGACTTTACCTTCGTCCACCTTATAGGCGACCACCGCTTCGTTGTTGTCGTCGGTTTCCAACTCGTAGCGCACCACTGCGTCGGGGTAGCCCTCTTCCTCATAGAGCTTTTCCACCGCACGGGCGCCTTCCCAGGCTTTCTGAGGGTCGAATACCGTGCGAGGCCTCAACAGGATCGCGGCCTCGACGTCGTCTATATCTACAGCGTCAAAGCCTTCGTAGACTATGTCGGTTACGTAGGGCCGTTCTCGCACATGAAAAACCAACTGTACTCCGCCAGATACATCCTCGCGAGTCACCCACACTTGGTCGAAAAAACCCATGGCGTAGACGCGTTTGACGTCGGCATCGACAGCCGCAACGTCAAAGCGGCGCCCGGCCTTCTGCTCGATGTGAATGCGAATCGCCGACTCCTCGACCCGGTCGATACCCTCGATATCAACCTTGACGATGGCCGGTCCGGCCGGCGCAGCGTCTTCAACCGCAACGTCAACCTCGCCCGCTTCCTCGATCGCATCGCTGTCACTGGCTGATGTAGACTCGCCGGGAGTCAGCTCTTCCAAATCCCTAGGCGGATCAACGGATTTCTCAGTATGCAAAGGCCGTGGCCGGGAGACCGGCTGCGGAGCACGGTTCCCGCGCCGCGCCGGCACCGCAGCACCGTGGGCAAGCAACCCTTCTACAGCCCGATCTTCGAAAATCGGCCCGGCCTGCGGCGCCGCAACTGCCCTGGCGCGACCCGCCGAAGATAAAGATGCAGCAGCCCTACGCAGGCCGTTTGTCGTCATGCCGATGGCGGCAACGATCAGTGGCTGTTCTCCCACCGCCGCCACCGGCGTGGAATCATCTACGGCCGCAGCTTCAGCGCTGGGAAGCGGCACCGGCGCAAGGCAGAGCAAGCCCGCAAGCAAAACAGCTAGCTCGAAGCAGCCGTATTTCATTTGGACCCCACCTCCAGCAGACCTTCCGGACTCAAGAGCAAAGTACGATCGAGGATCGAGGCCAACGCCGGGTTGTGTGTAGCCACGAGCAATGCACAACCCGACTCGTTCTGGACCTCACGCAGCAGGTCATGAACCTCCCCGGCGGTACCTGGATCAAGGTTGCCGGTCGGCTCGTCGGCAAGAATCACTTCGGGCTCCGTCACTACCGCCCTGGCCACTGCCACGCGTTGCTGCTCCCCCCCCGACAACTCTCCCGGTCTGTGGCTGCGGCGGTCGGACAACCCCACCTGATCGAGTATGCGGCGCGCCCGGCGGCGTGCCTCGCGTGGAGCCATTCCGCCCACCAGCAGGGGCATCATTACGTTCTCCTCCGCATCGAAATCGCCCAACAAGTAGTGGAACTGAAACACGAAGCCTATCAACCTGTTGCGCGCAGCGGCAAGCTCAACCGGAGCCATGGCGAACATATTGCGGCCGCCTAAGAGCACTTCACCTTGATCCGGCTTATCCAGAGTTCCAAGTATGTTGAGCAAGGTGGACTTTCCAACCCCCGATGCACCGACTACAGCAACACTCTCTCCGCCGGCAACTTCGAGATCAAGCCCGCGGATTACTTCGATCTCACGCTCGCCGTCGTGGAAACAGCGACGAAGCCCTGTCGCCTTTATCGCCGCCACCTGCTGCGGGCGGTTATTCATAACGGAGCACATCGACCGGCACTACCCGTGCGGCCTTCCACCCGGGAAAGAGACACGCGCCTAGGCAGATCACCATCGAAGCGGCTGCCACCAACAAGAAATTGCCGGCCTCGATCCGCACCGGCAACGTGGAAACATAAAAGACTCCCTCGGGAAGGTCGATGAACTCGTAGCGCTGCAAGGCCAGGCAAGCGAGATATCCGCACAGCGCTCCCAGAAAGGTCCCTACGGTGCCGATCATCAAGCCCTTGACCACGAAGATTCGAGCCACGCTACGGTCCGTCGCACCCATGGCTTTGAGTACCGCGACATCACGCCGCTTCTCCATGACCACCATATAAAGAGTGGAAACGATGGTGAAAGCGGCAACCAAGATGATCAACAGTAGAATCAGGAAATAGGCTGTTTTCTCCAACTGCAAAGCCTCGAATACGTTGCGGTGGGCCTGAGTCCAACTCTGCGCCCAGTAGGGCAGGCCCAGACGGGCATTTACATCTGCAGCGACAGCGGGGGCCTCGTATGGGTCGGTCAAACGCGCTTCGATACCGGTGGCGACATCGCCGATTTCCAATAGTTTTCGAGCCGCATCGATGTCCAGATATACGAGAACCGAATCGTATTCGCTCATTCCCGAGTCATATAGCGCGCTCACCACGAAACGCTTGCTGCGTGGCAAAGCACCCAATGGACTGGCGGAAATCCTGGGCGACATCAGCCGGATCACATCCCCGCGGGCAACGCCGAGTTTACGTGCCAACTCACGGCCTATCATTATGTTGGGCAACTGCGCGCCCGCAAAAAGGGTGCGCTGCGACAAAGACTCGACACTGCCTTCGGTCACATAGCCGGCCACGCCGGCCGTACTGCTCGCCGAATGGGTTTCTACTCCCCGCCCGAATACTCCCAGTAACTGCCCGTTGGATGAAACCAGCAACTGCGATTGAACAACAGGCGTGGCGTCCGACACTCTCGGGTCCTCGGCCACCCGGGCGGCCACTTCTTCGGGACGGTCGATAACACCGCTGCCAAGCCGCTTACTGACTCGCAGATGCGGATGCATGCCGAGAATTCGAGACCGCAGATCCTGCTCGAAACCGGTCATGATAGACAAGGTGACAGTCAAGACCATTACCCCGAGGAACACCCCCAGGGTAGCGATGACGGTTATCACCGAAACGAACAACTCGCTTCGACGCGAGCGCAGATAACGCAGGCTGACGAACAGCTCCCAGCCCATAAGGCTCAGCCGCCCTCGCGCCTTAAATGCGGAAACAAGATGACGTCGCGAATCGAAGGCGAGTCGGTAAGTAGCATGACCAAGCGGTCGATGCCGATGCCCGCACCCGCAGTCGGCGCGAGGCCATATTCCAGCGCCCTCACATAGTCCTCATCGAGCAAGTGTGCCTCTTCATCTCCCGCTTCACGGCGGGCCACCTGCTCCAGAAAGCGCCGGCGCTGGTCGTCAGGATCGTTGAGTTCGGAGAATCCATTGGCGATCTCACGTCCCGCGATGAACAATTCGAACCTGTCCACAAAGCGGGCATCGTCATCGTTTCGCCGCGCCAGAGGCGATACCGCGGTTGGAAACCCGGTAACAAAAGTAGGGTTTATCAGTTTGTGCTCAGCTACGACTTCGAACACGTCGGCCAACAAGCCCAAGCCTTCGTGGCGTGCCTCGCGGGCGATCTCGAGTTCGTCGGCCAGAGCCGCCAGCTTCTCCTCACACACAGCCTCTTCGACCGACAATGAAGTGTTGGCAGCGACGGCCTCCGCCATCGACATTCGTGCGAAAGGCGGGCTGAAATCAAGCCTCGTGCCGTCGAATTCCACATGCCCAGCCCCGGCCACCTCAAACAACATTTGCTCTATCAATTCCATCAGTTCGCGATAGTCCGCGTAGGCTTGATAGAATTCGCACATGGTAAACTCAGGGTTGTGCTGCCGCGATAAACCTTCGTTACGGAAATTCCGATTGAGTTCGAACACCCTCTCGAATCCGCCCACGACCAAGCGCTTCAAATACAATTCAGGCGCCACACGCAGGTACAGATCCATGGACAAGGCGTTGTGATGCGTAACGAAAGGCCGCGCCGCGGCACCGCCGGCAAGCGGCTGCATCATCGGAGTCTCCACTTCCATGTAACCGCGCCGGCAGAGAAAGCTACGGATACCGGAGGTGATCTCGGCCCGGCGGCGGAATACCTCACGAACTGCGGGGTTGGCGATCAGGTCGACATAGCGGCGGCGGTAGCGCGTTTCTTTGTCGCTGAGCCCATGCCACTTCTCGGGCAGCGGCCGCAACGCCTTGACCAGCAGCTGCAGCTGCGAAATGCGCAGGGTCAATTCCCCAGTGCGAGTGCGGAACAGAGAACCCGAAACACCCACTATATCGCCGAGGTCCAGTTTCTTGATACGCTGGTATGGCTCGACCCCCAACTCCTGGGAATTGGCAAAAAGTTGGAGCCCGCCGGCGGCATCTTGCAGCTTCAAGAAGGTACTCTTGCCGAACTTCCGTATCGCGACTAGGCGGCCGGCCAGACGATAGCTGCCACTTTGCTCAGCCACGGCATCGCCGTCGAGGTCACCGAACCCGGCAACCAATTCACCCGTCGTCGAATCCGGCCGGAAATCATTCGGGTAAGCATTGCCGGTCTCACGCAGTTCACGCAGCTTACCGCGGCGAACTAAAATCTGTTCATTCTCGCGTTCAACCGAATGCCCGGCGCCGCCGTTGCTCTTCTCACTGTGCTTGGTCATGTTCAGATGCCGCCCGTGGCGGCTCACGCCGGGCCAACGATTGATGCGAACTTAGCCCGCCCCTGATCGGCAGTCAATTTCACCCTGCAGTACCATTGCAGCAAAAACTTGAATTGCTACAGGGATTTACCTAACCTTTCGTCATGTGGCCTACCAGCGTTGTGCGGCGAGCGGTCGGCGTCGGACGGTATTGTTTGATCGCCTTGGCAGCTCTGGCGGGTGCCACCTTGATCAGCAATCTAGCGCAATATCGCCTGGATCCGGCCATCACACCCGGTAGCGCTAGCGGGAACTCTAGCGGCGGTGCCGGCGAACTCGCAGCCCGGCCGGCTCCTAGCCCGCGACTGAATGAGTCGGCAATTTTCCGGCGTAACCTTTTCGGCGTAGATACCGGAGCCGAGGATGTTGCGCAAAACACCAAGGCCATCGCACGCAACGTCGACTTACTCCTCCTCGGCACGGCGGAAGTGGACAATCGCGGCTTCGCGGTTTCAAGAATGCCGACAGTGGAGAACAGGACGTATTCGCCGTAGGAGAACGGGTTTTCGACGGCCCTAAACTGATCTCGGTAGGGCAGCGCCATGCGGTGGTGATGCTCAAAGGCAGGCGCATCACCATAGAAATACTACA
>JAJRWY010000299.1 GCA_024276575.1 Candidatus Binatota bacterium
AGGCCTGTGACGACGGCAACGCCGTGGATACGGATGCCTGTTTGAGCGATTGCAGCGCGGCTTCCTGCGGCGACGGAGTTACGTGGTCTGGAGTCGAGGCCTGTGACGACGGCAACGCCGTGGATACGGATGCCTGCTTGAGCGATTGCAGCGCCGCCTCCTGTGGCGACGGAGTGGTCTGGGCCGGAGTTGAAGATTGCGACGATCAGAACGCGGTGCAGACCGACGCTTGTTTGAGCGATTGCCGCGCAGCCTCGTGCGGCGACGGCTTCTTGTGGGCCGGTGTCGAGATTTGCGACGATGGCAATACGGTTCCGGGCGACGGCTGTGAGCCCGATTGCACTGTAACGCCGGTATGCGGCAATGGAATCGTCGAGAACGGCGAGCAGTGCGATGATGGTGGCACCGTGAGCGGCGACGGCTGTAGCGCTACGTGCCAGTTGGAGACCTGCGGCAACGGACTTCTTGATCCCGGAGAAGCTTGCGACGACGGCAATGCGGTGGATACCGATGCCTGCCTGAGCGATTGCACAGCGGCGTCGTGCGGTGATGGTTTCGTATGGGCGGGGGTCGAGGATTGCGACGATCAAAACGCCATACAGACCGACGGTTGCTTGAATAACTGTGTTGCGGCCTCGTGCGGCGACGGCTTCGTCTGGAGCGGTGTCGAGCAATGCGACGACGGCAACGCCGTCAACGGTGACGGTTGCGAAAACGACTGCACTAATACGTTCACCTGCGGCGATGGACGCCCCGAAGGCCCGCTCGAAGAGTGCGACGACGGCAACCAGGTCTACGGCGACGGTTGTACTCCTGAGTGCCTGGCTGAAGACTGCGGCCTAGTCGGTGCTTCGGTGCAATGCCTGTATTGCCCCGACGGATCGCAGCCCGATGCGACCTACACGATCTGTGAGTGCAAGCCGGGTTACCAGAACACCGGCGGCGTTTGCAGTGACATCGACGAGTGTGCGCTCGGACTCGACCAGTGCGATCCCGGCGTAACCTGTGTGAACACCGCCGGCTCTTACTCCTGCGCCATCCAATGCACGCAGGCCGCCTTCGAAGCAGCGATCGCCTCATGTGGCGCTCCGAGCGGGACCATAACCTTCGATTGCCAGAACACTACGATTCTGCTCGACGATGCAACGGGTTGGGGCGCGCGTACTACCAACTGCAACGGGATGATCATCGACGGGTTGAGCAACAACATTACCTTCGAGTTAAACCCCGGTTGCCCGGATATTCCGGTATCCCAGAGCCAGTGCAACGACCCTCTGCTTCCCGGCGGTTTGTGCCAGTGCCCGCAGATAAACAACGGCACGGGTTTTCTATCACTGCGCGGCGATAACAACGTGGTCCGCAATCTCACGGTGCGTTTCTTCTACGAGGGGATACATACTGCAGGCGTCAACAACACTGTCGAGAACATGACCTTCCAGCGTCTCTGTGACGATGCGTTGTCGAATGACAGTAGCGGCGTCGGCAATATCTTCCGGAACCTTTCGGTGTCCGAGGGTTGCGACAAGTGTGCGCAGAACATCGGTAACATCGGCCTGACCAGTCCCGAGCCCTTGTTGCGTGAGCACTACAACGCAATTTTCCGGCAGGTCGATTTCGTGGGGTGCAATCAACCGTTGCGTATGACCAACGGTGGCCGCTATCTGATCGACCGCTGCACCATGGGGCCGCAGATCTCGCCCGCCTACGATTGCCTCGGGCCGCGCTTTTCGGAGGGCATCGGTTACACGCAGGTGGTTCACTTCAAGAACTCCCATGTCGACGCCTGTGCCCGCGGCCTGCGCTTGGGCGGCGGTGTCGAGGCGATTCTGGAAGGCAACCTGTTTACCAACGCGACGTTCCGCGGTGTTCTCGTCAAGGGTAGCGCTACGGCTTCGCTGTGGGACAATACCTTCCTGAACAACGGTGGCCTTGGCTCTACCGAGCCCGGTCTCGGCGGGGCTGCGGTAAGCGAGAGCGGCAGTATGGATCTCGGCGGCGGGTCGCTGATGATAGACGGTGCCTGGGTCACTTCTCCCGGCCGTAATACTTTATGCGGTAATATCAACGCGGTGGACGCTCCGCAGGAGGCCCACAACGCGACGGCTGTGCAGGTGAAAGCGGAGAACAACTACTGGTGCAGTACGAATCCGGCCGGCATCGTCAAGGGCGATATCGACGTAGTGCCCTTTCTCAATAGCGCGCCCTGAAGTGCTCGGATTGCCCTTCGGGTCCGGATCCCGCTTGCTACGGGGAGGCCGCCATACGGCAGCCTCCCCGCGCCGGGAGCCTTTTCTTGGATGCCGGAGTTTGCGAGGCCTAGACTCCGGCATTATCGTCAAACGGCGTCTACGGCTTGCTCCGTTGACTCGTTAGTCTGCATTATTCGTGAAAGCTCGTCGCGAGAGTCGTAAGTGCTTGCGAAATCGCTCAGTTGGGCTCACGTGCAGCGATGAGGCCTGCAGGCGTACTAACTCTAAGTCGAGGGCCGAAAAATGGTGAGCCGTGAGCCGGCGAGCGGCGAACGGGCCGGGGTAGCGGGCCCTCGAGGCTCGTCGCAGAGGTTTCAGGAATAATGCAGCTTAGCGCGGGTTTCGACGCGCGTGTTTCCCCATTGCGCGGTTTTCGAAAAGCCAAGACTCCGCTTTACGCGGTTTTGCTTCGCCGGCCGGTAGCGCCGCGAGTGTGGCTCGTGGCTGCGCTGTTCGCTTTGTTCTGCGTGCTCGGCTCGACGACCTCGTTGTACGCCGGCGGTCGGGGTATCGATCCCGCCACGGGGCAAATGCGTTTCGAGGTCAACTTTCGTTTCGCGCCCAGTCATCGCGAGGTGGCCGAAGCTCAGTCCGCCCTGGCTTCGATGTCCAAACTTCTCTGTGACGCAAGCGAAGGGCAGGTTCGGGTAAAGGAGATCAGGCTTACCGCCGGCCACGCCGACGAAGACCTCGCCTTGTTTTGGTATCATGCCTCTCCGGCCGGATCCGGCGGCGCCTATTTCTCCGACGGTAGCGGACTCGGCCGTCTCGGTGTCCACGCGGATGTTTTCAGCCCCTCGTGGTTGAGGCCCGACCATTTGCTGCACCTTCTCGGCCACCAGGTCTTCGGCTTGGGAGATCAGTATGACGACCAACACCGCCGCGGTGCTTGCGGTGTTGGACCCGGCTTCGAAGCCGGAGAACTCGATGAGCGTAATCACAGCGTAATGCAGGCGGCGGGGTCGATGCGCTGCTCGGCGGGGCCGCAAAGCGGATCGAATTGCCTTCGCGACCCGGATTGTCCCGGAGGGCGCTGCGAGGCGCTACTCGCCAGCGAATTCTCGGTACCGTCGAATCACGATCGTTTGCGCAGCCACGGCTCCATATGCCCGCGTCCTGCTCCGCTTACGCGCATCAGCCTGAAGGGGTTGCTCCCGCGTAGCGCGATGCCGCTAGGACCCTTCGATGCAAGCGATTTCCTTAGTGCTGAAGCGACGTCGGTTTTTACCACGACCGTGGAGGCGATAACGCTCAGTGGAGACCTGCCGGCGCCGCGCCTTCATCTATATATCAGCCATCTTGCGCCGTTGACCTGGCAATTGAGCGTCGCCGTAGACGCCTACGAGATCGGCGGAGAGGCCGGCAAGCTGGAATTGCTCGACCGCAGGATCCTGTACTTCAACGAGAACCTCTCTTTGCGATCCATAAGTGATGCGCCGGCAAGTTTCGTACTGAGTGGACTGAGGGACGGCTCGCCGCCGATGCGGGTGGCGTTGAATCTGGGTACGGTGAATCCACAGGGAGAGGCTGCGTTGGGTTTCGACGGCTTGCAGATGACGGCTGCGGGTCCCGTACGGATTGCGCTGAGTGCCGACGGCTTGCCGGGCTGTAAAGAGAGCTGGTGCGCGCGCGGCTGGAACCTCCGCAGCGGGCGTTGGGAGTCGAGCGAACAATCCATTCTTCACGATTTCCAGTCCGATTGGGAAACCATCTTCGAGAACTACGGCTTCCTACGGATGCCCGAGGATCTACCGCATGCGAAAGCCCCGGTATCGTGTTCGGCGCCGCCGAGTTTCGTCAATGACATTGTCGGCGAAGATCAGGTTCTTCTGGTGATCGATACTTCGCAGAGTATGGCCTGGCCCGATTCGCCGGGTCCGCGGGAGTTGTGCGCCAATCGCCGCGATGACGATACCGACGGCGTTGTAGATGAAGCCGATTGCGCCTTTTCCAAGCTCTCGCGCGCCAAAGCGGCTGCGCGCGCTTTTGTGGATCTCAACCTCGGGCGTCCGGTACAACTCGGACTGCTTTCGTTCGGAGAACGCCCAAAGCTCATCTCGCCAATCGCGGAGTTGACTCCTGCGCGGGCCGCGCGATTGAAATCCGAGATCAACGCCCTCGAGGCCGGTGGATCGACGTCGCTGGGCAGCATGCTCACTGCGGTTTACGATGCCTTCGAGAGCGTGACCTTTCAGGGCCGTAGCCGGGCGGCGATTCTTCTTAGCGACGGACGTAACAATGCCGGCGTGGAGCCTGCTGGAAGTGAGCGCGCTTTGGGTGGCCGCCGGGTGCGATGGTTCAGTCTTGCGCTTGGCCGTGACGCCGACCGCGGGCTGCTTGCCGGACTGTCCGATTATGGCGAAGGAATGGCTTGGGCGGTCAATCGATCCTCGGAGTTGCCGGCTATTTTCGCCGAGCTTTCCGTACGCCTTCAGGGCGAAGCCCTGCTGTTGCCGCGTATGGACTTCGTAGTAAAAGGCCGCCGCTCCGGTTCGCGAGCCGGCGACCGCATGGTCTTCGACTTCGATGTCGAGTCCAGGGCCGCGGAACTGGTGGTTTTCTTGAGCGGCGCCGGCTCCGGTGGCAAATGGGATGTGCTTTTCGATCTCACCGGTCCAGGCGGCCGGCGATACTCCCGCGACTCAGCGCCGAAGCTGCTCGATAGTGACTATGCCATCGTACGCATCGCTGATCCGGCGCCTGGGCGCTGGCGGCTACGGGTAGTCACTGCCGGCGTCGCAGCACAGGAGTCGGTGGCGATGGCTTGGCTGAACGGGACGCGTGCGGATTTCGTCGCTGACGTGGTTCCGCGTAGGGCTTCTTCCTATAAACCGGTAATAATAGGAGCTTCTTTGTCTTTCTTGAATGCCGTGGAATCCGGTGCCGTGGTGGACGGGAGTGTGGAGAGGCCGGATGGCGCTTCCGTCCCGGTCAGGCTCGCCCGCGATGCCATTAGCGGTGCATGGAGTGCGAACTTCGATGACTTTGCGGGCCGCGGTTTCTACACGCTTCGCCTGCACGCGACCGTGGGTGCCGCTGCGTCAAGTTTGGCGGGAGAGCCGGCACTTTCGGGCCGCCCGCTGCGTGTGCCGCTGCGCATATCGCCGTTCCGGCGTTCGGCCTCAGCAAGCTTTTATGTCGTCGACGGGCCCTGGCCGAAGTGCCGCGGGCGCGATTGTGACGGTGACGGCATCGACGATTCGCGCGAGAACGATTGCGGCAAAGACGCTGACGGCGATGGTTTGCCCAACTACCGCGACAGCGATTCGGACAACGACGAAATCCCTGACTACGTCGAAGGCGCCGGCGATAGCGACGGTGACGGTCTCGCAGACTTTTGCGACCCCCGAGGGGCTCCGTCGTCTCTGTCGGCGCTGATCGGCCGTGCCGAAACCGCATCCGACCTTGCCTGCGGCTACGAAGCACGCAGGAGCGGTGCGGAACTACGTGCCTCCCTGTCGGGCCTGCGTCCTCTGATACAGACCTTGTCCATCAAGCCGGGAATACCGTCGCCGCAGAGGACTCGTTTGCTTGGAAATCTTCGCAAGGCCTTGCAGCACAAGACTGCTGCACTGCTGATCGCGAAAGTGCTGCCGGAGTTTTGCGGCAAGTATCGCGAGCAACTGTCAGCGGCGCTCGAACTCGAGCGGGAGGTGTCGTCGCAAGTAGCGGAGCTGCTGAGCCGTTGATGCCATCCGAGCTTTTGCCCCGTATGGCGCTTGCTATATACCCCACCAGGGTATAGCCATTTCGACCGTGAGCGCCCACGATCATCATCACGGAGCCGGCGCGAGCCATCATCACCGCGCCGCCGGGGGCGATCATACCCGGCCGATGTTGATAACGGTGGCGTTGGTGGCCGCCTACATGCTGGCGGAGGTCATCGGCGGGTATCTATCGAATTCGTTGGCCCTGCTGGCCGATGCTGGCCATATGTTTTCCGACGTGTCGGCGCTCGGAATATCGCTCGCTGCCATGTACATGGCCAGGCGTCCGGCCACTCCCGACCGGACCTACGGATTTTACCGTGCTGAGGTCCTTGCCGCCTTGTCGAATGCGGTGTTCTTGATCGTGGTCGCCTGCTTCATCCTCCTTGAGGCTTTCAAGCGTTTCTCGGATCCTCCGCCGGTAGAGGCTCTGACCGCCATGTCGGTGGCGGTGGGCGGTTTGGCGGTCAACCTGGCAGCTTTGTGGATGTTGCGATCGGCCCGCGACGAAAGTCTCAACGTGCGCGGCGCTTGGCTCCACGTAATGGGCGATACCTTGGGTAGTATCGGCGTAATCGTCTCGGCGCTGCTGATATGGCTCTACTCGTGGTACTGGGTGGATCCTCTAGCCTCGCTGCTGATCGCGGCACTGGTGGTTTACTCTTCTCTGAGTCTTTTGAAGGAAGTCGTGTCGGTGCTTATGGAAGGTACACCGGCACATATCGACGTGCGGGAAGTTCGCGATTCGATCTGCCGGGTCGCGGCGGTTGCGGCGGTTCACGACCTGCATGTGTGGACGATTAGCAGCGGCATGCACTCGCTCAGCGGGCACGTGGTGATCGAGCCTGGGGCTGAGCCTTTGTCGGTGTTGCGTGCGGTGCGCGACTTGGTCGAGACTCGTTTCTATATCGGGCACATGACCATACAGATTGAAGATTCGGACTTCGAGGAAAACAACGTCTGCCACTGAGCTGCGGGTCATAGCTACCGGGTCAGAGGCGCAGCGCCCGGCGTGCTGGGCCGGAGGCGCCAGGTCAGACGCGCCAGGGCCGGAGGTACTAGGTCAGACGCGCTAGGCCGGAGACGCTAGGTCAGAGGTACCAGGCCGGAGGTGCCGGGTCCAAAGTGCGGGGCGAGGCATCCTGGCGGTTTCGTTTCCGTCAGTGCCGTAGATCGGCGCCTATCGAAGCGATGCTGCCGCGTGGCAACCAAGCTTCACGGTCGTTGCCGAGCCGGACTTTCACCCAGTTCTCACGGGTTTCTACTACTGTCACCTCGGTTCCGCCGGGCAGAGCGCGTGCAAAGCTCGGCGGCGAGTTGGGAGAATCCGCCGAGCGCGTCACCACTTCGGAAACTATGACCACCGCATCGTCGGAGGCGCTACGGCGCGATTCTACCGACAGTGAGGCGAGTAGAGCCACCCAGAGCAACGATAGCAGTAGCGCGGCATTACGGGCATGCGGCATTCGCCGCCGTATTCCCAGTGCCGCCAGTAGGCACAGAAGTAGAAATATCGCCGCTGCGGCAGCGGAGCGTTGCGTCGCCGACATCGAGTAGTGCCAGAAGAAAAAAGTGTCGAGTATCTGGCTCTCTTCGGGTTTCGGCACCCAGGCCGGCAATAGTCCGCGAGCGTGGACCAAGTTGCGATGAGCCTGCTGATTTCCCGCGTCCAGGGCCAAGGCACGCCTGAAGGCGAGGATCGCGGGACCCAGGTGCCGCGCCTGCAACGCCGCAGTCCCGAGGTTGGCGAACAAAGCTGAGGTGCCGGCTCCGGAGTCCACTACCGCGTTAAACAATCGCTCCGACCTCGCGAAAGCGGCCAAACGCCGGCCGGTGTCGGATAACGATTGGGCTTCGCGGTAGCTGTCGAGCGCCTCACGAAGCAGATCCTCAGGGGACTTGCGGCGTTCCCGCCCGGCCCTGCGAGCGGAGTCGCCGGAGGCCGTAGACACGCTATGCGGTTGCGCCGATGCACCCTGCGCCGCCGCAACCGCGGCCGGCAGCGACAGCGAAAAACAAGGCGCCAACGACATCACGGCAGCGGTCGCGAGTAGCGCCGCGTAGCGGCCTGCAATCCTGAAACGTGTGGTACCGTGCCGGTTCATTTCGAGTTCTCCAGCATAGTGCGCGCGAGTTCTCCGGCCTTTTTCTTCAAGCCGGGATCTATCGCGGTCGCGCTATGGCCGGGTGCGTATACTTCTTCATCGCATTGCGAGAGCAGCGCGTCGAGTTCGCGGCGCGGTACATTGACCGCGATGGCTCCCATTCTTCTCAGCGCTGCAGCCAACTCGGCCGTGTCTTGACTGCTCGCAACGGTCTTGGCCAGATGCTGCAGTTCTTTGTTCCGGGCCACGGTACGCGGGTCCATGTCGGCGTGCCGGCGGCTTACCCACGCCATCAAAACCGCAAGCAGGCCTGCAGAGTAGACCAGTATCTGCACGAGGGGCTGCGACAGCAGCGTCCGCTTACGTCCGAGCAGAGTGTCGAGGTTGCGCTCCACGGATAGATCGGCACCGCTGAGAGTGAAGACGGTCTGGCCTCCGGATGCGGGCCTTGCCATTGCCCGGTCATCGGATGGTGCTTGGATGTCTCGATACCCGCTACCGGCCGCCGCTTCGTCCGCTTCATCGTCATGGGCGGTAACCACGTCTCCGGCACCCACGAAGCGAGCAGCTTTGACCGACAGTGCTATGGGCAGCGACGCCGCAGATTGGTAAGCTTGTAGTTCCGGATCGAACCAGTAGAAGCGCAGCGGAGGGATCTCGGTGACTTTGTCGTCGATCACCCGGATCGTCGCTTCGAAACGTTTGGCGCCTCCCTCGACGATGCCGGCGATGCTTCCGGCCGGAACGCGGAAATGCTCAGGAGACAGGCCCGCCGCCACTAGCGAAGGCAACTGAACGCCTTCCAGGGAAGCCTTGCCCTTGATCGTGATGGTGAGTGTTATGGGATCGCCCGCCGTTACTACCGAGCGGTCGGCCTTGACTTCGATGGCGAAAGCTTGCCCGACGGTACCGGTAAAGCCCGTCGGGCGCCCGGCGGAAGGCGGAGTCTTGACGCTGAGCGTACGCGGCGAGTCGGTGCTGCGAATTTTCCTGAGTTGCGTAGGTATGCGTTGGCCGAAGAGGTCGCGGCGCCATCGCAATGCTTCATCGACCACGACGGTCGAGGCCGGGATCTCGAATACGCCGCTTTTGAGCGGGATCATGGTGCGTTCCACGCTGGTTACTACATATTGTTTCCCCCCCTGCCTGCGAATCTCTCGTTGCGCGGGGAACTCGACCGCACCGGCCGCAGTTTCAACCACCATACCGTGAGGGCTGTCCGTGTTTTCACTGTCAATGAAAAGGAAATCCTCGCCCCGGTCGAACAAGGGTACCCGGGCGACTGGATTGATGAGCTTCGACATCAATGAATGCTCAGCCCACCACTGTAATTTTACTTGCACGCGCTGTCCCACGTACACGGGGTCTTTGGGGAGTAACAGGCGAATCATCTGGTCTCCCGCGCTGGGGACGTCAATTACCGTGAACTGTGCAATGCTGGTTCGGCTGCTTTTGTCTCCCTGGGTCACGACCGCAGGTCCGATCCGGTAAGTGCCGGGTATTTCAGCGGTGAAACGGTAATTGAAATTGAAGCGTACGGTTTTGCTGCGGCTTACGCGTCCGTCCACGATCTGTATGGATTGGCTGATGTTCGGGCTTACACCGGCCAGGTTCAGAGAAGTGCCCGGCGGCTCTTTCAGCGAGACCACCGGTTGGGGGTCTTCGTCGAAACCGGTCACGCTAATCTGAATATCGAACGCGACGCCCGCGTAGTAAGGCGCCGGGCTGGCGCGTAGCTCGGCATGTTGCGCCGAGGCCGGGGCCGCGGCCGATAGCAACACGGCCAAGGCGCCGGCAGCGGCGGCGCAGATCTCGAGTCTGGGACGGCGGGTTGCGCTCACCAGTCTTTCTCCACCGGCTCGTAGCCCTGTTTGTGCTTTCGGGCTTGCTTCTCGCGGCGCTCGGCTTCACGGTCACGCACGTTTTGTAAGAGCCGTCCGGGGTCTTGTTGTTGCTGTTGCTGCCCGCCCTGGGTTTCTCGATCGTCGTCCCCGTGTTGCTGGTCTCCGGACTGTTCCGGCTGTTGCTGGTTCTGATCGGATTGTTGCTCTTGCTGTTGCGGAGGTTCGAGCAGCTTTATGGCCTCATACAATTGCTCCAACGCGTCGTTTTGATCGGACCGTGCCGAATCCAATCGCGGTGGGCTCACCGTCATGGCTTCCGCCGCGGTTTCCATGCCGTCTCTTGCCGCGAGCACATATTCGGCTGCCGCCTGCATACGTGCGGCGGAATCCTCGTCTCCGTCTTGGGGGACTTGCGCTTGCTCGTTCAGTGCCTCGGCAATCTTGCCCGATATCGTGGCCAACCCGAACTGGCGTTTGCCCAAGGGGCCGAGCCGCAGGGCGGTTTCTTCCTCGCTCGACCCCGAGGCCAGAGCAGCGGCCTCCTCGGTTTGATCCCCGAGTTCGAGTTGCCTGCGCGCGGTGTCTTTCAAATGCTCGATGACGGAGAAGAACAAGCGGCGCAAAGACTCGATGTGGTTCAAAGCTTCGCCGCCCGCCGCCCGTGCATCGGCAAGAGCACTCTTGTCGACAGACTCGCTTTGCTCGAGTATCTGCAGCGATTCCAGTGCCGATCCCATGGCCGCACGGCCAATCAGCAAGAAGTGCGCGGCTGCTTCCAATCGCTTACGTTGGTTCTCCAAACCTTCGCGATCTTCCCCTTCGCTGCTACCGCCGGCACCCGGGGCTGCCGCGTTGCCGGTGCCGGGTTGACCGTGCGAGTCGCCGTACGCTGCGAGACTGTCTTCGACGGCCCTCGATTCGCCGTTGATGATTCCTGCGACGCGAGCGGCGCGCTCGAGATTGCGTTCCTGGGTTTGCGCGGCCGCCGCTGCGTATTCCATGGCGGCCCGATCATCACCTTCCTGTACGCCCGGTGCTCCCGGCGCCGTGCCTGCTTGTGGATCCGGCTTCTGCGGCGAGATCATTTCGACCACTTGTGCTTGATTGACGTAGAGTAACTCCACCAGCCTTTTCAGGTCCAGAAACTGCTCGCGGGCTTCGGCAAGCGCGTCGGTTCCACGCCGTTGGTGTTCCAGCGCGGCCAAGGCGCCGGAAGAAGATACCGCTGCAGTAGCACGCCCGATTTCGTCCACCGCTTTGCCGAGCAACGGTTCGGCGGCCGCAGCTTGCTCGACGGCTTGGGCTTGTTGCTTCTCGATGCTCTCACCCTGTTCCTGCATCTGTGCTGCACGCGATACCCCCGCCGCAAGCCGCTGCTGTAGTTCCGAGACACGCAGTGCCAGTTCTCCGAGACTTTCTTCAAGGTGCCCGGCGGTCAACCATAAACCCACCGCTGCATTCTCGTCGTTCTCCGTAGCCGGGCGTGCATCCAAGGCCGCTTTGAGGCCGCTCAACTGCATCAACTCCAGTGAATCGCCCAGTAGGCCGTCGAGAGTGGTAACCGGATCGAGCAACTGGTCACGAGCGCGTTTGAGTTCGCCGAGTGCTGCGGATGCTCTGCGGTAGGCTCGTTGCGCTTGGACCCGGCGCAACTGTGCGCGGGCTTGGCCCATCCGCTCGCGCGCCGTGTGCATATAATGGAGCATGTTGTCCAGTTGCGCCGCACGCGCGCTTTGTTCGGGGCTGCGCTCCTCTTCGGGAGTGTAGGATATCGTCGCACCTTCGCGCCCGGCCTGTTCACTCAGGCGTTCACAGTCGGAAAGGATGACCAACTCTGCGGCTGCCAGATCGCGAAGCTCCTGCCTGAGTTTTTCGGTTTCCCCGGCGCGTTGTTCGGTCGCGGCCGCATCGACGGCTTGCCGGAGCGAGGAAAGGAAGTCTCGTTGATTTTTGATGGCTTCATCGACCCGGTCCAGCAGCTTGGCTTGCTCCGAATTGCGCAGACTATCGGCCAATTCGAGGCTGCGACGCAGCACTATCTCGAGATTGCGGCGAGCATCCTGGTCTCCTGAACGCAAAGCGATGGCGCTACGGAACCAGTCGGCGGCACGCGCCAGCGCATCCAACGCGCCTTGCGGATCGTCGTCGAGCAGGCCGTCGGCACGTAGGCTTTCGGTCCATCCCAGATTGTAGCTGGCGCGGAAGCGCAGTTCGGCGTCGGTTCTGGATTTGTTACGCGCGTGTTCGAAGAGCCCCTCGGCGCGGTCCAAGTCTCGCTCGTCGAGGGCTAGGCACCCGCGGTTGTAAGCCTCGCGCGGATCATCCGGCATATCCGCTGCCGCTTGCGCTGCCGTTTCCGCCTGCGCTTGCGGGGCTCGCTCCCCGGCCTGTTGCATGGTGTCGCTACCCGCCCCGTTGCTAGAGCCGCTGCTCAGGCCGCTACTCGAGCCGCTGCTTGCGCCGCTACCGGGCGGGGGGTCGGCGGCGTGAGCGAGAGAAGAACTCACCAGCACGATAGCGAGCATCAGGCTGGGCAGCTTGCTCTGCGTCCGCCCCGAGGTTCCCGACACTGCCAGCAGCAGCGAACACAGCGCCAGCAGTAATGCCACCTGGAAAGCATCGTTGCGGACGGTTCGGCCACGTCCGTCGAGTTTACCGCGGGTCAGTTTGGCAATGTGGCGTTTGTAGATCGCCTCTAGATCGAGCACGCCGGTGCCGGCCGGGATGTAAGCGCCGTCGGTCGTCAATGCCAGTTCACGTAGTAACGCACCGTCGAGACGGCTGATGACCGGGTTGCCGTTGCTGTTGAGCAAGGGTCGGCGGGCCCCTGTCTGCGGATCGGAGATGAGAATTTCACTGCCGGCTTCGTCGCCGAATCCTATCGCGAGTATACGGATGCCTCGCTCTGCCGCCTCTGCTGCGGCTTCTTTGGGGAACGAATCGTGGTCCTCGCCGTCGGTAATCAGCAGAATGGATCGCGAAACGCCGGCCGAATCGCCGAATCCGGCCACCGCTTTGCGGATTGGTTCTTCCAGGCGTGTTCCCCCACGGGCTACACTGTGCGGGCCGGCTTCATCGAGCACCAAGCGCAAGAAACTGAAATCGGGAGTCAGCGGGGAGAGAACCGTGGCGCGGCCCGCGAAGGCGATCAGTCCCACTTGGTCTCCGTCGAGGTAAGCAAGCAGGTCGCGCAGTTCAGCCTTGGCACGTTCCAATCGATTCGGCGTAACGTCTTCGGCCAGCATCGAGTTGGAGACGTCGAGGCACACCATGATCTCGGCGCCGACCCTCGGCGTAGCCACGAAGCGCAGCCCCCACTGCGGCCGCATCAACGCGATGGTCATGAAAACGCCGCAGAGGCATAAGAAGAGCAAGCGCAGCTTGCGTCGTGTGGAAGAGGGGCGCAGCAACAATCTGTCCTGAAGTGCCGGTGACACCAGGGTTCGCACGGCCTCGAGCCCACGCCGCTCGAGCCAGGCGAGAAGGAAGGTAAAGGCCAATACCGCCCACAGAAGGTGAATCCAACCCACTTCGGCGAAGTGCAATGAACTCACGGCAGCCTCCTTAGTATGGTGGCCCCGGCGAGTAGTGAGATGGCCAGCAACAACAGCGCCGCGAGAGTCAGTGCCGCGTAGTGCTCCCGGTACTGCAGGTAGCGAATCTCGGTGATCTCGTTTCTTTCCAGTTTGTCGATTTCAGCGTAGACCTCGTCGAGACCCTCGGCGTCACGAGCATGGAAATAACGCCCGCCGGTGCGCGCCGCGATGTCTTTGAGAGTCTGCTCGTCGATCTCCACCCGTGCCCTGCGCAAGTACACGCGTCCGTCACCGGCGTTAACCGGGATAGGGGCGAAGCCGCTACTCCCGGCGCCGATGGTGTAGACCTTTATTCCGTATTGCGCAGCCAGGTCGGCGGCCTGCAGAGGATCTATTTCCCCTGCGTTGTTTACGCCGTCGGTCAGCAGAATTATCACCTTCGACTTTGCCGGATGCTCGCGAATCCGCTCGACCGCTAGTGCAAGACCTTCGCCCACGGCGGTGGCGGCTTCCGAGCGCTCTTTCGCTACCTCTACTTGTTCGAGTATGGCGAGCAGGTTGGCGTGATCGAGAGTAAGCGGGCAGATACCGTCCGCGTAAGTTCCGAAGGCGACAATGCCGATGAGATCGTCGGGACGGCCGCCGCCCGGCGAATCGGCACTGACGAATTGGCGGAAAACCCGTTTGACGGCGTCAAGACGGCTTACGCTGCTATCGCCGGCAACGAAATCACGTGCGTCCATCGAACCCGAACGATCCACTGCCATTATTATCGCGATGCCTTCACGTTTGATCTTCGTCGTGGCGTCTCCGCTTCTGGGTCCTGCCATAGCAACGGCAAGCAGCACGGCAACCACCGCCAGCAATATCGCCGGCAGCTTGACCAAGCGCACGCGAAGGGAACGGGGGGCTGCATCGGCCAGGGCGGTATCGGAGTAGACGACCGCCGAGGAGCCGCCGGCAGCCAAGGCGTAAATGACGGGCGCCAGCAATGCTGCCGCCAGGAACCAAGGGTCGCGGAACTCCAGTCCCGGCATGCCGATCCAGCTAAACACGGGGGGCCTCCCGGGTTTGCTCTACGAAACGGGTCGCCGCCTCGAGTGCTTCTTCTATTTCGTTCGCGCCCGGCACGAAACGGGCGAACTTCACCATGTCCGCGCTGCGCAGGAAATCGCGCAGGAAGCGCCGGTGGTCGTCGTTCAAGTCCGGCGAGCCGGAAGCGACATCAAGAAATTCTTCGGTGGTAAGCTCGGGAGAGCGGAGTTCGAAGCGATCCTCCAGGTAGCGGCGCACGATGCCGGAGAGTTCCACGAAGAACGCATCGATGGCTTCGGCAGCGGGCCGCCGCCGGGCCATCAGTGCGGCAAGCTGGGCATGGGCGATTTCATATGCATCCCGCCGGCGTGTCTTCCCCTGCTGCCGGCGAACGAAACGGAAGATCAAGATTCCCGCCCCCAGCGCCAAAACTCCCAGGCCCGTAAGCGCCGGCCAGCGCAATCTCGAAGGTGGGTTCAGGGCATCAAGCTCGCCGAGCGGCGGCGCCATATCCTTCGATACTTTTCCCGGACTTACCGAGGCTACTTCGAAAGGGATCCTCTCGGTGACGATCTCGTAGGCGTCTTCTCCCTCGGGGGCGGGCCGCTTTCCCGGCCGGCGGTCGACGAACTCTACCATTATCGGCGGGATGTCGTGCTCGCCGGAGAAAGGTGCTCCTAAAGTGTAGCGCTGGGTCGCAACCGTGTATCCGTCGCTGTCGACTCTTTCCGAGGGTGCGAAGTCGATGATCGCGAAACGGTCGAGCGATTCCCCGAACTCAGGCATCAACAATTCGATACCGTCTTCCGCCCTGACTTCCAACGTAAGCTCGAGGGTGTCGCCGATTACCGGTGCCGGCGGCTCGAGCCGTACGATGACCTCAACCGGGCCTACGCGCGTGCGCCGCTGCAGCGGCTCCGGGTCTTCGCAGTAGGCGGGCTTGGCCGTAGCCAGCAGGGCCAGCGACAACGACAGCAGCACAACGAGTCTCGACCGGGCGAGGATCAGCGTCTCATCCTCCTTTCCCTCATGCGAAAGAACTTGACCAGGGGTTCGACCACGGACTGCGAAGCGTCGATGTGTATGAAGTCGATGCCTGATGACCGCAGCCTTTTTTCCAGCGAGTCCACCCGGTTGCGGGCACTGCTCGTCAAGGCCTTACGAAAAGCCGCAGACGAGGTGTCGTAGACGCGGCTGCGGCCGCTTTCAGAGTCTTGCAGCGACAGCAGTCCGATATCCGGCAACTCAAACTCACGCGGATCACTTATCATCACGGCGATCACGTCGTGTTTTCTATTCGCGGTTCTGAGCGCCTGCTCAAAATCCGCGTCGATGAAATCGCTGACCACGAAACATACGGATTTGCGCTTGCTTACCGACAGCAAGAACTCCATGGCGTGGCCGATGTCGGTAGCCTGCCGTGCCGGGCGCATCCGCCGCCCGCCGCTGATCGGGAGGTAAGCTCTCAGGCGCTCCCATAGCTGCGCCCCCGGTCCGTGACGATTTACCGCTGCACTTAGCTCGGCGTTGCTTTCCCCATGGGCCAGCACCTCGCGCACTACTCTCAAAGCGTGTTTCTGCCCCTTGCGCGGCGGAATGTACTGTTCGATCTCGCCGTGAAACAGCACCAAACCGACCTTGTCGTCGTTCTTGATCGCCGAGAACGCCAGCAATGCGCACAGCTCCGCGGCCGCTTCGCGCTTGGATCGCGGACCCGAGCCGAAGTCCTGCGAGGCCGAGACGTCGGCGAGCAGCATTAGTGTGAGCTGGCGTTCCTCGACGTAGCGTTTGACGTAGGGCGAGCCGGTACGGGCGGTGACGTTCCAGTCTATCGAGCGGACGTCGTCGCCCGGAACATAAGGTCGAACCTCCTCGAACTCGACGCCGCCGCCCTTGAAAACCGAGACGTACTCGCCCGCGAGCACGTCGGCCACGTGTCTGCCCGTACGGATGCGGATCTCTTTGACCCGGCGTATTATCTCGCTGGCGAGCATGCCGGCCGCAGCCTCCCGCTCAGGGTACCAACACGGTGTCGAGCACGCGCTGGATCAGGTCTTCGGGGCTCTTGCCTTCGGCTTCGGCCTCGTAACTAAGGATGATGCGGTGCCGCAGTATGTCGGGAGCAAGCGTTTTGACGTCGTGAGGGGTTACGTAACTGCGGCTTTGCAGAAACGCGTGAGCCTTGACTGCGACCATCAGATAGATCGAGGCGCGGGGGCTGGCCCCGTACTCTATCATGCCTTCGAGTTCGGCGGCGCCGTAGGCCTTCGGATCGCGCGTGGCCCGCACCAGATCTACGATGTAGTCGCGCACCTTGTCGTCGACAAAAACCGCCTCGGCGGCTTTGCGAGCCGCGGCTATTTCCGCAGGATTGGAGACCTTGTTCAAGGCCGGGAGGCTCTGTCCCCCCGCCATGCGGTCGAGCACCTTGCGCTCTTCTTCCGCGCTCGGGTAGTCGACCTTGAGCTTCATCATGAAGCGGTCCACCTGGGCCTCGGGCAAGGGGTAAGTACCTTCCTGCTCGATCGGGTTCTGCGTTGCCAGCACCAAAAAGGGCTCGGCCATCGGGTAGCTCTTGCCGCCGATGGTGGCTTGCCTCTCCTGCATGGATTCAAGAAGCGCTGCTTGAACCTTGGCGGGTGCGCGATTGATTTCGTCGGCCAGAATCAGGTTGGAGAACACCGGACCCTTCTTGATGCTGTAAGTGCCGTCTTTGGGGTTGAAGATCTCGGTGCCGGTGACATCGGCGGGAAGCATGTCCGGGGTGAACTGAATTCGTGAGAATCCCGTGTCTATGGTCTCAGCCAGGCATCTTACCGCCAGCGTTTTGGCCAATCCCGGCATCCCCTCGAGCAGGACGTGCCCGCCGGTAAGCAGACCGGTAAGCAGCCTCATTACCATGGTTTCCTGGCCGACCAGGACTTTGCCGATTTCGTTCGTGAGATTGGAGCCCAAGCGGCTGAGTTCTTCGCTGCCGCGGTTATTGCTTGTCTCGCTCATTGGCTTGCTTCCTCATGGGGCCTTTGGGGTGGATTTAACTCTCCATATTACGCAAGCGAAGCTCTACTTCCACAATCGGGGCCGGAATTCGTGGCTGCCGCCGCCGCCCGCGCCACGGTATCGATTGGCGCGAGCAATGCTTCGATGTTACGAGTTTGCCCGCACAAGGAGGGTCCAATGACCGACACTACGACAAGTGACGCAGCGATAGCCGCAATCGACCGTTTCATCGAAGAGCAAGGAATCGATACTTCCGCCGCGCAATGGAAGACCAAGCTCGCGGCTCCGCCGCTCGTTACTTTCGACGATTCCAAGAGCTACTACTGGGATCTCGAGACCAATGTCGGCAAGCTACGCATCAAGTTCTTGCCGGAAGCCGCTCCTATGCATGTCGGCAGCACCATCTATTTGACCCGCTTGGGTTTTTACGACGGATTGGCCTTCCATCGCGTGATCGAGGGTTTCATGGCTCAGGGCGGGGACCCGTTGGGCAATGGTACCGGAGGCCCGGGTTATCAATATGATGGCGAGTTCGATCCTGAGGTGCGCCACGACAGTCCCGGCAAACTCAGTATGGCCAACGCCGGGCCGGGCACCGACGGCAGCCAGTTCTTCATTACCTTCGTTCCCACGCCTCACTTGGACGGCAATCACAGTATTTTCGGCGAACTCAGCAGCGGGGAAGAGACGCTGCGGGCTCTCGAAGCCAAGGGTTCGAGGTCGGGGGCGACCACCGAAGCTTTACAGATAGTGAAGGCCGTAGTGAGTGTGGAGTAGCAGCCTGGCCACTGCTTGGACTGCAGCGGATATGCGTGGAATAAAGCTCGATCATGTGGCTTGCGGCGCTCGAAGCTGTGTCGCGGCCGAACGGTTTCTGGAATCGGTGCTGGGTGCCGAGCCCTACAGCGGTGGGCCCGGCAACGGCTTTCGCGGAGCCCAGTGGCGTTTTTCCAACGGAGCCTTGCTCGAGGTCATCGAACCGGTGGGTGAGGAGCCGGGCTTTCTCCACCGTTTTCTCGACCATGGCGGGCCCCGCGTCCACCATGTGACCTTCAAAGTGCCGGATATAGATACGGCGGTGGAGCGGTTGCGGGCCTTCGGTTACGATCCGGTCGGCCTGAGCGTGTCCAACCCCGGATGGAAAGAAGTCTTCCTGCATCCCAAACAGGCGCAAGGATTGGTCGTGCAACTTGCCGAGTCCCATCCGGAACTCGACGATAATCCTTGGCTTCCTCGCCAAACAGATGTCCGGCGGGACGCCGGGAGTCCGCCGGCAGTGGCGTTGCTCGAGCTTAGCCTGGAAGCGGAGGATCTGGACGCGGCGCGACGGCAATGGTCGGACTTGCTGGGCGCGCGCTGTGACGACTCGGCCCCGCGGGCGCTGCTGTTTGAATGGCCGCAGTCTCCCATGAAGATAAGGGTCGAGAAGCGTATGGACGGGATTGCCGGACCGCGCGCCTTGCGTATTAGCGGGTCTAGGCCGATTGAATTGCCGCGTTCGCCACAACCGGATCTAGGTGTCGCTTTCGAGATGGTTTGAAAGCAGCCCGGGCCTCTCGCTTCCTTGCTGCCGGAGAGGAGCGCTTTCTCCGCCGGGTAGCCGGGGGTAGGGTCTTGTCGCGATGAAAGCCTCGGATTTATTTGTTAAGTGCCTCGAGAACGAGGGTGTGGAACTGATCTTCGGCGTCCCAGGCGAGGAAAACGCGGATTTCATGATGAGCTTGGCGGCTTCGAAGAAGATCCGTTTCGTGCTCACGCGCCACGAGCAGGGCGCTGCTTTTATGGCTGAAGTTTACGGGCGCCTTACCGGTAATCCGGCCGGGTGCTTGGGGACTCTGGGCCCGGGTGCGACCAATCTGATTACCGGAGTCGCCGACGCCAACATGGATAGGGCGCCGGTCCTGGTGCTTACCGGGCAGGGGGATACCGAGCGGCTGCACAAGGAATCCCACCAGATAATGGATGTGGTCTCGATGTTTCGTCCGGTGACGAAATGGGCGCAAACGGTTTATCACCCGGACAACATCCCCGAGATCGTGCGCAAGGCGGTACGCTTGGCGCGTACCGAAAAGCCCGGTGCCTGCCTGATCGAACTGCCGGAGGACATCGCCGCCCGCGAGGCGTCGGGCTCGCCGATCGAAGTAAGGCGTTTCCGGCGCCCGGTGCCGGACGAAAAAATCATAGACCGCGCCTGGGAGGCCATCACCAAGGCCAAGCGTCCGGTAATTCTGGCCGGCAACGGCTGCATCCGAAAGCGTGCCAGCAAGCAGTTGCGGCGTTTCGTCGAGAGCACCGGGATCGGCGTGGTCTCTACCTTCATGGCCAAGGGCTGCGTGGATAAAGACAGCGAGTCTTGCGTGTTCAGTGTGGGGCTTCAGGCCCTGGACTACCCTGCCGTTGCCATCAAGAGTTCGGATCTGGTGATTACCCTGGGCTACGACATGGTCGAGTATCACCCGCGGTTATGGAACGGAGACTGTTGCCGTAAGATAGTGCATATCGATTTTCTGCCGGCCGAAATCGACGAGAACTACAGGCTCGAGGTCGAGGTCGTGGGAGACCTTGCCCACACTTTGTGGATGCTCACGGAAAGGGCCGAGGCGCGGTTGATCGAGGCGCCGCCCGGTGGTGCTTTTGACTTCGACCACTCCCTTACGCGCAAGGCCCGGCGTTTGATGAAGCGCGATATCGAAAAGCATCGCGACGACGACACCAAGGGTACGATTAGACCGCAAAAAATCCTGTGGGACGTTCGCGAGCTACTCGCGCCCGAAGACATCCTGATTTCCGACGTGGGTGCCCACAAGATGTGGGTGGGCCGCTACTACCATTGCGTGGAACCCAACACCTGCCTGATTCCCAACGGTTTTTGCTCCATGGGATTTGCCTTGCCCGGCGCCATTGCTGCTAGCTTGGTTTTCCCGCAACGACGGGTGCTCGGCATTGCCGGTGACGGCGGTTTTTTCATGAACCTACAGGAGATGGAGACCGCGGCTCGCCTGGAATGCAACTTGACGATGATGGTGTGGGAAGACCACGCATACGGCCTGATCAAGTGGAAGCAGCAGAACCAGTTCGGCGGCCGCCACTCGGACCTGGCGTTTGGCAGCCCGGACTGGGTGGGTCTTGCCAAGTCCATGGGCTGGAAAGGCTATCGATGTGAAAACTCGGCAAAATTGCGCGGAGTGCTGAGCCGGGCCTTGGCCTTTCCTGGGCCTTCGCTGTTGGTGGTTCCGGTTGATTATCGTGAAAATCTGAAGTTGACGAGGAGGTTGGGTGAGATCGAGGCAGCGATTTAACCCGAAGCTACCCATCCGGGTGCGGGAGCAGTGACGCGCTCACGCGGGATTTTCCCCGCACCAAAAAAGCCGGCGCGGTTCATGTTCGTACGACCCCCATTTTGCGTGGTAGCCGGCTGCTAGCGGGGCGGCGGACCTGCTGAGCCTGAAAGCACTTTCGACGATGTCGCTAAGTTACTGAACTAAACCAAAAAACGGTGTTGGGCAGCGGCCATGAGGGCGTTGCGAGACTGCTCCCTTCCGCTCCCCCTACCCACACGGGCGCTAGGGTGGCGCAGGGGGGCGGGAGATCTCTGGCGAAAACGCACGAAAAGCTCGCGCTGGAACTTGGTGTGATTATTGCAATTATGGCCTGCGGCCTGCGGTTGGTTCCGCCGCAAGTCCGAGGTTTTCAAAAGGATGAAGATGGCGAGAAGGTTATACAGCGACGGGTTCCAAGGCTTAACCGGGGCCAAAGGCAGCCCTGCGCGCGGTTTTTTTAGCCTGCGGCGAAAAAGCAGGAATTGCCGGGGAATGTCTTCGGTGGAATTCGCTATGACTCTGCCGTTCTTCCTTTTGATAATTTTTGCGATTGTGGAGTTCGGAACGGCTTTTCATAAACATCAGGTGTTGACATCTACGGTTCGTGAAGCTGCGCGCTTCGGCTCGGTGGCCACGGGTGCGGCGCATCCGGGCGCGGCGGAGATCAAAGCTCGCGCGCTGTCGGCCATGCAAGAAGCCGGACTCGATAGCGGCGTGGCGGTGGTTTCGGTCAGTGGTGCGGGCGGGCCGGCGGGGACTCCGCTTACGGTCGGGGTTGAGTATCCGCTGGAGCTGTCGTTGGTCTCCGCTTTGGGTATAGGCGGCGGCCTTAGCGAACCGATAACAAATGTGACGGCGCAGACCGTCGTTGAACTCCAATAGAGGGCAGGAGTTAGTCATGCAGAAGTTCCGAGCAAGAAAAGGTGAGCGCGGCTCCATAGCCATTCTAGCGGCGCTGGGTGCGATCGCTCTAGCGGGCTTCCTGGCTCTGGTGGTCGATGTCGGTTTTATGTTTACCACCAAGGCACAACTCCAAAACTCGGCCGATGCTGCCGTGTCGTCGGGGGTGCTGCAGCTCGGGCGTATCTATACGCAACTGGGCCCCACGCAGAGCGCCGCCAAGCATAAGCTCACGGCGTCCGAGAAAGCTGCGATCATGGAGTCGATCAATACTTACTCGCAGCAAAACCAAGCGGCGCATGTGGCGATCTCGATCTCTCCGGCCGACGTAATCATGGGCCGCTGGGACGCGGCGTCGCGGACTCTGATACCAACGGACACGGGCGTTACCGCGATCCGCTTGGTAGCTAGGCGCGACGACCAAGTGAACGGAGCGGTGTCGACGCTGCTGGGTAGCGTTCTCGGACTGGATACTTTTTCGGTGACCGCCGATTCGACCGCGGCGTTGCTTGCAGTGCAGCAACTCGAGCCCGGGCAGATCGGCTTGCCGGTAGGTGTGCCGGACTCCTGGTTCCAGACCAACAACCCTTGCACGCCGGGGAACAAGATACAGCTCTACCCCACCGACGAAGAGAGTTGCGCGAGTTGGCACACCTTCGAGGAATGGCCGGCGTCGGTCGAGAATCTGGAAACAGTGCTCGATGAACTCATCACCGGGGAGGTCGAGAGTCCCGAGGTGGTGGCCAGCGACACCGAGTTCAACTTCGTCGGTGAGATCGATGAAAACAACGTCAGCCATAATGAAGGCGACAGCGACAGTGGTATCGACCGCAACGGCGACGGTGATACCGATAGCGACAGCAACGGTGGCAGCGACAGCGGCGGCGGCGACAGCGATAGCGACGGCAACAGTGACAGTGGCATCGACCGCAACGGCGACGGTGATACCGACAGCGCCGACAGTGATAGTGGCGTTGACCGTGATCACGATGGTGACACCGACAGCGACGGCGACAGCGGCCGCGACCGCGACGGCGACGGCGACACCGACAGCGAGAACGACTGCGACAGCGACAGCGGCATCGACAGCAACGGTGACGGCGACAGCGACACCGACAGCGATCACTCCGGCGGCTTCGGCGATAGCGATACTTCGCGCGGCGCCGATAGCGATGGTAACAGCGACTCCGGTTGCCATAACAACAACGGCCATGGCAACAACGAAGACGGTGTCGATGTAAGCAACCCCGGCCAGGGCGGGGGCGGCCCAAATGGCGAGGACGATCCGTCGGGTGATGTGGACGACGAGAATCGAGGCGGTGGCAACTGCAACAGCGGTGACAGCGACAGTCACGAGGACAGCAACGGTGACGGCGATACCGATAGCGAGATGGACAGTGACAGCGGCGAAGACCGCGACGGCGACGGCGACACCGATAGCGAGGGCGATAGCGACAGTGGTACCGACCGTAACGGTGACGGCAATAGCGACAGCGAAGTCGGCTGCTACGCACCTAAAGTTCAGCCCAGCGAATTCATAAAGAAGGTCAAGCAGCTCTTCGAGGCCAACAAGAACGAGCGCAATGAGTGGATAGTTCGCGTCCCGGTCTACGAGCGCGTCAATTGCTGGCCGGCCCAAGGCGGTGACCCAGTAGTGGGTATCGCCACGTTGGCAGTGACCAGTGTAAATATGACGCCTGGTAACGAACAGGTAATGGCTGAGACTCGTTGTGAAGTGATCGACGCCGGAACCGGCGGAGGCCCGAACTTCGGTACTGCGGTTGCGACTCCCAAGTTTGTCGAACATGTGGTCATCGCGTCCACCGACACTTCGGATATTGGTGGTGCGGGCAGTAGCGGTTCCGGCAGTAGTGGCGGTGGCGGTGGCTGCTGTGGGGACTCCGGCGGTGGCGATTCCGGCAGCGGCG
>JAJRWY010000300.1 GCA_024276575.1 Candidatus Binatota bacterium
GACGTATTGCCACATCCGCCCTGTGGTCTACGGCGTGGCAACCCGTGAACTATTTCCATGTCCTACCCGAGACATAGCCGACAGAACGTACCGGAGACATGGTTTACACATTGACGCATTTGGGAGGACCCCAGATGCCGTGGAAAGAGTGTAAACGCATGGACGAACGTCTCAGATTCGTAGCTCGGCTTCTCGATGGAGATGGTGGTCGCACCTGGACTCGAACCAGGGACCTCCTGCATGTGAGGCAGGCGCTCTAACCAAGCTGAGCTATGCGACCGCAGGCAACTTTGGTTAACCGCTTTTTACAGTGAAGTCCACTGCGACTTTGCGGCCATGTTTGCAGGCGTCAGTATTCAGTAGGGTAAGTAGCTGGGCATCGACCGCTACGGTCCGCCGCAATGGTGCATAAACCCGCATTGTGCATGAAACCTCGTAGCAGAGCTTTCATCCATAATGCAGATTAATGCAGATTAATGCAGCCGAGAAGACGAGAGCCGGGCAGGATAAACCAGCCGGGAAAAAGATCGAAGATGAACAGCATATGAACACTCGCAGTCCTTCAACGCGACGAAGCGAATATGGACGGGTTTCGCGTCCGGCGCTGGTTGCCCTGTCGGTCCTCTTCTGCGTGGCCATCGCGGCCTTGTTCCTGGCGAAACTGCCCGGTCCACAGCAGCGCCAATCGCTCGATGAAGAGGCGATGCGCTACAAGCAAAGTATCGCCTCGGCATACCAGGCAGTGGAAAAAGCCGCGGCCACCGGCATTGCACGGCCCGATTACTGTGAAACCGCCGCAGCATCCGGCCGGGCTCTGGCCCTTCTTCACAGCGCCCGCGACGCATGCCGGAAATACTTCCCCGAGGGTTCGATCATGACCTCCGATGACACCTTGGAACGCGTGGCAAGGATGAAGAGTAGTGCTGAGCAACGCTGCCAAAGGCAACGCGCGATAAAAACCGGCTCGAAACCCTAGACGGCATCGTTCATGAAAACTCAGTGTGGATCTGAGCCGGGCTCACTAGGTAGTGCTCCCCCGGCTCCACGTCCCAAGGTAAAGAAGAACTTCGTGCCGATCCCCTCCCGGGATTCGCACCAGATACGCCCTCCGTGCCGCTCGACGATTTTTCGTACGTAGGGAAGACCGATGCCTTCACCAGGAGCGGCATCGCTACGAAAGCGCTGGAAGGGCAAGAAAGCCTTGGCAACCTGATCGGGAGACATCCCGACGCCGGTATCCTCTATACAGAAAATCCCCTGCTGCGGATCCACGCAGCCGATCAGAATCGCCCGGGGCATCGAGGAACCCATATATTTTATTGCGTTGTCCACCAGGTTGGAAAACATCGCCTCAAGATGAACACGGTCGCCATGGATCACCGGCAGTTCACCGATCTCCACGTCGATGTCCTTGGTCCCGAGCTGGTAACTAAACGAGCGCACTATTTCCTCGACCAAAGCCCGCAAGTCTATATCCTCGAACTTGTACTCGAGGCGGGCAACGCGAGAGAAATCAAGCAAGCGCTGAACCATGCGGTTCAGTTTCTCTATGCTGCCGGCCCCCTCCTGAAGCGGCTTCACTATGTTTTCCGCCCGCTCGGCCAGTTCCCTCTTACGCTCGCGCGCCAAAGAAGCGGTGAGGTCCTCGAGTTGATCCAGAGCCAGGTGCATGAAGCCGTACATGGCGGTCATCGGAGAACGGAGATCGTGTGCGACTACGTGCAGGATCTCCTCCATGTCGCGCGTCTGCGCATTGAGAAGTTCATTTTCCACCTGAAGCCGGGTGGACTCTCTTTCACGGCTGAGCGTATGACCGTTTTCTATGGCCACGCTGAGAATCTGTGCAGCGGCACCGAACACCTTGAGATCCTCCGAGGTAATCTTGTCCACCGAGGGGGCTGGAGCCAGAAGAAACCCGTAACACTCCTTGTCCGTCTCCAAGCGCGCCACGGCGACCGGACCGTGATCGAGAGCGCCGGCGCCGAGCACGGCGGTACAATCGAACTTCACCTCGCGATCGACGTCGTGGTCGGTAATGAGCCGCACCGCCTCCTCCAGCGACTCTAAGTACTCCAGAGGTACTCCGCACAGTAAAGATTCACTGCCGCCCCGGTAAACTCTGTACTCGGCTTGCTCCGGAGTTCGAATAGCCGCCGCTCCACCTTGGAAATTAGTGGAACGCGATAGTTGTCCGATAATGCGGTCGAGTACGGCGCCGGGGTCCAGTGCCAAGTTAGTGCTCGCCGTCATCCTCAACAAAGCATTGGTTTGGCGCCACAGTCTTGCCGTGGCTTCGGCCATGTCTGCCACCGTTAGTTGGTAGTTCAACTCGCGCCGGCAAGCCGCAACGAAAAGCTCCACGGTCCCGGCTGCGGGATTGCCCGCCACTTCCAGCGTCCCGGCATCGACACCCTGGAAATCCAAGCGGCCGATACCACGGCAAGGAGAATCGGCGGGCCGGGTCCCGGCAGCTACACGGCCGTTTGTGTCTTTGACGAAGAAAGACGCCCCGGCCACATCGCTGAACTCCCGGCAAATCGCATCCAGTGAGGACCAACGAACTCTCACTCGCGGCAAGCCCCCCTGTTCAGGGCCTCCACCACAGACCGTCCCTCAAGACCAAGCGGTTGACCCGTCCGGCTTGCTGCGGATCGCCCGCGATGCCGCTGTCATAGTCACTGTCGCCGGGGTAAAGCAGGGAAACCGATTCCCCGGTAGCCGAGAGTTTCGGGCGGATTTCAACGACCGTCGCCCCCCTTGCAGCCTCGATCGCTGCGGCGGGCGAATCATGCAAGGCGAGGCTCTCGAGCGAGGCAATGGTTGGTGGCACCATTCCGATCTCATGAGCCCGGTACTTCTCCAAAGCGCGAGAAGGAGCCAACCACTCGCCCTCAACGGATTCACAGCGATCATGCTCCGCGGATTGGGCCGCTGGAGCCTCAACCAGAAAAAAACGCGTATCGAAACGCTTCTTCTCCTGCGGCGGCGTAACCCAATGAGCAAAGTAGGCCAGCCTATCGAGCGGGAGCCTGAGTCCGTAGGCGGCGAGCAATTCCGCAACACTTCCCTCCCCGCCGGCAAGCCGCGCTCGCTGCTCCAGTATGGCGCCGCTCGAGCCCCCTGGGCGCTCGAGTTCTACCCACTCACCTCCGGCGCGACAGGCAAGTAGAATCCCAGCCTCTTCGAACAGCTCGCGCACCGCCGCCACATACAAGCCCCGAGCGCGGTCGACGTCATCGAGCGAGAGCACCGTGGCGGCATCGCTCGCGTCCAGGCCGCTGAGATACGAATCTATACCTGCATCCCGGTCCCGCTCCTCGACCGCCCCCCCGGGGAAAACATGGGCCCCACCCAAGAAACCCATCGCCGAGTGGCGCTTGACCATGAAAACCTCGAGCCTTCCGGCTCGTTGCCGCAAAGGCAGAATCGTCGCTGCATCCCTTGGAGTACCGGCCATGATGGCTACGCTTGTAGCGCTTGGACACTCTATCGGCAAAACCGTGGCAGGCAGGACCGCCCGGCCGGAGACATCGAGCCACCGAGCCGCGGCTTGGAGAGAGCCGGAAAAGGCTTTGGCTGAAACTATCTAAACCATTGACGCCAGGGCTACTTGGGGATACAAAGTTGGTGCGGGGTTGCCTCTCAGCCAAACGGCTCGGAATACGTTTCCGGGCGGTGCGGGTTGGCGTACGACTCCTGCCCGCATCGCCAAGCGCCGAGTCTATGCTGGTTTCAGTGAATTACGACGCAGCGCGTA
>JAJRWY010000301.1 GCA_024276575.1 Candidatus Binatota bacterium
CGCCCGCAATCTCGGCCCGTGCTCGCTTTTCGGCCCTCGACGTACTGTAAGTACGCCTGCGGGCCTCATCGCTGCGCTTGGGCCGATCTCACGGGCGCTTGCGACTCTCGCGACGAGGTTTCACGAATAATGCGGGCTAAAGGTAGCTAAGAAGCATCGGCGGGGAACGAGTACGCGGACTACCCCTGCCACACTACGCTAGGCGCGGACTCATGGACTCTGACGGCACGGATCTCCTGCGCGTCGGCCGGCTAAGCCTGCCACACTAGGCTAGACGCGGACTCATGAGCAGGGCTTGATAGGGGCGCAAAGAGCCGCCGAAGGCCTCGCCCTCGCCACGTGCATCGCTCGCGACTTCCACGGCCAACGCCGGCGCATCTTCCCAGAGCACCTCAGCGGCTGAGAAGTTGACCGCCACGATTAGGGAATCATCCTGCATACAGCGCCGGTATACGAGCAACTTGCCGCAGTGGCGCAGCACTTCGATGCTACCTTCTCGTAATGCGGAGCTATTGGCTCGAATACGGATCAGGCGGCGGTAGAGGTTGAGCATCGAGGCTGGATCCTGCGCTTGAGCCTCCACGTTTCGCAAACCCGCTTCCGGCGCCAAGGGCAGCCAGGGTTCCTCGCTCCAACCCGCGCCCAAGCTCGCGTCCCAAGGAATGCATACCCGGCATCCGTCGCGGCCGCCCGGATCCACGCGGGCTTCGTCGGGAACGTCGGCTTCAGGCAGGCCCAACTCCTCCCCCATATAAACAAAAGGCGTGCCCCGGAGAGTAAGGAGCATCAAGGCCGCGGCCCGTGCTTGCGCCTCGCCTCCATAACGAGTCCGATGGCGCGGGAGATCATGATTCGACAACACCCAAGCCGGCCACGCATACTGCGGCGAAAGCGCAGCTTCGCTCTCACGGATGCACTCGGCCCATGCCCTGGCCCGCCACGGCGCGTACAAAGACTTGAAGTTAAAAACCAGATTCAGCTCGTCGCCGCGCCCGTAGTAAGCCGCCATCTGCTCGGTCGAGAATAGAACCACCTCGCCGACCATCATGCGGTCGCCATCGTAACTGTCGAGCAGGCTCCGAATCTCGCGCAAGTACTCGTGGGTATGAGCTTCGTCGTTGAACAAGAAGCGTGGCACACCGGCTTGTTCGGAATCAAGATCGAGCAGCAGCGGATCTTTACCGATGTTGTGGACTACGTCGGCTCGAAATCCGTCCACCCCCCGGTCCAGCCAAAAGCGCAGCACGCCGTGCATGGCTTCACGCACGTCCGGATTCTCCCAGTTGAGATCCGGCTGCCCCGGCAGGAAAGAATGCAGGAAGTACTGCCCGCTCGCCGGGTCGCGAGTCCAGGCCGGCACCCCCTTGAAGGCAGCGCGCCAGTTATTCGGCGGCCCGTCGCCGGATCCATCTCTCCACACATACCAGTCGCGATGCTTGCTAGTGCGTGACGAGCGCGCATCGACGAACCAAGGATGCTCATCGGAGGTGTGGCCGGGAACCCAATCAATGATTATACGCATGCCGCGCTCGTGAACGGCGGCGATCAAGCGATCGGCATCGTCGAGGGTGCCGAAAACCGGGTCAACGCCGCAGTAGTCGGCAACGTCGTAGCCGAAGTCCTTCATCGGCGATGGATAGAAGGGGGACAACCAGATCGCGCCCACTCCGAGATCCTGGAGATATCCGAGACGCGACTGAATACCGGCTAGATCTCCGACCGCAGCACCGCGAGACGAGGCGAAGGAGCGCGGGTAGACATGATAGAACACCTCGGTCTTCCACCACGGGGAGGCCTCCGGCGATGCGGAGGATGGGATGATGCTGCCTGCAGATTCGGACAAGGGCTCAGATCAAACGCTTCACGGCTTCACGGCTTCACGGCTTCGCAGCTTCGCGGAGCAAGGCTTTAGTTTTCGCCCGGTAGCGGGGTTTTGTCCAGTGCGGACCCAGGCCGGCGCGTCTGCCAAGCCGGGGCGGCAAACCGGCGTCCGTAAGCGCCACTATCCGGTGGCACTCTTCGCGGCTTTACGCGAATGGACTTCAAGAGCCGTAGCAAGTAGCTTGCCGCTTGCATCGCCCTTTTTCTTGCCATGACATCGACCCGGGATAGCGGCAGCACTAACGAATCCAGCCAAAGCGGCGGCGGCAGCGCTATCGCCGATAATTGCATCATCGAGATAGATCCCGCGTGGCCTCGCGAGTCGCTGTTCCACTTCATCTGGTACCAGGGCGAGTCACAGATACCTGAAAGCTACGCCGAGTACAGAGAAAGCTGGACCGAGCACAACCCCGGCGCCCGCTGCATCGTATGGTCGGAAGAGCCCATCAGGGCGTTGATCGCCGGCATTGCACCCTCGTTCCTGCCCTTGTTCGATTCCTACAGCATGATTCAGCGGGTCGATGCAGCCAAGTACTTCATCCTTTACGCCCATGGCGGCCTTTATGTCGACATCGACTACCGCTGTTTCAAACCCATAGACACGCTGCTGGCCGGCTACGAGGTCATGATCGAGCCCTTGTGGCGCCGCGCTACGCGCCTGCAAGAGATATTCTTCTTGCTTCCCCGCGGCTCCGAACCGATGAACAACGCGCTGATGTACGCCGCACGCCCGCGCATGCCTTACTTCAAGCACCTCATCGACGAGTTGCCCAAACATGCCAGGCGCCGCTTCTACCATGTCTACTTCTGGTATGTTCTGGCCAGCACCGGCCCGGCCTTTCTCTCGCGTAGCACCGCACGTTGGAATAAACGGCACCCCGGCGATGCGGTCAGCGCCACCAGCCGGGATCTGCTCGACCATTACGGCTACCACAGCTCGGATATCTCCTGGAGCCCCTTCGCACGCTCGATTATGAAGGTGGTCTCGGCAGTGGCGCCGCAAGCGCGTGGCCAGCTTTCACCGCCCCCGGAATAACGCGGCCGGTACCTATTCCACGCGGCCGGTGCGGGCGCGTCCCCTGTGCCGTCGAGCATCTTCGACGGGTCAAGCTATTCCACGCGCCGGCGCGGGCAAGACCGTCGCACTGCTACGAGCGCCGCAAGGCGCGGGCGAGGCACACACCTTACTGAAGCTCATTCTTTGCCAAATACCCGGCGGTGCCCGAAGCGAAAAAAGCCTGCTGCTTCTTCACTGCGCAGGCTTTCCGCCTGCTCAGCGAACATCGACTCGCGCAGGGTCTGCAGGCGCCGGTCGCGTTCCGGACCCTCAAAGCCCGCTACGATCGCCTCGCGCTGCTCCATATAGCGCCGTCCCAGATCCCAGTCCGCATCTCTACGGCTGTCGAGTTCCCGCCAACGCTGCAGGGCCGGCTCGTCCATTCCCATGGCGCGGCGGATGTCGTCGAGCGCGACCGCTCTTTGCTGCGGCGCTAGGCCGTGGAGATCATCCTGGACGGTCTCTACCGAAAGGAAGCGATTGACCAATTCGCTCCTGCGCTGCTCCATGAAACGTTCGGCTAGGTCGCCGTACGCTTGCTTCACCGACTCCACATACAACTCGATCTTCTCTGCGACACTGCTTTGGCTGGAGCGGCCGATTGCGTCCAAGGCATCGTAGATCTGCTCGTTGCGCAGTGCGGTCTCCCAGATCTCATCGACATCGTCTCCGAAAAAACGCCGGCGAAGCTCCCATAGCTTGGCCCGCCGCAGCGCCGGATCAAGCATCATGAGTTCACCTCGATGCCCGGCCAGCCAGTCGTTATAAGCGGAAAGCTTGGCGAACTGGGCGTAAAGCTCATCGGCCCGCTCCGGAAAGGCCGCGCGCAGCAGGTCGTAAACACGGTCGCGCCAATCGTCGGGATAAGCCTTCATCAGATACGCGATAAGCTTTTCCAGAGCTTTGATCTGTGTGTGCTTGTTGGCGATCGTCGCCCCGAACTGCTCTTGGAGATAGGCGGCTGCCTGCGCATCGGCCGCCTCACCCGAGCCGGGTTGGCCTGCGCCTGGAACGGCTCCTCCCGTCTCAGACACGACCTCATCCAAGGCAAGGTCCCTGGGCGCATCCGGCGCATCCGGGCCGCCCGCGGCAATACCCGCAGTGCGCGGCCCGGGCTCAAGGGCTAGTAGGTACGCAAGCGCGCACAGCAGCACTGCGAGCGCCGCGACCGCCGCAATTCGACCCCACTTAGTGCGCATTATTCATGAAACCTCTGCTACGAGCCGCAAGCGCCCGCAATCCCGAATCGTTCGCTGCTCGCCGGCTCGCGGCTCACCACTTTTCGGCCCTCGACATAGTGTCATTACGCCTGCGGGCCTCATCGCTGCAGCTTGGGACGGTCTCACGGGCGCTCGCGACTGCGTCCGGGCGGGCGGCACCCGGCGCACGAAAAAAGGGGCCTTTATCCCCGTTCGGATAAAGGCCCCGGCCGGCCGCGCAGACAAGCCCGAATCAGTAGCCGCTATCGGCGATGAAATCGGTCAATGCAGCGTAGAATTCCATCTCGTCGAAAGTATCCGGCGGCACTCCGATGATGTCCACATGGTCCTGAGGAACCACGTAAGAGTGCGACGTCATCATGGTCGCAGTCGGAGCGTTCAGGTTACCGCAAAAGCCGGTGGCGGTACGCTGGTAAACGTAATCGAGACAGGGCCAGCACTCGACATAGTCCAGACGGTAGCCCATCTGGGCAGAGTTGATGCCAACTAGGCCGTCGTCATCATCATCGTTGAGAGCGCCGTCCCCGGTGCCCATGGCACCGTCTCCGTTGGCGTCATAGGAGGCATAGCCATCGCCGTCGATGTTGGTGAAACCTTGCTGGATCAAATACAGCGCCGGGTTCATGCTCAAACCGTCCTGGGCAGTGATGATGCTGCGCGCTCGCGCGATATAGGTCGCGCTGCGCGGCCATGCCTGGTTGAACACCTTGGTACCGGTGCTCAGCCCGTCGCTGCTGTCGTAATCGTCGAACACGAACTGCTTGAGCGCGGCTACGCCGTCGTTGCCGGGGCCGTAAACCACACTTCCATAAAAATTGGCCAGCGCATTCAATACCGAAACCACGCCGGGTCCGAGGTCGAGGATGTACTTGGCAATCGGCGATCCCCGGTGCGGAGACGACAAGCTGATCCCGAATTTTACTACTCGATAGCCCTTGTTCTGGTAAAGCAGCTTCGCCGCTTTACGAAGGTCGAGCCCGCCCTGCGAGTGCCCGACGATGTTGACGTAGCTGCTACCCGACGAGGCCATATAGCCCAGAATGTCCTGGTAAAGCTCATAGCCGCGCTGCTCGGAGCTTTGCAGCGGCGTAACCGAAGCAACGAAGGACTTCTGCCTCTTGTTTATGTCCCGGTTGCAGGAGATCTCCAGAAACTTATCGCAAGGATCGAGGACGAAAACGCCCCAATCGTCGCCCCAGTAGTCGTAGCCGAGAATATCGTCGAAACCCGCCATGCCGTGGGCGAATACGATGGGATATCTCGTTTTGTCGGCATCACGAGCAGTCGCGGGAGCGGCAAGCGCGCCGACGACCACACAAGAAAGAAGTAAAGCCAGAGTCCTTTTCATTTCCCCTCCATCCGGCAGCGTAGTGGCGTAGTGGTGGTGCTTTCTACTAACTCGAACGGCGGCCGTCAACGCCAAAGGTGTTGAAAACTCACGATTCCGGCCCGGCGGCGGCAAGACGAACGAGATGGCGGCCATGAGCCTGCCCCGCCTAGCCCTAGCGCCACTAGTTGGGCCGGGCTAGGAGTTGGCGCTGCGCTCACGATAGCGCGCGCGCAGTTCGATGAGCGCTGGCAGGATCAATAAGTTACACAACAGCGCCAGGCCCACGCCCAAAGTAAGTAGGCGGCCGATGCTGGCCATGCCGCGATGACTGGCGAAACCGAGCGTCCCGAAACTGGCGATGGTGGTCAGTGAACTGAACAATACCGCACGTGCGGTGCTGGTCGCCAGCAAGTCGCGGCTGTCCACTCCCTGCCGTGCGCGGTGCACCAGATGGATGCCGCTGTCCACGCCGATTCCGAGCAGTAGCGGCAAAACGATGATGTCGGCAAAGTTCAAGGGGATATCGAGCAACACCGCACCGGCCACCGTAAGCAGCGAGGCCAATGTTAGCGGCGCCAGCACCAACAGCGTATCCCCTATGGTACGCCAGATCAGAAACACGATAACGACGATGGCGACGATCGCGCCGCCCAGGGCCTGTTTGAAAGCCGTCACCGCTTCATGCGCGTGAATGTTGATACGCACTGCGCTGCCGGTGACATCCGGTGCGATCTTTCTTACGGCGTCGACAAAACGGCTCAAAGCCTGGTTGTCATTCATGTCCCCCGACGGCGAGATGCGCACACGCGCCTCGCCGCTCTTCGAAACCATGCGCTCGACCAAGGCCTCGGGCAGCGAATCAAAGGTCACCGGACCTATCGACACCGCCTTTTCCAGCAAGTCGAGTTGCTCGGGCAGCAACGACAACAGGCTTTGCTCGAGTTCCTCGACGCGCCCGCCGCCGTCGTTGAGAAAGCGCAGCAGATCTTGGTGTAGGGCTCGCGCGGTCGCCAGGAAAGACTGCTCGGTACCGCTAACCCGCAGTTCCTGCCCGGGATCGATGATTCGTGCCAATACATGCTCGAAGCGCTGCAGCGACTGCAACTGCTGCTCGCGTGAGGGCTTGGCCGGGATAGCGTCTTTCGACGGCGGCGGTGCCATGAACATCGCCACGTCCTCGATGATCGACAGCTTCTCTTCCTGGCGCTTGGGAATGTAGTCGAGCACGGAAGTCGCCGAAGCCACTTCGGGAAGCTCGCGCAGACGCTCGGCGAGGCGCCCCGCACTGTCGAGGTCCGGCGTGTATGCGCTCAGATCCCACGGTGAAGCACCGCCGTCGGCCATGATCTCCTCGAGCACCTGCACGGATTCGGCGTTGGGGTCCCGCACGTGCAAAGGGTTCTGGTCGAAATAGAAATGTGGAAGCAAAGTCGCCGCGGCTAGGCCCGAAAGCAAGGCCGAAATCGCGACCGTGCGCGGATACCGGGTGGAAAGCTTCGGCAGCGCGCTCAATGCCGCCGCGCCCGCCCTGTCGCCCAAAGAGTGCCCCCGGCCACGCAGCGCCGTGATCAAGGCCGGCAGCAATATGAAACAAGACAGCAAACCAATGACGATGCCGTTGCCGGCGATGATGCCGAGTTCGGCGACACCGGCAAAATCGGTGGGTGCGAAAGCGTAGAAACCAACCGCAGTAGTGACACCGCACAACAGTATCGAGGTCCCGACCGAACGCATGGTCTCGCACATCGCGTCGAGGTGCGAACGGCCTTCGGCCGCCAGCTCCTGGTAGCGCATGCACACATGAATACCGGCGTCCGCGTTGAGCCCCAGCACGATCACCGCAAAGGCCATCGAGATTACGTTAAGGCTCCCGACCGTAAGGGCGGCCGCAGCGGCAGTCCACAACAGGCTGGCGAGTATCATCACCACAGTCGACAGGACCAGGCGATAGGAGCGCATCGCAAACACGAGCAGGACGCTCACCACCACGAAAGATGCCAGCCCCGCCAGTTTCGACTGCCTGCTGGCTAGGCCCATTTCCTCGTAGTTGAGCGCGGTATTGCCCGACAGGCGCACGCGAACCCCGCCGGCAGCCTCCAACTCGTCCGCCCAGGCGTGCAATGTCTTCATTACCTTCTCGCCGGCCACCCACTGATCGAGTTCGAGCACCGGCTCGACCAGCACGAAACGGCGGCGCTGGTCGACGTCCAGATCGTGCCCGGCGACGACTTCGGCCCAGGATACACGGTAGTGGCGGCCTTCCTCCAAGGCCCGTAAAGCCTGGTCGAAACGCTTGAAGATCGGCTCGAGTTCGGCTCCGGAGATTTCCCCTTGCTCGGCTGCCAGCAGGGCGCGCGCAAGCAAGTCGCAAAGGCCGCGCAGGCTTCCGTCTTTCGCCAAGGCTGCGAGATAAGGCTGCACGCGGGCGAGACGGTCGGACAGCCCCTCGAGTTCGTCCGTATCCATGTAGAGAAACGCGTGCTCTTCGAAAAAAGCGTCGCGCGGCAAGAACACGCCGTGGAACAGAGATTCGGCGCCGAGAGCACGGCGGGCGATCTCGCGCGCAGCTTGCCCAGCTTGCTCGCTGCTGTCACCGTCAACGACCACCAATATGTTGCGGTCGAGCACCGGAAAACGCTTGGCGAACTCGCGCTCCAGCACCATGTAGGGAAGCTCGGCAGAAAACAGCGTCTCCAGGTCGGCGTTCACGCCCAGATTACGGGCAGTATAAACACCGGCCGCAACACTGAGCACCGCTACTGCAATACACACGGCAGTGGCACGCCGGACTACTGCGGCGCAGCCACGCGCGAGCAAGCGGCCGAGCAGGGCTTCGAGGCGGCCTTCCCGGCCTTCAAGATTCGATGATTCTGCCACGCCGAATCCTTATCCCCCGTGCAAGCGTTGCGCTCAAGGTGGGGGGCTCGGGAGAGCGTAAAGCTATGGCTTTATGACTCGTCGAAAGGCAGCTACTGCAGAGCAAGCGGAGAACGCGTGCCGGCTAGTAGAAGTCGCCGGGCTGGGCTGGCCCGCACGGATCGATAGCCTGGCCGAGGTAACGCGAATCGTTGGGGTGTCGTGGCTAGTGCCAATCGTTGGGGCGTCGCGGCTAGCGCAGATCGTTGGGGTGTCGTGGCTAGCGCGATTCGTCTTCGCGTTCGTTGCCAAGCCGCGGGAACCAGGTTTCGGCCGCTTCGATCCCGCGTAGAATCGCCACCGTCATCAGCGCGAAAACAATGGCAGCCGCGTGGTGGCCGAGCCCGACCGCCGCTCCCAAAGCAGCCAGCATCCAGATTACGGCTGCGGTGGTGACTCCATGGACCAAGCCCTGCTGAGCCACGATCACACCGGCTCCGAGAAAACCGATCCCGCTTACCACCTGGCCCAACACGCGCGCAGGATCGCCTCCGTCCGAATCGAGCGTAGCTCCCAGGCTTACGAACAAGAACGTCGCCAAGCAGATGAGTATCCCCGTTCGCATGCCGGCCGGTTTCCCCTTGAGCCTGCGCTCCAAGCCGACTACCGCACCGCAGAACAGCGCCGAAGCCACCCCGGACCAAAATCTCACCGACAGGGGATCAAGTGCGTCCACGAATCCACCTTAGCTCCGCCAAAGCTCCAACGGTACCCGCGATGACGCGAGCGTCATACTTACCGCGGCCTTGTTCCCGCCCGGCCGCACCAGGGTTACGCCGGCTGCGGCTCCATCATACTGCTTGTTGCATACAAAATGGCTATATCTTATGCTATAAGTATGAGGACGACAGTTGATCTGCCACCGGATCTGCTCGAAGAGGCTAGACGGGCATGGGGGTTTCGAACCAAACAAGAGACCCTCCGTGCCGGCCTTGAAGAGCTTCTGCGCCGGGCACATCGCGAGGACATGCGAGAGTTGGCCGGGAACATCGATCTAGACATCGACCTCAACCTTGCACGGGCACGCGGAGGAAAGCGGACTTCGTGACCCGGGTCTTGATCGATTCGTCGGCCTGGATCGATTTTTTCCGTGGCCTGCGCCCGGCGGTGTCCCGGATCGATCCGCTGCTAGCAGAAGGATCCGCGGCGACAACGGAGATTATCAGAGCCGAGATCACGTCAGGTGCGCGCACACGAAAAGACTTCGAACGTCTGAGTACCGCCTTCTCGTCACTCGAGCTGCTGCCTATTCCCGCAAACATATGGCGGCACGTTGCCGAGGCGCGCTTCGCGCTGGCCCGCCGCGGCGTTCAAGCCGGGATCATCGATTTGACCATCGCTCTGATCGCCGAGCGAGAGTCCGTGCGCTTGCTCACTCGTGACCGTGACTTCAAGCGCATCGCTTCCATCGTACCGGTCGCCCTCGAGGTGTTTTGATCCGCATCTGAACTGACCGGGTCGCCGTCTCGCCCGACCGCGCCAGTATCAGATCGCCATCGAGGCGTTTTGATCCGGAGCCAACTGCCAAGCGATACCGCGGCCGCTCGAAGCACGGGCGCTTGCGACTCTCGCGACGAGGTTTCACGAATAATGTGGCTTCAGGCTCGCGCTGCCGTCACGACGCCGACTCCCTGGTTATGCGAAAAGCGTCGGCAGTACCCGGATCGCCGCTTTGCCCCGGCAGCGGGGAGGGGCAAGGACCGCCCTCGGCAGAAAAGGTGATATCCACGCGCTCGATGGTGACCTTGAGCGGAGATTGAACGCCTAGCAAACGATTGTCGGGGTCGTCGAGAACCGCGATCGGGTCGCCTGCATCGATCTGCCCGTCGGCCTGGGTGCTGGCCTTGTCGAGCAGGAACACCACGGTCAGGTCGCCTCCTTGCACCCGCGACAAGGAGAAGTCGAAGCTGCCGTTGGGCAGCACCACCAACTCCCCGTCGTCGAAATCCTTGGGGTCGTTGAAACTACAGGTATCCAGCGCGCTCTGCGCTAGGTTGGTGAATACGAATACGACGACATCTCTGGCCGAAACCGGGGTGACGTTATGAATATTCCCGGCCACGGTTACGAAAGTGTCGATGTTGCCCGGCTCTCCCCCGAACAAGAGCGTACCCTCGCCGCAACCGGACGAGAAGAGGGTAAAGGCCAACGCGATTGTCGTAAAAATACGCAAAAGATAGTTCACGGAACCCGGCCTCCGGCCCACCACGACTTTGCGGCCGCAGTGGGAATCACCTGTAACCGTCCCGGTCGCCGCTAAGCCTCGTTTACAAGTACGTCTGTTCCTACCCATACAACCCCATACCCACCGACGGCCCCAGTCGCTTGCGGTTACTCATGCGACCGGGCCGGCAGCCTCGATCGCCCGCAATCTCGGCCCGTGCTCGTTCGCCCGCTGCACTTGGGCCGATCTCACGAACGCTTGTGACCCGCGCGGCGAGGTTTCACGAATAATGCAACCGAAGCACCCTCGTGTTGTACAGCCCTTAGAGTTTTTCCGCCAGCGCGGCACGGGCCACGCTCGCTAGCTGCGCTATCGTGGAATACTGCTACTTTTATACCGCCCGGCTTAAACACATAGTCCCGCCTTGCGATAACCATGACGACGGCGAAGACGGCAGCAGAGGCGCGGTGCAGGTTCCAGCAATGCAGGCTTTCCGATGACCGAGGGAAGATCGGATCTTATGGGCACGGCTCTCACAAATTGTGCTGCGCAGTTACCCGCCGCGAATAACTTCGCAGCGCAGCGCCGGAACTTGCCGATAGTGCTGCTCGTCTTCCGGCCCCACCAGAACACCGAAGCCCAGGTGAAGCGCGGTCGCCGCAATCGCCAGATCATTAGACGGGATGCTCGTCCCCGCGCGGCTGAGTTCGGCAAAAGTCGTGGCCCAGACGGTGGCGATTTCACTCGAGAACTCAACAACAGGACAGTGAGCAATCAGTGCTTCTATACGTGCTCGCCGCTGCACCGCGCGGCGCGGTGAATCCGCCAACTCCACTCCCACCAAGAGTTCCGCGTAGGCAATCGCAGCGATAACCACCGGCTCAGATGCCAACGCAGCGAGCAGTGTCTCCAACGGTTGCTTGCCGCTGCGCTCGATCGCAATGAGTGCACTGGTATCTACTACAAGGCCCACGGGTTCTCGGGAGTACGGTCGGCACGATTGACGCGTTCGAGATCGTCAGCAAAGGCCGGGTCCGGCGGCACAGCCTCCCGCCACGCACCCAAGGCTGCGGCCAGCGTCTCATCGCTGTGACCCGGGAAGCGGGCAATACGAGCAACAGGCTCGCCACTACGCTCGACGATAAAGCTATCGCCGCGGTAGCGAATCTTTCCAAGGACATCGCCTAGTTTACGAGCGAACTCGGTAGCACTGATTCGGTATTCCATTGCTACGCATATTACTACTTTCTGCATATTCCACAATCACTTATAATTACTCGACTTTCATCACTCCCGCAGTTGGTCGAGCGAAGCAACTACTCTTTCGAGCCTTTCGAGCCTTTCGAGCCTTTCGAGCCTTTCGAGCCTTTCGAGCCTTTCGAGCCTTTCGAGCCTTTCGAGCCTTTCGAGCCTTTCGAGAGCGCACATTTCAGGTTTGAAATGCGCCGACGTCCTCATGGAGGACCGACCAAATCAGCGACTTCACCGGCCAAACCCGTTCAACCGACGCGAAGTCTCGTTCGGCCACCGCGAAGTCTCGTTTAACCGCCGCCAAGACAAAGCCTTCCCGGCCAATATCCCGGCTCGAGGCTGGGCATATGCCGGGCGCAAGAGTAGAAGAATACTTACGCTGGACTATGGTGGATTACAGTGACTGAACGACACGACCCCCATCCCCCAACGATAAGCCGGCGCCGGGTGCTCGCCGCCGGCGCAGCAGGGGCTGTAGGGATAAGCGCGGTTGCACTGGGCTTGTGGAAGTTGAGCGCGAAAACTCCTTCGTCGCCCGACGGTGGCCCCGGGCCAGCGCAAACAGAGCCCGGGTCAGCCTCCTCTGCAAGGCCTACCCAGCCCGCCGCCGTGCCGCCCTACGGTGATTGGCGCGACGTCTACCGCGAGCGCTGGACCTGGGACCGCGTGGTGCGCGGCACTCACACCTCGGCCAACTGCGTGTCCGCCTGCGCCTGGAATCTCTTCGTCCGCGACGGCATCGTATGGCGTGAGGAGCAGTCGGCTCCATACCGCGCTTCCAACGATACGCTTCCCGATTTCAATCCCCGCGGCTGTCAGAAAGGGGCCTGTTACAGCGATCTCTCCACTGCTCCCACGCGCGTGCCCTACCCGCTCGAGCGCGTCGGCCGGCGCGGTTCAGGGGCTTGGAAAAGAGTAAGCTGGGATCAGGCGCTGGATAAGGTCGCCGGCGCATTGGTCGAGGTTCTGGCCGAACGCGGCGGCGAAGGGGTGATCTGCGAGCAGGGCGGCCATCTGGACTTCGGCCCCACGATGTCGGCTTCACTGCGTTTCTTCCGCCAGATCGGTGCTCCGGTTACCGATCCCACACCAATGGTCGGCGACTTGCCGGTCGGCGCCACCATCACGCTGGGTGAGCCGATGACCGGTGGAAGCTCGGATGACTGGTTCCGCTCCGACTATCTGGTGCTATGGGCCTTCAACCCCTCAGCCACGCGCATTCCCGACGCCCACTACTTAAACGAAGCCCGTTACCGCGGCGCGCGCGTCGTGCTCATCACGCCCGACTATAACCAGAGCGCGATTCACACGGACCTGTGGCTCTCGCCACGTCCCGGCACTGACGCAGCTCTGGCCATGGCCGCATCGCAGGTCGTCGTCGAGGAAGGACTATACAAGCCCGACTACCTGCGCGAGCAAAGCGACATGCCGTTCCTGGTACGTAGCGACAATGCACGCTTCCTGCGCGAGTCGGATCTGCGCGAGGGGGGCAGCGACTCACTGTTCGCCCTGTGGGACGAGGCCGGCGCCCGAGTCGTGTGGGCGCCAGGTTGCGAAGGCAGCAGCGACAAGACCTTGAAACTGCCCAAGGGCACGCGCATCGCCTTGGAAGCCCGCGCAACCGTCACCTTGGCCTCCGGCGACGAAGTAGATGTTCGCACGGTATTTTCTTTGATGCGCGAGCGCTTGAACCGTTTCACACCGGAGGCCGCCGCAAAGATCACCGGCCTGGCGCCTTCGCTGATCCGGCGTTTCGCCCGCGATTTTGCCGCCGCGGACGCAGCCTTGATTCTTGCCCAGTTCGGCATGTGCAAGAACTACCACTCCGACCTGATGCAACGCGCCCAGCTTCTGCTGGCTTCGCTAACCGGCAACCTCGGCAAAGCCGGCGGCGGTTGGCGCTCGATGGGCTTTGTCGCCCTCGACGGTATGGGCTTGGTAGCCTTGCAAGACAAGCTCGATATACCGCATCTGATCTGGCTCGGACTGCAGGCCTACCTCGATCCCGCCGAGGTGCGGCAGCGCTTCATGCAGATATATGTTTCGAGCACGCTTTTTCACGCCTGGCATGGAGGCCTGGCCGAGGTGCAGACTGCGCGCGAGCACGGGGACCCGATGCTTGCGGAGGGTTCGGCGCCTTACTTGAAAACTGCACTGGAGAAAGGGCACTTCCCCATCGGTGCGCCGATGGATGCCGATCCGCCGGATGTGTTGATCTCGGTATGCGGCAACGTGCTTCGCCACTCGCGCATGGGCAACCGCCTGCGCGACGGGCTGTTCGCCAGGGCGCGCATGGTGGTCGACATCACCTTTCGCATGAGTGAAACCGCGCGGCACGCCGACATTTTGCTGCCGGCCGCAGGCTGGTACGAGAAGGTGGGACTAAAGTACATCCCTACCTTCGCGCCGTATGTCACGATAGGCGACCGCGCGGTTGCGCCCTTGGGCGAGTCCAAGTCGGAATGGGACATCTTCGCACTGCTCGCGCAACATACGGCCGCCAAGGCGCGCGAGCAGGGATTGAGCGTGGCGAAGGGCCACCTCGGCAACTCTTGCGATATCTCCACGCTTGGCGAGCGTTTCAGCGACAAGGGACGCTTCGGCGTCGGCGCAGGCGCGGAGGTGCTCGATTTCATACTGACCACCTCGAGTGCCAGCAAGGGAATGAGCCTGGACGACTTACGCCGGGAAGGCGGCGCGATCAGGGTAAAAAGCTTGGGGCCGGACCGCGGAGCAGGCATTCACAGCGAATACAGCGAGAACGAACCGATCGTGCCCCTGCGTGATTTCGTCGAGGACAAGCAGCCCTACTTGACGCTTACTGGCAGGCAGCAATTCTACATCGACCATCCCTGGTTCCTGGAACTCGGCGAGGAGTTGCCCACGCACAAAGAACCGCCGGCAGCCGGCGGCGACCACCCCTTCACCATGACCGGCGGGCACACCCGCTGGAGCATTCATGCAGTGTGGCGCGACCACGACCTGATGCTGCGGCTTCAGCGCGGGGAGCCCGTGCTGTTCCTCAATGAGGCCGATGCGCGCGCGAAGGGCATCGGCGATCATGACTTCGTTCGCGTATGGAACGACCTCGGCAGCTTCGAAGCACGCGCCAAGCTGACCGGCGCGATCCGTCCCGGCCAGGTTCACATCTTCCACGCCTGGGAGCCCTACCAGTTCCGTTCGCCGTTGAGCCACCAGGCGCTGATCCCCAGCCCGATCAAACCCACCCAACTAGTGGGAGACTACGGACAGTTGCACTGGAGTCTGGCCCACTACGAACCCAACCAAGTAGACCGCGACACCCGCGTAGACCTGGAAGGGGTCATATATGGTCCGCCCCGCATGACCTGGAAGGGGTCAAGTCGCGGCTTTCGACTTCTCCCTCCTAACGGTTTCACCGCACCGCCGACGTTCTATCTCTATGGACGTCTTCAACGCATGACCGCGCTACGCTAGAACATCATTGTCATTCTCAGGCCCCCAAGCAGACGCTAGACTCCTCCCGCAATGTCACGTCCTCTGAGACTTCAAGCACCGAACCTATGGCATCACGTCATGAACCGAGGCTTGGAGCAACGGGATATCTTTACCGGCGACAGTGATGCTCAAGTCTTCTTCGACCTGCTCGCCGAAACCAGAAAGCGCTGGAACCTCCGCTGCCACGCCGTTTGCCTGATGAACAACCACTACCACCTCCTTGTGCATGACCTGGATGGTCAACTCAGCCGGGCAATGCGGCATATTGACGGTGTATTTACGCAGTCCTTCAATCGCAGGCACCGCCGAGACGGCCCTCTAATGCGTGGCCGCTACCGCTCTCAGCTAGTCGACAGCGAGGGCTACCTCTTGGAGGTGATTCGCTACATTCATCTCAACCCGGTCAAAGCCCGGATCGTCGCTCGGGCATCCGAATACCTATGGTCAAGCCACCGCTGGTACCTGACCCGGCGCGCGCCCGGGTGGCTGCAGCGAGACGCGGTGTATGATCATTTCGGGGCCACGTCCCGCGGCAAGGCGGCTTTCGACTCCTTCGTACACGACCGAGTTTCCGAACGAGTACATGCGACGCTCGAAGGCGAGCACTGGAAGCCGATCTTGGGATCTCGATCATTCACCGCCCACTGGAAGACACGCCTCCGCGCACACGCCGCCGATGGCAACCGCGAGATCCCGGAGGCAAGGCGACTCGTCGCGGCAACTGTCAGTATCGTCGTGGAAGCCGGATGCGTCTTTTTCGGGGTCGCAGAAGCGCAGTTGCTTGCGTGCGGCAGCGGCGTTCGTAACCCCAACCGCGATCTAGTGCTGCTGGCATGCCGGAGATACACGCAGGCGACAAACGCCCAACTCGGGAAACGATTCGGAGTATCCGCCGCCACAATATCGACATCCGTGCGGCGAACCCAGGCAGTGCTGGCGACACATGCGCAGTTGCGTCACCGCTACGACTCCCTGATCAAAACCGTTGAGGAGAAGTCGAAAGCCGCGACTTGACCCCTTCCCCGGGCCCGGCTATGTAGCTGCGAGAAATCGGTCGGACCAATACAGAATACAAATGAACCGCTATACCTCCATGACACTGCATGATTCCCGCGCATTGGCCGCTTCTTCGGCCGTTGCTCTGGTGGGTCTCGGTGTGATGGTAGTACTCGTCGTGAGTGACGTGCCGTAGCGGACCGGTCAGGCAATCGTAGACCAACCCCGCCGCGGCACTGCTGCCGGCGGGGTTTTTTTGTACCCGGCGCAGCATAATCCGTAGCGGGCAGTGGCTTTCGAAAGTCGAAGGAGACTGCAGCGATGGACACAACAGAAGAATTTTCAGAACCACGGCTGACGCTGACCGGAGCGGAACTGATCGTGCGCCTGCTCGAGCGGCAGGGTACGCGCATCGTCACCGGCATTCCCGGCGGCGCGGCCCTGCCCCTGTACGACGCGCTCTCCAAGAGCAGGCGCATCCGGCATGTGCTGGCGCGCCACGAGCAAGGTGCGGGCTTCATCGCCCAAGGCATGGCGAGAGTTTCCGGGCGGCCGCAGGTTTGCCTGGTAACTTCGGGACCGGGCGCCACCAATGTCGTGACCGCGCTCGCCGATGCCAAGCTCGACTCGGTTCCGCTGGTCTGCATTACAGCGCAGGTTCCGCTGGCATTGATCGGCACCGATGCGTTTCAGTAAGTCGACACCTACGGGCTGAGCATCCCGATCACCAAGCGCAACTACCTAGTCCGTAGCGCGGACGAACTGCTGCGCGTGATTCCCGAAGCCTTCCGTCTGGCAGCGTCCGGCCGGCCGGGTCCGGTTCTCATCGACGTGCCCAAGTGCGTTCAAAAACAAAGCGTGCGAATCGAGCGCTGGCCCAAGCCGGGCAAACGCGACGCCATCCCCTTGCCGCCGACCGCCGGAATCGACGCGGCCGCAGCCATGATCGATGCGGCCCAACGGCCGCTTCTATATATAGGAGGCGGAGTCATAGCTTCCGGCGCCGCCGGTCGCGTGCGCAGGCTAGCCGAGCGGGGAGGAATCCCGGCTGTCGCCACCTTGATGGGCCTTGGAGCGCTGCCGGCCGGGCACCCGCTGTTTCTCGGCATGCTCGGCATGCACGGTGCGCGCTACACGCACGAAGCGCTGGAAGCTTGCGATCTGCTGATTGCGGTGGGCGCGCGCTTCGACGACCGGGCGACCGGCAAGGTGGCGGCGTTTTGCCCCAATGCCAAGGTCGTTCACATCGACATCGATCCGAGCGAGCACGGCAAGATCAAGCACGCCCACCTCGCGCTGGCCGGGGACGTGTCTGCCGTGTTAGAGGCCTTGACGCCCCGTACTACGGCACAACCACGCAAGCAGTGGCGCGACGCGATTGCAGAACTACGCGCCGCATGCCCGCTCGAGATGCCCGACAGCGAGGACGCCCGTGCACCCTACGGCCTTATCCGCGCAGTGGCCCAAGCCGCGGGCCCGAATGCCATCGTCGCTACCGACGTCGGCCAGCACCAGATGTGGACTGCACAGGCCTACCCGCTGTCGCGTCCCCGGCAATGGCTGACTTCGGGCGGGCTCGGAACCATGGGCTTCGGTTTGCCGGCTGCAATCGGCGCGGCGCTGGCAGCACCGCAGCGCCCGGTCATCTTGTTCAGTGGCGACGGCAGCATCCTGATGAACATCCAGGAGCTGGCCACCGCCGCCGAGCAAGGGGTGTCGGTCAAGATCGTGCTGATGAACAATCTATCGCTGGGCCTGGTGCATCAACAGCAGAGTATGTTTTACGGTGGACGCTCGTTCGCGACCGATCTGAGCAGCGCGCCGGATTTCGCGGCACTGGCGCGGGCCTTCGGGCTAAAAGCCTGGGACCTGTCCGATTGCGCGGACGAGTGCTCGGCACGCAGCACGCTGGAGCAGGCGCTGGCGGCACCGGGGAGCGCACTCATCAATTGCCCGATCGATCGTGCGCAGCAGGTGCTGCCCATGGTTCCGCCTGGTGCCGCCAATATCGATGCAATCGACCACGATAGCGCCGGCCGCGAGCCGGATAAGGAGAATTCTCATGCCGCCGTTGCTTGAGCAACCACACCATCATCCGGACGGCCCGGCGCACGCAGAGCATCCGGGCCAGGCGAGTCATGCGCAGCATCAGGGCCAGGCGGCTCATGCACAGCATCCGGTTAGGGCGAGTCATGCAATTCACGCGGAGCGTCCGGACCGGACGAAACCGGCAGCTCACGCAGTCGCGCCGGGCAACGCGGATCAGACTCGCCATCCGGCCCACTCGAAGCGGCAGGCACCGCCGCCGGCCGCGACCGTGCTCGAGCTTCTGGTCGACAACCACGCCGGGACGATGTCGCACATCTGCGGCCTGTTCTCGCGCCGCTCCTTCAGCCTGGAAGGCATCCTATGCCTGCCGGTCGGCGACGGCGGCAACAGCCGCATGTGGCTGCGCGTGCTCGAGCACGAACGCCTCGATCAAGTGCTAGCGCAACTCGCCAAGCTCGAGGAAGTCATCTCGATCCGGCGCACGCAAGCGGGCGACTCAACCTTCGGGGATCTGGCGAAACGCTATTTGCCGCCCGAAGAGCGGCTGGCCGGTAGCGCTACCGCAGCCGCAGAAGGGTAACCCGCCATTGCCCGGTCAAGGTTGACAGCGGCGCGCCAAGACCGGATACACTCGCTACGCATGGATGAATTGCCGCCAAATGCTTCGCGCGAAGCTATAGAAGAGTTCGTCAGCGAGTGCATCGAAAGACTTTCTCTCGAAGAGAAAGTCTACATGATGTCCGGACACGGCTTTTTCGAACGATACCTAGCCGACGGCGGCGCCTACAACCGCAGCCTTTATCAAACCGGCGGAGGCAACGAGCGGCTCGGCCTACCGGCGCTCTGGTTTACCGACGGGCCGCGCGGCGTCGCGGTAGGCAACTCTACATGCTTCCCGGTCAGCATGGCGCGCGGTGCCTCCTGGGATCCGGACCTCGAGCAACGCATCGGCGAAGCTATGGGCAAAGAGTTGCGTGCCCAAGGCGGCAACTTCTTCGGTGGAGTCTGCATCAACCTGCTGCGCCACCCGGCTTGGGGCCGCGCCCAGGAGACTTACGGAGAAGACTCCTATCATGTCGGCGAGATGGGTGCGGCTCTCGTGCGGGGAGTGCAATCTCACAACGTGATCTCAGCCGTAAAGCACTTTGCCGCCAACAGCATAGAGAACTCGCGCTTCGAAGTAGACGTAAAGATCCCCGAACGAGTGCTGCACGAGGTCTACCTGCCCCACTTCAAGCGTTGCATCGACGAAGGCGCAGCCTCGGTGATGAGCGCCTACAACAAAGTCAACGGTAGCTACTGCGGGCACAATGAAGTGCTGCTGCGTAAGATCTTGAAAAAGCAGTGGGGCTTTCGCGGCTTCGTGCATTCGGATTTTCTCAAGGGCATATACGGAGCCGGTGCCGCCGCAGCGGGCCTCGATGTCGAGAACCCGGAAACCATCTATTTCGGCGAGAACCTGCTATCAGCCGTGGAGTCCGGCGAAGTCACTCGAGATCACATCGACGAAGCGGTAGGCCGAATCCTGACTACGCTGCTGGAATTCTCGACGCGTAAAGACCCGCAGAGTTACGACCGCTCCCTAGTCGCCTGCCCCGAGCATCGCGCCTTGGCCCGGGAAGCGGCTGAGAAGTCTGCGGTGCTGCTCGAAAACGACCGCGCGTTGTTGCCGCTCGATCGCAACACGCTCGCCAAAATCGCCGTCATCGGCAAATTGGCCGAGGCCGACAACCTTGGAGACCACGGCTCCAGCCGCGTACGGCCACCTTGCGTAGTAACACCGCTCGAAGGACTCCGAGACTACCTGGGAACGTCGCCGCCACTGGACTTCAATGACGGCAGCCGTATAGAGGCGGCGGTAGAATGCGTCAGGAACGCCGACGTCGCTATCGTCGTAGCTGGGTACGATCATCGTGACGAGGGCGAGTACATTCCCGCCGACATGACCTTGCAGCAAGACAGTGATGCGGCGGCAAGCGGCGGTGACCGTGACGATCTAAACTTGCCGGCAGCCGACGAAGAGCTGATACTCGCCATCACCGAGGCCAACCCCAACACCGTAGTAGTGTTGATCGGCGGTAGCGCAATCATGACCGGGCGCTGGCACAAACGTGCCGGCGCGATCTTGATGGCCTGGTATCCGGGAATGGAGGGCGGCCACGCCCTTGCCCGCATACTGTTCGGAGAGGTAAACCCGAGCGGGAAACTCCCGTTCAGCGTTCCCCGCGACGTCGGAGATCTACCCTTTTTCGACAAGCAAGCCCGCGAGATCAGCTACGGCCTTTACCACGGCTACACCAAGCTCGACCGCGACGGTCTCGAGCCCGCCTACGCTTTCGGTTTCGGGCTGAGCTACAGCAGCTTCGAGTACGCAGCCACCAATGTCGAGGTCGACGGCGCTACGCTCGTCGTAAGCAGCGAGATACGCAACGCCGGCGACGTAGCAGGCGCAGAAATCGCGCAGCTCTATGTCGGCTTCGAAAACTCCGGCATCGACCGTCCGAGAAAACTGCTTCGCGGTTTCAAACGCATAGAAATAGCGCCCGGGGAAACGGTGGCCGTAAGCTTCAGGATTGAAGCCCGTGATCTGGCCTACTACGATGAACAGAGCCACCGCTGGGAGCTTGAAGACATCGAATACCGGGCCTGGATCGCACCGTCCTCACGCCTGGATGGAATCAACGGAGCGCCTTTCCGGCTAGCTTAGTGCCGCCTGCCACGACTACCGAGACATCTAAGACCTTGAACGGCCGAAACTCCTGCCGCTCGAAAACGTAGGCTTGCCTTTCCAGCTCTTTCCAAACCGGTCTTCGACAATCGCCCGCGCCGATCCAGTTGAGCAAGCGAGCACCAAAGGTCAGCTTTTCGCTATATACATCCATTATGCATAAACGGGCTCCGTCCGGTGCAGCGCCCATAACCTCGCTAAAGAACGAGCGCCAGTTAGGCAAGCAGCTCAGGCCCAGGGTGAACAACAAAGCTTGTGGGTCGCTAGCGCCTATCGCTGTACAGAGTTTTTCCACGCCCACCGCAGTAGAAAAATCTGCTCGAAGAAACTCGATGTTTACCTCGGCCGGACAAATTCTCGTAGCCCGTCGCTTCGCACTCTCGAGCATGCCCGAGGAACCATCGACAGCCACGATATGCCCGCCCGGAGCAGTGGCTCGTATCAACAAAGGGGCTCATCGGGGATTTGTGTGGGTCTCCCGGGGTGGTGTAGCGAAGGGAAACGGCTTGCAGGATAGGCCCAGCCTGGTGTTGCAAGGGGCCGAAAACGTGGCACGGTTCCCGGATGCCGAGACGCTCTACTCCCCGTCGC
>JAJRWY010000302.1 GCA_024276575.1 Candidatus Binatota bacterium
CTCTACACCGAGGGCTTCGACGGCTTCGTTACCTCCACCGCCGCCTCGATTGCTACCGGCTGGAACGACCAGTTGCCGGGTGGGATTCTCACCCACTGAAGTTACGCGCCTTTCCACGGCGCACTGAATAATGCGGGCTAGGGTACGCGTAAGCAGTTCGCAGCTTGCGCAGCCGGTTTTACGCAGCGCACGCTTACCCTCGTTGCTTGATAGCCGGGATCCTGCCCAACACGCTCAGCGCTCGTCCCTTGATCGCCGGGATCTTGTCCAATACGGCAAGCTTTATTGCTTGGCCGGCTCCTGCATCAAGTAGCTGGCGATGAAGTCGTCGATGTCGCCGTCGAGAACAGCGTCGGTATTGCCTTTCTCCACTCCGGTTCTGAGATCCTTGACTAGACGGTAGGGGTGTAAGACGTAGGAACGTATCTGGCTGCCGAAGGCTACGTCGGCTTTGACCGGCCCTATCTGCTCCATCCTTTCCTCTTGTTTGGCGCGCTCGACTTCATAGATCCGTGCTTTCAAGATCTTCATCGCGGTGGCCCGATTCTTGTGCTGGGAGCGCTCGTTCTGGCAAGACACCACTATGCCCGTAGGCAAATGGGTCATGCGCACCGCTGAGTCGGTCTTGTTGACGTGCTGGCCGCCGGCGCCGCTGGCCCGGAAAGTATCGATGCGGAGATCGTCCTCGTTGATCTCGACCTCGATAGTATCGTCGAGTTCGGGGAAAACGAAGACCGCGGCAAAGGAGGTGTGCCTGCGTCCGGCGTTGTCGAAGGGCGAGATACGCACGAGCCGGTGGATGCCCGATTCGGCGCGGGTGTAGCCGTAGGCATACTCCCCCTCGATGGTCAGAGTCGCCGATTTGATACCCGCGCCCTCGCCCGGAGCGCATTCGAGAAGCTTGGTCTTGAAACCCCTGCGCTCGGCCCAGCGCAGGTACATGCGCAACAACATCTCCGCCCAATCCTGGGACTCGGTGCCGCCCGCACCAGGGTGGATGTTGACGATCGCGTTGTTGCGGTCGTACTCGCCCGACAGCATACGCCGGAGTTCCATTTCCTCGGCGTGGGCTTCGCAGGGTCCGAGCAGTGCGCCAAGTTCGGCCGCCGCTTCCTCGTCACCCTCCAAGGCCATCTCTTGGTAGACCTCGAGGTCGGCGAACTCGGCCGCCAACTCCTCGTAGGCCCGCAAGCGCCCCTCTACGCTGGAACGCTCGCGAAGCAGTTTCCCCGCCTCTTCACGGTTGTCCCATAACGACGGATCTTGCGAGCGTTCGTCTAATTCTTGGAATTGTTTGCGTAAAGAAGGGACGTCAAAGATGCCGCCCCAGGAGGTCTATCTTTTCCCCTAGGGCGGTTAGCCGGTCCTTGATTTCTGTACTGAGTTCAGCCATCGGCGGCAACAATCTCACGGCCCGGCTCAGGGATCAATTCGCGGATCAATTCCTACAGATCCTCCACGCAGCTTCGAAAAGAGTGCGAACAGCACCGTCAAAGCCAGGCAAATGTAGACGAAAAGGTCGCCGACATGGCGGTACAGGCTATCCATGCGGCGCAACAATATACGTTCCACGCCGATGTCGGTTTCGAACAAAGCCGTCCTGACGCCGGTGCTACCGTCCGCGTAAACGAAGGCCGAGACTCCGGTGTTGGTAGCCCTGACCACCGGCACGCGGTTCTCGACTGCACGAAAGGTGACCATGGATAGGTGTTGGTAGGGAGCCGAGGTCCGCCCGTACCACGCGTCGTTGCTGATGTTGACCAGAAAATCGGCACCGGCGAGGACGAAGCGGCGGGTCAAAGCCGGGAATATCCCTTCGTAGCAAATCAGCGTCGCAAAACGCACCGGCCGCGAACCACTTGGCGCCAATGGAGCCGCCGGCTGCAGTCCCGGCGCGAATCCATCCGGCACAGTTGCCGCGGAAGCGGGGCCGGCCCGTATCTGCGCCGCGGGAACGAGGATAGCCAGAGACGATGCAGCCGTAGCCGGGAGAGTCGCAGAAGACGCGGCCGGAGCCGGAGCCGCGGAAGCTGCAGGCAGTGCGGCCGAAGCCGCTTCGATCGGCGGGCCGTCGAATATCGTATACTCTTCGCCACGGCCGAACTCTCCCACCGCCTCGACCACGATCTGCACCGAACTCAGTAGCGAGGACAGCGGAACGTACTCTCCGAAGGGAACCAGTTGGATCTTGTCGTAGTGTCTGACCAGTCCACGGCCCGGCACTACCTGCCAAGCCCGGTTATACGGTTTCGGCGCTTCACCGCCGCGGCTCTCATAAGCCGGCGCGCCGGTAAGCAACTGCGCACCGCTTTCGTTGCTGAAGCTCGTCAGCGCCGTGCTACGCGGATCGCCCTCCAGGTAAAAGGGCAACGCGGCTTCGGGCCATACCACCAAACGCGCTCCAGCCGCCACGGCTTCCTGGGAAAGCGACAGGTAGCGATTCAGTATCAAGTTCTGCTTACGAGGATCCCACTTGTCCCTCTGCGAAATGTTGCCTTGAACGAAAGCCACCGGCAGCGACCCTTCGATCTCGGCCTCCGAAAAATGCTTCAGACGCAGGGACCCGTAAGCGGTTACCGCCACAGGAACGACGAGCAACAACGCCAGGGGAAGCAGCCGGGAAGCGGCCCGCCGCTCCCGCGTAAGGGCCACAAATTCCGCCAAGGCCGTATTGAAAAGCACCAATACAGCCGACACCGCATATACACTGCCGAGATCGGCAATCTGTATCACGTGTAGCAAGCGGTACTGCGAGTACCCGAGTGAAGCCCAGGGGAATCCGGCGACTACGAAAGTCCGGCACCACTCGAAACAAACCCACAGCGCGGGCGCGAGCAGCAGGCGCTTGCCACTGCCGCGCCCAAGCCACTCGAGCGACGCAGCGAAAAACCCAAAGGTGCAGGCTTCAAGAGCGCACAGAGCCGCAGCCAGAGCCCGGGCTTCCAGCGGTGAAAGCCGGGTGAAGTTGCTGATGGTCGGTGCGATCCAGTACAGAATCCACAGATAGAAAACGAAACCGGTCAACCATCCCAAGCCGAAAGCGCTTCGTGGACGCCGTCCGCGTGTGGCAAGCAGCAACGGCGCCAGAGCGAACCATGCGAGCAACTCGAAGTTTATGTCCGGGAAGGCCGGAGCCAGCATGATTCCGGACGCGATCGCGGCAGCAGCGGCGAACTGCGGCCGCTGAAAAATGCCGGCCAGCTTCACGACTGGGCCTCATCAGCCTTGTCGGCACGACGCCCCATGGACTCATCTTGCAGGGATTTCTGCCCGCGGGACTTGTCTTGCACCGCTGTGCCGCTCGCATCGGGCTCCATGGCGCAAGGAAGGCCGGCTTCGCACAGCGCCGCGGCCAAGCGCCGCTCTTCGGCTTGCATTCTCAGGGCTTCGCCGCGACTGCGCTCATGATCGTAGCCGAGCAGGTGCAGTAAGCCATGGAGCAACAGCCGCGCCGCCTCTTCGGCTTGCGACCAACCTCCGTCGCGGGCCTGCCTTTCAACTGCATCCACCGAGATCACCACGTCGCCGAGCAGTTCTTGGCCGCCGGCGGCGCCAACCACGCCGGCATCGCCGTCCAACTGCGGGAAAGACAGGACGTCGGTGGCCGCATCCCGGCCGCGGTATTCGCGGTTGAGTTTCCGAATGCGAGCGTCGTCGCAGAGCAACACGGTAAGCTCATCGTCGTCGCGTGCGAGCAGGCCGAGCAACAGCGTCGCGGCCTCTTCGAGCGATTCAGCGAGAGCGCTTTCGGTCTCTTCGACCAGAATCTCGGCCGGCATCCGCCTTCTCGTAAGCCCCTATGATACGCCGCACCAAGGGGTGGCGAACCACGTCGCTCTCATCGAAATCGACGAAAGCTATGTCCGCGATTCCCGCCAGAACCTTTTGCGCGTCGCGCAAACCCGAAACCTCCCCGGCGGGAATATCCACCTGGGTGATGTCTCCCGTAATCACCGCTTGAGAGTCGAAACCCAGTCGGGTCAAGAACATCTTCATTTGCTCGCGAGTGGTGTTTTGAGCTTCGTCAAGAATGACGAAGGCGTTGTTCAAAGTACGCCCCCTCATGAAAGCCAAGGGCGCGACCTCGACGACATCGCGCTCGACCATCTGCGCGGCTTTATCAAAACCGACCATGTCATTGAGCGCATCGTAGAGCGGCCGCAAGTAGGGATTGACCTTCTCGGCCAAGTCTCCAGGCAGGAAACCGAGGCGCTCCCCGGCTTCGACCGCCGGACGGGTAAGAACTATGCGAGAGAACTGGCCCGACAGCAGGCGGGAGACCGCCGCCGCCATCGCCAGATAAGTCTGGCCGGTGCCGGCCGGTCCGATCGCGAAAACCACGTCGTGCTCCCCGATGGCGTCGACATAGGCGCGCTGGTTCGCGGTCTTGGGAAATATGGCCTTGCCCTTCGACGAAACATGAACCGGTGTCGTAAATAACTGCTTTAGCGAAGAACGGCGATTGCGGCTCAGGATTTCCACCGCACGGTCGACGTCGGCGGGTTGCACCGGAAGGCCGGCGCCCGCCATCTCATAGAGTTCGCGAAGCACGAGCCCGGCGAGTTCGGCCTCGACCGTCTCGCCGCTGATCTCGACCCCCTCGCCGGTCATCGCAACCTTGACCCGCAGCGACTGCTCGAGAGCCTTTACGTTACAGTCGTGACTGCCGAACAGCTCATGTAGACGCCGGGCGTCGGGGAATTCGAGGTTAACTGAGGAGTTCGTAAGCCTTCTCCAGTAGCGCGGGGATACCGCCGGGGTTCTTGCCTCCGGCCTGCGCGAAGTCGGCTTTACCGCCGCCGCGCCCGTCTACCAAAGGCACTAGCTCTTTTATCAACTCTCCGGCGTGAAAGCGGCTGGTCTGGTCGCTGGTGACCGCCACCAGCACCGCGACTTTCGAATCCGCTTCAGCGGCCAGCACCACGGCACCGGAGCCGATGGCTTCGCGCACACGGTCGGCAAGTCCACGAAGAGCCTTGGATTCCACACCGTCGACCGCCGAGACCACGATCTTGGCTCCGCCCGAGTCACGCGCGCAGGCCAGTAACTCGGCGAGATGATCACGGGAGCGCCCCTGAAACGCTTGCTCGAGTTTGCGCTCCAGTTCCTTGTTACGCGCGATCAGGCGCTCCACGCGCGCGGCCGCCTCTTCGGTGCCGCTCTTGAGCAAGCGCGCGATCTCGCCGAGTATGGCCTCACGCTCGCGCACGGCGTCCAAGGCTCCAGGCCCGGTCAGCGCTTCCACACGCCGCACACCGGCGGCGACTCCGCTCTCGGTGACCACTTGCAACAAACCGATATCACCAGTGCGCCCGACATGGGTGCCACCGCATAGTTCGACGGAGTAATCTCCCATTTTGACCACGCGGACCAAATCGCCGTATTTCTCCCCGAAGAAGGCCAACGCTCCCGACTTGATGGCTTCCTCGTAAGGCAGCTCTTCAACCGAAACCGGCAGATTGGCGCGGATGATCTCGTTGACCTCCGCCTCTATATCGGCCAATGCTTCATCCTTGACCGGACCGTTGTGGTCGAAATCGAAGCGCAAATGTATGTTGTCGACCAACGAGCCACGCTGCCGCACCGAATCTCCGAGATGATGGCGTAACGCCGCGTGCAGCAGATGGGTCCCGGAATGATTGAGCCTTATGCGCTTGCGGCGTTCTGCATCGATCTCGAGGCTGACGGTATCGCCGTTGCGAAACGCACCCTTTAGAACGCGGATATGGTGGACGATGACGTCGGGGGCGGGCTTTTGGGTATCCACGACTTCGGCCAGCGAAGCGCCGGCCCCGTGGATGTAGCCGCGGTCTCCGACCTGCCCGCCGGATTCTCCATAAAAAGGCGTAAGCCCGGCGACCAACTCGCCCTCTTGCCCCTCTGTGATCGAGTCAATGGGCTGCCCCCCGCAAGCCAGCGACAAGATCTCCGACTCCGCCCTGTCCGCGAACGGACCGGCAAATCCACGCAACTCCTTGCCACGTGCGCCAGCCACCAACAAAGTATAGTCACGCCCGGCGCCGCGGGCCGCTTGTGCGCCGCGGCCTCTCTCACGCTGCTCTTCGAGGGCGCGTTGGAAAGCCTCTTCGTCTACGGACATCCCGCGAGAACGTACGATATCGGCGGTCATATCCACCGGAAAGCCGTAAGTATCGTAAAGCCGGAACGCTATTTCGCCCGGCAGTATGCGGGCATCAGGGCCCAGGCGTTCAACTTCTTGCTCTAGATGGAACAGGCCACGGTCGAGGGTCTCCGCAAAGCGCTCCTCTTCACCACGCACCGAGGAGAGGATCTTATCGCGATGCTCGTTGAGTTCGGGATAGGCCTCGCCCATGGTCGAGATCACTGAATCGCAGATGCGGTGAAAGAACGTATCGGTAAATCCCAGGTTCTTGCCATGGCGTGCGGCCCGGCGAAGCACGCGCCGCAACACGTAACCACGGCCCTCGTTGGCGGGTTCAATACCGTCGGCGATCATAAAGGACACCGCACGGCTGTGGTCGGCAAGGACGCGAAAAGAAATGTCGCGTTCCGGGTCTTCGCCGTAGCGCAAGGATGATTCCGCTTCGGCCCTCGCGATGATCTCACGCAGCAACGAACCGTCGTAGTTGCCGGCAACGTTCTCGAGCACTGCCGCTACACGCTCGAGTCCCATGCCGGTGTCGACATGCTTGGCCGGTAGATCGTGAAGGGTCCCCTGATCGTCGCGGCTGTACTGTATGAAGACGAGGTTCCACAGTTCTATAAAGCGCGCACAACCAACATTGACCGCACACTTGTGTCCGGGCACATGCTGCATGTCGCAGCTACCCTCGCCACGGTCGATGTGGATCTCCGAGCAGGGGCCGCAGGGGCCGGTCTCGCCCATTTCCCAGAAATTGTCCTTCTCGTCGAAACGCTCGATCCGCGAAGGATCGATATCGGTGACTTCCTTCCACAGCTTCTCGGCTTCATCGTCACTGCGATAAACCGTCGCGTAGAGCCGGTCCTTGGGAAGTCCCCATACTTCCGTCAGCAACTCCCAGGCCCAGGCGATCGCCTCAGGCTTGTAATAGTCGCCGAAGGACCAATTGCCGAGCATCTCGAACAAAGTGTGGTGGTAGGTATCGCGGCCGACTTCTTCCAAGTCGTTGTGCTTGCCGGAAATCCGCAAGCACTTCTGACTATCGGCTACCCGCGGGGCCGGCGGCGAAGCCATACCCAGGAAAGCGTCTTTGAACTGTACCATTCCCGCGTTGGTAAACATCAGCGTAGGATCTCCCACCGGCACGATGGGAGCGCTGGGCACCAGCAGGTGTCCTTTCGACTCGAAAAACTCGAGGAAACTTCTTCTGACTTGCGAACCAAACATAGGGATCGACGTTGACTACAAGGAAACGCCGATCAAGTCACCTATGAGGTCCTCCGGATAGCCACGGGCCGCTAGGTGGCGGTAGGCCGCCGAGCGGTCGCGGTCACTGTTCCGGTCCCGGCCCGGCGCTGCAAAAAAACGATCCAGAACCTCGAGCGCGCGCCGTCTTTCGGCGTCTTCGCCGATGACTGCGTCGAGAGCAGCGCGAACTCGAGCGGAATTCACGCCTTTGGCTGCCAACTCGCGGGCGATACGGGCACGGCCATATCCACCGCGTTCGAAACGGTCGCGAGCATACGCAGCGGCATAATCGTCGTCGTTCAACAGCCCGCGGGCGAGCAAGGTGTCCACCGCAACGCCGGCCGCTTCGCCACCGTAACGCGCGGCAAGCTTGCGCCTCAAGGTTGCGGCGCTCATGGCCCTTCGCGCCAGCATGTCCATCGCCGCTTTAACCGACATCGTTCACTCAAACTCTGCCAATGAAAGTTCTGCTCAGCCGACAGTATCCATGAAACCTCGTCGCGAGAGACGCAATCGCCGGCCATCTCGGGTGGCCCGCCGCCTACTGTTCACTGCCCACGGCCTGCCGCTCACTGTCCGCCGCCCGCCACTCACTGTTCACTGCTTACTGTTCACTGCTTACTGATTACTGCTTACTGTTTACTGCTCTCCGCCCGCCACAGCTTACGAAAGCGGGGGGGCACTAGCGCTCCTGGAGTTTGCGTAGCTCCCGGCCGCTGCTACTTGGCGCCACTCGCCTTTTTGGCGGGCTTTGCTTTCTGAGCAGACTTGCCCGCTGAAGCATCCGAGGAACCACCCTCGACCACCGTCAAATTGGGCGCGGGAACGGCAAGCCCCAGCGCGTCTCTGAGCTTGGCTTCGATCTGCACAAAAATGTCCTTGTTCTCATGAATGAACTCGCTGCAGTTGTCACGTCCCTGCCCAATGCGGTCGCCGTTGTAGGAATACCAGGATCCACTTTTCTCGACGATGCCCATTTCGACACCCAGATCGAGCAACTCGCCAGCCTTGTTGATCCCGATGCCATAGAGAATGTCGAACTCCGCTTCGCGAAAGGGCGGGGCAACCTTGTTCTTGACTACGCGAACGCGGGTACGGTTGCCGATCAATTGCTCTCCCTGCTTGATGGCTCCGATGCGCCGGATGTCGAGCCGCACCGAGGAATAGAACTTGAGCGCGTTACCGCCGGTAGTGGTTTCCGGATTGCCGAACATCACGCCGATTTTCATGCGAATTTGATTGATGAAGATCACTACGCAGTTCGAACGCGAAATGGTGCCGGTGAGCTTGCGCAAGGCTTGCGACATCAAACGGGCCTGAAGGCCCATATGCGAATCACCCATCTCGCCTTCGATCTCGGCGCGCGGTACCAACGCCGCAACCGAATCGATAACCAGGACGTCCACCGCACCGCTACGGACCAGGGTCTCGGTGATCTCCAGGGCTTGCTCTCCGTTGTCGGGCTGCGAAATCAGCAGTTCTGCGGTTTTTACTCCGAGTTTGCGCGCATAAGCGACGTCGAGAGCGTGCTCGGCATCTATGAAAGCGGCGGTACCACCCTTCTTGTGACACTGGGCTACGGCCTCGAGCGCCAAGGTGGTCTTGCCCGAAGACTCGGGTCCGTAGATTTCAACGACCCTCCCGCAAGGCAGGCCGCCTACGCCCAAAGCAACGTCGAGTCCCAACGAACCGGTGGACACGACCGGAACGTCGGGCAGATGGCTGTCGTCTCCCAAGCACATCAAGGCACCCTTGCCGAACTGCTTCTCAACCTGGCTTAGTGCAATATCCAGAGCCTTCTTTCTTTCATCAGCTGACATCCTGTCTCTCCTCCCATGAAGCGGCCGCCGGGTATCGACCAGCCATGTTACTTCCTCGTTTGACCGCCACCGACAACGTGACGGCTGTTTGATCTAACCTGCATCATTCATGAAACATCACTCATGAAAGCTCTGCTTACGAGCCTCAATCGCCCGCAATCTCGGTCCGTGCTCGTCCACCCGCTGCGCCGGCTTGCGAACTCACGAACGCTTGCGTCCATCGAGACCGAAGTCCGAATCCAACACATCGAGGCCCAATAAGCGGCGGCGAATCCAATCCAAGGCCAACTGCGCAGCCAACTGCTTTACCCAATCGCGCTTGCCCCAAAGCCTGTACATACGCGACTCGACAACGGCGGCAGCCATGGTCATAACTCGACCGCCGGCGGTAGCCTCATCACCGTCACCATCATCCGTAATTCGTACACCGTCATCGCCCTCATCAGTCTCACCGGCAGCACCGCGAGCAGAATCGCTAACAGCGGCGGTGCTGAGCCCGCCGGCGCCGCCGGTTTCGGCCAGAGCGATCGCCACCGTGCCGACCGGCTTGTCTTCACTGCCGCCGCCGGGGCCGGCGATACCGGTAATGGCCACACCGATGTCGGCACCACTGGTTCGGCAAACTCCCAGGGCCATCTCACGAGCGCTCTGTTCGCTCACTGCACCGAAGCGTTCCAGGGTGGACTGCGATACTCCCAGTAGCCTTTGTTTCAGATCGTTGCTGTAGGCGACAATCCCACCGAGGTAATAGTCTGACGATCCGGCAACATCGGTAATGCGGCTACCCAACAAGCCACCGGAACAAGATTCGGCGGTGGCCAGGGTCTTGCCTTCGCTACGCAATAGTTCACCGACCACCTGCTCCATCCCGGTTTCGCCGCGGGCGTAGACAGCGCTGCCCAAGCGCGCCGATATTTCTTCAATCATACGCTCGAGCCGCTGTGAGGCTTGATGGGGATCGCCGGAAACGCTCACACGCACGGCGATCTTGGGAAAGCTCGCACGAAATGACAGGCGGCCCTCACCAGGGTCGACCGCTCCATCAAGCATCTCGTCCAGGGCCGATTCGGGCAGCCCAAAAGTCTGAAAAGTCTCCGACAACACCTCGACGCCGGCTTCGCAATGCTCGCTCACCCAAGGAATCACCGAATCATCGAGCATCGGCTTCATCTCACGAGGAACACCGGGCAGGGCCACAGCCACCGGCCGGCGCTCCCCCATGGGAATCTCGATACGGTAACCGGGAGCGGTACCGCTAGGATTGGGAACCACCACGGCTCCGCGCGGAAGATCGGCCTGTTTCAGGTTGTTGGCCGGCATCTCACGGCCGCGGGCGGCAAAAAGCTCGTGGATTCGCCGGGCCTGGGTTTCATCACGTAGCAGTTCCACCCCCGCGACACGCGCCAGAGCCTCACTGGTGAGATCGTCCAGGGTTGGCCCGAGCCCCCCGGTCGATATTACCAAGTCGGCGTTTTGCAAAGACTTCTCCCATGCCCACTGAATACGCTCCAGATAGTCGCCAACGCTGATTATCGACACCGTTTGCAGGCCGCAAAGAGCCAAGCGGTCGGCGATATAGCTCGAGTTGGTATCAACGGTGCGTCCGCCGAGGATCTCGTCACCGGTCGAGATTATCGCTGCTGTCTTGAGTGTTGCTGCCATGACTTTCGCTTTTTTTACGCTATCCGGAAACTCATTTCTACTCCCCTAGGAAATATTGGTGAAATATTACGGTTTTTCTCTCGCCCAGTGCGGCAACAGCTTCCATCCTTCCTGCCTTTCAACCGGCTCCGGTTCTCACTCGGCTTTCATTGTGTATGCGCCCGGCCCCAGTTCCCGTCCCGGCCGCTAACGACGGCCGCGTTTTCATGACAACAGCAGCGGCCACGCCCACATGAGCAGCCGCAAAGACAAGTTCGCCATCAAACCCGCTATCAAATCGTCGGCCACTACGCCCACGGCGCCGGGCAGGGATTCGGCTTGGCGCGCCGGAGGAGGCTTGAGCACGTCGAAGAAACGAAACAGGAAGAAGCCCAGTAGCAGGGTCGTAAGATCCAATGGCAGGAAGGCCACGGTAACGAAGAAGCCCAGCACCTCGTCGATGACGATCTCTCCGGGGTCTCCGGAGTCGAAGATCTCCAAACAGTGCCGAGTCGCCCACAACGCAAGCAGAAGCCAAACAAGAAGCGAAAGAAGATACAGCGCGGTGCTGTAAGCGGCGAGCAGGGCCAACCCCGGGGCCAGGACCACGGCGGGCAGGGTTCCGACCGTGCCCGAGGCGAACGGCGCGTATCCGCAATAGCCCGCAGTGCCTATGAAACGCGCCAACTCGCGAGTAGGACCTCTTTCAAAGCGCATCGTTGGAGTGTTCCAAGAAAGCTTCCAGGCTGGTAGCGGGCAGCGCCGCGGAAAGTGATTTAGGCACAATCGTCGCGATTGAACGTCACAGCGGGAAAACCATAGCGGGCCTGAAGTAGCTTACGGTTACAGCGCTGAAAGCACGCCGTCAACGTACACTATTCACGACTCCAGCGCGCCGAACATCCGTCCGGGCGCAACTAAACGGGGGTCAGGGAGCGGGACAGTCGAGAACTACGCCGGGAGTGCCGACCGCTACTTTCAAAACCGCGAGGGCGTCGCTGGCGACTATGAAGCCGCTGTCGTCCACGTCGCATTCGCACAAGGAGCAGCTCTCGCTGCCTACCGCCGCCTGCAAAGTAAACAGCGCATCGGTGGCAAGCGGCTTATTGGAGTTCTGGAAACGAGTGACCGGCGCTCCGCAGTCGCAGGCCAGAGAAGCGAAAATCTCGGGGGCGCCGTCGGCGTTGGAGCCGAGGGGATCGCAATCGGAAACAAAACTCACTCGTCCTACGCCGGTTTCGACGGCGGCACCGAAACTCGAGCAGTTGACGCCGTCGGTAACTTGGCTGACCGCACCGCCCACGCGCGCGCGAAAGACTTCGAAGCTCTGGTCGGGATTGGCACCGAGCGGATCGCAATAGCCCGAGTAGACGACCTGGGAGCCTCCGTCATCAATCACCGGCTCCACACTCTCGCAAAGCGAAGAGCCGTCGTCGTCGCTTACCTGAATGAGCGGGTTCACACCGTCGGCAACGAATATCTCCTCGCTATTGTCGGAATTCGCACCGGTGAAATCGCAATCGCTCTCGAAAGCGACTCTGGCACCATCGCCACTGATCGAAGGAAGCACGCTCGAACAAGTATCGTCGCCGAGTAGCGTGAGTTGCGTCATCGAGGCGGGGTCCGGAGGCGGCGGTAGCGCAGTGAGGTCGAGGCGAAAGATTTCTATGGCGAAATCCTCGTTACTCCCGAGCAAATCGCAGTCGCTGTCGAAAGCGACGGAAGCTCCGTCACGACTGATCGCCGGCGAGCTGCTGTCGCAAAGCTGCGAATCCACCAAGGTCAACTGCGAAAACGCAGCCGGGTCCGGAGGAGGAGGCGTCGAGCCGGTATCGAGCAGGAAAATCTCGGCGTTGCGATTACCACTCGAATTGAGCCCGGTGTAATTACAGTCGCTGTCGAACACCACGAGCTTGCCGTCACCGCTGATCGACGGAGACAAAGCCGCGCAGTCCAAAGCTGAAGTTAGCTGCGAAACCAACCCGCTCGCAGCCTCGTAAAGGAAAAGCTCGACACCGCCGTCGGCGTTGCCGGGACCCGCCGGGGCCGGATCGAGATCGCAGTCGGATTCAAACACCACCCGGGACGCGGCATCGTCCACAGCCGGGTTAGTGCTGCTGCAAGCTGCTCCGGAAGTGAGTTGCTGTATACCGCCCGCAAAGCTGAACAAGAAAATCTCGCGGCTACCGTCGGCATTGCCCAGGCCGCCCGGTGCCGGATCGAGATCGCAATCGGATTCGAACGCTACTTTGCCGCCGTCGAGCGAAGGCGCAGGATCGAAGCTGCCGCAGCCCACCCCGCCGTCGTCGCTCAACTGCAAGAGCTGATCAGCGGCCCGCGCGGTCGCGCACACTCCAATCAGCGGGGCGAACAGCAACGATACTAGATAGAAAACGGCGACGCGCCGTAAGCAAAGCTCCATGATAAAGGCCGCAGCAGGGGCCGCAGCAGGCTTCAAGTTAGCCGTGTACGCAATAGCATGTCCAGCCCTAGCCTTTATTAGTTCCCGTCCCAGAACCGGCATTATTCATGAAACCTCGCCGCGAGAGTAGCAAGCGCGGGTGAGATCGGCCCAAGCGCAGCGATGAGGCCCGCAGGCGTACTAACAGTACGTCGAGGGCCGAAAAGCGAGCACGGGCCGAGATTGCGGGCGATTGA
>JAJRWY010000030.1 GCA_024276575.1 Candidatus Binatota bacterium
GCGGGCCGTCTATCGAAGCGGGGCGGGGTTCGCCGGCGGTTGATGCCGGAAGACTCCGCAAAGCTCGAGCACGGCTACGGGCGTGCGCACGCCGTTCTTGCCCAGGCGGGCGCACGCAATATCTATCGAACCAGCGCGCTTGCGGCGCACCCGGGCGGTACGGTCAAGATTGGCGAGTTGGTCGATGAGAACCTGAGGACGGAGTTCGCGAATCTCTACGTTTGCGACTGCTCCGTCGTTCCGGAACCGTTTGGTCGGCCGCCGACCCTCACGATGATAGGCCTCGGGAAACGTCTGGCGCGACATCTGCTCGGTGCCAGAAAACCCATTGCATGCTGAGACACCGCCTCTAGCGGCGGCAGGAGTGGGGCTTCGTTCTGATTCTGAGAGCTACCACAGAGTAGAGAAGAAGCCTCGGCATCCTTGGCCGAGCAATCGCTTAGCGTCACCGACTTCCCCAGTAAGCGCGCTCTCTGCGACCACCTGCGCGCATACATGCGCAGCTATAGGGCCACCGCGCCAGTCCCTCGACCCTACCTATCGGGAGGCTGCGGAATGTCAGGAGTGGGCCAGGCGGGGCATGCCAGGAATCGACTGCCCGGCGAGCGCGTCGCAAGAAGCTGGCGGTCTTCGACTTAGCCCTGCGACCCTCGCACGCGCTTGGGCAGGAGGATGGACGCGGTTAGGCGCCCGAGCCTAGCCTCCTGCGACCCTCGCACGCGCTTGGGCAGGAGGCTACCCTCTCTACATCAATTTACTTGTCGCTCAGACCAAAGATTCCCATCGATCAGCTTGCAGCCTCTGATCACGCGTGGCCGGGGGTGGACCTCCCCCGGTTTTGTAGACGCAGGGTTAAGTTCCTCGACGAAGAATGCTGTCTTCGATCTCTGAGGGCGTAAGTCCATTTAGCGCAGTGTGGATTCTGTGTCTATTGTAGAAAACCTCCATGTACTCGAAGATAGCGGCCTCAGCTTGTCGCCGAGTGCCGAATGTGTGGTCGCGAATGAGTTCGGCCTTGAGCGTGTGGAACCAACTCTCCATAGGAGCGTTGATGCTCCTATGTTTCAAGCGGCCTTTCTGGATTCCTCGTTCGCGGTATCGGGCAGCGCGATCGGCCGCAGAATCTTAAATAGGTCGCGTGCAATGTAACGCTTCAGGCAGCAAATGATTTCTAGTCGCGTCCGGCCTTCTCGAGTCCGGCGTTCCGCGTACTCTTTGGTCCTGGGATCGCAGCGGATTCTAACGAAGGCGATCACCCAGAGCGCACGATTGGCGTCGCGGTTTCCTCCACGGTTCAATCGATGACGGCGCTGCTGGCCCGATGACGCGTCCACCGGGGAAACGCCGCACAGTGCAGCGAAAGACGCCTCGCTCTTGAGGCGTTCCGGATTGTCTTCCACAGCGACCAGGAGGGCGCTGGCCACCTCTGTGCCAGGCCACGCAAAACGTAACGCATTGTCGAGTCGAGAGATTCCACGGGCTCCGGCACACGAAACGCCGCTGCCACTTTGACGATCATTCTAATTGTACGACCGCCAAGGCGCTGGCGTACGGTTTCCGGGGCTGTGGCGATCGCGCCGTGTAACTGGTTCGCGGCCTGCGTACGAGCCTTGATCGCAGATCGCCTTTCCAGGCGCAGCAACCGGATCGCCTCCACCGGGCCATCCTCTTTTCGTGCGTGCCGTGGTCAAACACCCCGCCGGATAGTGTCTGCCCTTGCCCACTCACGGGCAGACACTCGTCGCCTTCAAGCAAAACAGAACTCTCGGCATCCGGAATGGAGATAATTTTCGAGGCCGCATACCCCGCGGCCCACACGCTCGCGCGCCTACGCTTCGCCGACCGCGTTACCACGACCGTCGCAAGGCTCGCTACCGGCCGGGCGGGCTCACCCTTGGCCGGGCAGGTATCGACTGACTGTCGACATTACTTATTAACTATATTACGTATAAGAAATGTGGGAGGTCTTCGAGAGCAGGCTCTGCAAGAGGCAACTCAAGAGGACGCCCAGAGAGGTTGTCAAGCAATACGAAGCATGGAAAGAGGTCGTCCAAGCATCTGGACCACCATCGCTCCGACTGATTCCCGGATATCGGGACCATGCGCTAAGGGGCGAGTGGAGAGGTGCACGTTCTAGCTATCTGACCAAGCAGTGGCGAGTCCTGTATGCGGTCGAGGGAGACCGCTTTGAGATTCTCGTGCTGGAGGTTAATCCCCATGAGTACTAAGCGCGGAAAGAAGCTCCAAGAGGCTCTTCGGAGAGGAGAGTTCACGAAGTCCGTCGTTCGAATCAAGCTCACGCCCGCCGAGATGGTCCGCATCCTCAGGGAAAAGAACGAATTCTCACAGTCAGAGTTGGCGGAACGCACCGGTCTCACGCAATCAACTATCTCTAACATTGAGAACGCACGGGCGCAGCTTGGCGTGGAACGAGCAAAGACCTTGGCGCGAGCTCTTTGTGTTCATCCAGCGGTGCTGCTCTTCCCGGGGTGGGACGTGAGCAAAGAAAGCGCTGCTTAGCTGCCTTGGTGCACAACTCGGGATTTCGGTCCATACTTGCCCTTTGCTCGCGGATTAGAGGTCCCTCATGAGCGTTTTCAAACGCAGCCAGCAAGTATGAGAAGAAAGTCTATCGCGTGAGGAGTTGGCGCGAATATGAGGCGGCACCGTGAAGAAATCCATGCCGGCAATCGCGGCCTTGTGGTTGCGCAAGAAGGCTACCCAGCGCCGGACGACATCGGGATCGGGATTGCGCTCGCGCAGACGACTGAGGTAGCGGGAGACGGTGGTCTCGGAAACCACGAGGCCGAGCTTCTTGAGTTCGCCCTAACGTTGCAAAAGAATCCGAGTAAAAGGGGTGTCAGGCCGCAAGGTCGAGGGCGTCGAGGTATTGCAACAACTCGGTGCGGACCTTTTCGTTGGCACTCATGGCCAACGTGAGTTTTCCTTGCGGCGTAATGAGGCGAC
>JAJRWY010000303.1 GCA_024276575.1 Candidatus Binatota bacterium
AAGCGCGCTGGTTCGATAGATATTGCGTGCGCCCGCCTGGGCAAGAACGGCGTGCGCACGCCCGTAGCCGTGCTCGAGCTTTGCGGAGTCTTCCGGCATCAACCGCCGGCGAACCCCGCCCCGCTTCGATAGACGGCCCGCTAGGACATCCCTGGCCTTGATCATGATGCCCAGACCCCGTGTGTAGGCACGAGGACGCAGCTTGCCGACTCTTACTACCTGGAGAGCCATCGCTATATCCAGGGCCCTTGGGTTGAAGAAGTCCGTCAACATGTAGCCGTCTTCGTCACAGTGGATTCCCGTCGACATGGGGAGTTCGCTCGGCCCCTCCAACTCGTCGAGCTGTCCCATCGCAAAGATCAGTGGATCGACAAAGAAGTTATACCCCGCACCGCGAATGCCGCTCTCGCGAAGAATCATCGGTGAGCCGATGCCCCCGGCTGCAAGGACGACGGTGTCGGCACAAGCTCGGACCGTCCTTCCCGCCTGGGTGTAAACGACGCCCGTCGCCGTCTTGTCTTCGACCACAACTTTATGGACGCGTGCCCCCGTCTCCAATGTTGCTCCAGCGGCGACCGCCTCGTCGACCCACATACGGCCGTTCCATTTCGACTCATACGAAGGCGCACAGTAAAAGCCCATCGGCTCCGACGACTCGCAGCGATCCTGGTAGAAGAACTTGTCGAGCGGCTTCCAGTCGAGTCCGATGGCACGAGCACTCTCCATGATGCGCTGGCTTTTCGGCCCGATCAGCCTCGGCTCCAGAGGACCTATCGGCAACTCGGCCCGTATTTCGGCGATCTCCTCGCGAAGATCGACTCCGTACTTGTCTAACATTTCGTAGGACGGCTCGAAGGCCGTTCCACAATAGTAGATCGAAGATCCCCCGGTCGTGATTCCTCGCGCAACCCCCATCAGGTCGGGGGTGATCAAGAGGCTTCTCCCGGGCCAGAACAGTTCGCGTAGCGCCTGGCCGAAGTTCGCGGTGACCGGCTCGCGGCCGCCCCATTCAAGAATGAGGACCCTCTGCGAGCCGCGGATCAACTCCCGCGCGACCGTTGCCCCGCCCGGGCCGCTACCGACGATAATGGCGTCGTAGGGCGATTGTTCTGAAGTCATGTCGTGTCTCCTTAATCGTATTCGCGGCCGTGTTCAACGATCTATGTTCTAACGGACATCCCCACGAGACCTCGAATCGAACTCGATCGAGAATTCCTGGAGGTCTCTCAGGACACCCCTGAACGAAGTCTTGCGATAGCGCATCATTCGAGGCGCAACTGCGATGATCATCAGGACCGTAAAGGCCGAGACGAAGAGCTCATCGAAGAGTCGGCTGTCCTTCACCGGATTCCCGTTCCAGCGCGCCAGGAATGCGTCTAGCGTGTTGGCCGAACGATTGGCCAACGTCATCGAGCGCGCCACGACGTCGATGTCGCGCCGTTTCTCGTCAGAGAAGTTCTCGGCAAGCTGTCGCTCGAGGGAGGCGTCGATCGGGCCGAAGTCTTCAACCGCAAGCGTGCGTGCGTAGACGATTGCGAGCCATGTGTTCCGATCGAAGTCCTCGGGCCTCATCCCTTCCAATTGGGCCAACTCGACGTCCGATACCCCGACGTCGAGAGCCCACTCGCGATGAGCAAACGAGCAGAAACGGCAACCGTTGACCTCGGCCACGGCGACCATGATCTTTTCACGGAGAGCTGGGTGCATTCGCCCCTTCGTCCAGATTGCCCGGATCTCCCGCCTGTCTGACCAGATTCCGCGAAGCCCGCGAACGAACTCGAAGAGCCGATAGGTCCGCTTTCGAAAAACGCCGAAGTAGGCCGGATCTTTGCGCGGCAAATCGGGCAGAAGCGGAGCAGAAACCGTCACTGCAGCAACCTCCCGCTTCGTCCCACGATCTCACGAGCCGACTCGGCCCCACGCAGGTCGCCAACCAGGATTGGGGCGCCGCAATGCTGTTGTTCATCCGTCATCGTGCTAATCCATCGCCGGGTCAGAGGAAGTATAACTCGCCCGCGAACGTGCAAGGAATGCCGACTCGAGGTGGGTTCGAACGAAGTCGAGCACCAGTTCGTCACTCGACCCCGTCAACTTCAAATGGGCGATCGGATACGCAAGTGCGTGGCTGATTCGGGAGAGATCAGATAGCTCAGGTGCGCCGGCACCCTCGGCTGTGCACCTCTTTGTGGTCCGGTTGACCAGATTGTTACCTGTGGATTGTCTTGAACCGAACCATTCCGTATGCTTCGATGTGTATGTTGTTGGAGTTGCATACACACTGGATAATGCCATGCGAACAAACATAGTGATTGATGATGCCCTCATGAACCGCGTAATGAAACTTACCGGACTCAGAACAAAACGTGAGGTTGTGGAATTGGGGCTTAAAGCCCTGCTTAAGCTCAAAACACAAAAAAATATCAGGAATTTCCGAGGGAAACTGGACTGGGTGGGTGACCTCAATGACATGAGAACTGATAAATGATCGTTGTCGATTCGAGCGTATGGATCGATTACTTCACCGGAAAGAGCACACCCGGGGCTGAGAAACTCGATTCCCTGCTCGGAGAGGAACCCATTGCCATCGGTGACCTGGTACTTACGGAAGTATTGCAGGGTTTCCGAACCGATAAGGATTTCCGTAAAGCCAAAGAACTTCTGATGTCTCTGGACATCGTAAATATGCTCGACACCACCATTGCACTGAAAAGCGCCGCCAATTCCCGTGCCCTAAGAAAGAAAGGCGTCACGGTACGCAAAACGATTGACTCCATCATTGCCACCTACTGCATTGAGCATAAGCTTCCACTCCTACACTCGGACAAGGACTTCCAGCCATTCCACAAGCACTTGAAACTGAAGGACGCACTTCAAAGCAGCTAACGCTTCGCAAGCGGGCCCTATTTGACCAAAGCGCAGCGGTGCTGCGCCGACAAGGCGTATCTTCTTCAGATCGATAGTTCGTTGTGCACCGAGACACGCGTCGATATCCCCCCTGTGCCAGGATAGTTGCCGCCTGAGTTGAGGGTGTAGATCCGAAGGACCACACGCGGGTTGCAGCGGGGCGGAAGGAATCGGGAGAGGTCGAAATATTCAAGAGAGTTTGGCTCATGGTATTTCGTATCACGTGCGGGTTGGTGAGAATGCGCCTTTGGGCTGCCGTAATTTTCGTCAGGCCGCTTTTTCGATGTTCACGTG
>JAJRWY010000031.1 GCA_024276575.1 Candidatus Binatota bacterium
ACCTGCGTGACGTTCGCGTGCTGATCGCCCCCAAAGCAAAACGCATCCGGGTGCGGGCGGGCAAAGCGGTTTACCTACTTAACGAGGACGGCGTGCGCGTCTCATCCTTGAGTGCCAACACCTGGCATACTATCGAACACCAGCCATCCGAGCAAGTTCGCATCGGCGGCGAGGATCGATCGCTCCCGATCGGCATCGAAACGGAATCGGACGAAACGCTTGGTTTTTCAGTGTTCCGCAAAGGCTCATGGTCCGACACGCGGAATTACCCCGGCAGCCTTGAATTGCAGCCCAACAAAAATGGGGTCGATGTCATCAACCATGTGGACCTCGAACGGTACGTCGCCTGTGTTGTCGCGAGCGAAGTGTGGCCGACCTTTCAAACGGAGGCGTACCGCGCGCAGGCCGTCGTGTCGCGCAGCTTCGTGCTCTACCAGATGAAGCGACGTCCGTCCTCACCGATCGACGTTTCGGCCGCACAAGGGTCGCAGGTCTATCGTGGGGTGCGTAGCGATGTCGTCGGGCAGCGCGCGACCGAAGCCGCACGCTTCACACGCGGTATCGTCTTGACCTATCCACATGACGGTGAAGATGATCTGTTTTGCGCTTACTTCAGCGCTGCGTGTGGCGGGTTATCACAGTCGGCCGTGATCTTCGGAGAAGAGGGCGACATCGCACCGCTCAGAGGTGGCGTGCGCTGCGATTATTGTGCCATCGCGCCGAGCGGAAATTACCGGTGGGGACCGGTAAAGATGACGTGGGCCGAGCTAAGAGACAAACTCACCAAACGATCCCCTAGGATGAAAACGCTCGGCCGAATCCGATCCGTTGAAGTCACCGAGTCGACCCAACACGGGCGACCGCTCCAGCTCCGCGTCCACGGTGCGAACCAAAAATCCGAAACGCTCCAGGCCGAACGATTCCGTGTCGCCGTCGGACCGAGCACGCTAAAGAGCACCGATTTTGAGATCGAATGCAGCGATCGTGGCATCATCTTCAAGAACGGCCGCGGCTTTGGCCACGGGCTCGGACTGTGCCAATGGGGCATGGAAGGTCAAGCCCGACAGGGTCGCCGCGCGGGCGAGATTCTGCGTTACTACTTCCCCGGAGCCAGCTTGACACGCGTTTATTAGGGGTCCGGGAAAAGGCAGTGGCCGCACTCCGCCCGGGCAAAGATGCATGAACCCGTTGACTTCGAGCCTAAGATATCGGTAGAATGCGAGTTTAGCTAGCGCTTGTTAGGTGAGGTGCGGATTATGACCGAAGTGGCGGCGGCTCGTCGGGACGTTCTACTGGCGACGGCCGAGCAATTGTTTGCGGCGCGGGGGTACCAAGCGACGAGTGTGCGCGATATTGCCGAGGCCATGGATATCAAGGCCGGCAGCCTGTATGCCCACATCGAGACGAAGGAAGATCTCCTCTGGGAGATTCTAACCGCAGCGGCCGATCGTTTCTTTGCGGCGGCCGATCCGATCGTCGAATCGGACCTGCTGCCCATGGAAAAACTCCGGCAGCTCATCGCGGCGCACGTACAGGTTATTACGGACGGCGCTTCGCTGGCGGCCGTGTACATGAACGAATGGCGACACCTGACCGACCTCCGCCGGACGGAGTTCACCGCGCGACGCGACGCCTACGAAGCGTTGGTGCGCGGCATCGTTCGTGACGGCATTCGCTCTGGCGAGTTGGCCGACCTCGACGAAAAGTTTGCAACGCTGCTCATTCTGTCTTCCATGAATTGGATTTATCAGTGGTACCGCACGGACGGACCCATGACGCCGGATGAAATCGCCCGCAAACTCACTGAAATGTTGTTCAAAGGGTTGCGCAGGGCCGGTGCCTGATTCTGCACCTTGCTCGCGCTACGCCGAGACCGGAGAAACGCTCTATGGTGGCTGATACGAAAAAAGAACTAGGCGGCCTGTCGCAGGCCGAGTACGACGAACGGCTGGAGGTATTCGAGGCGCGCATCAACCGCGGCGAGAAGATCGAGCCGGCCGATTGGATGCCGGAAGAATACCGCCAGCAGTTGATCCGCCTGATACACGTTCACGCCAACAGCGAGATTTGCGGCGCGCTGCCCGAGGGCAAGTGGATTCCGCACGCGCCCAGTCTCAAACGCAAACTCGCCCTCTGTGCGAAGGTGCAGGACGAAGTCGGCCATGCGCAGCTACTGTACCGGGCGGCCGAAACGCTCGGCCCGTCTCGCGAGGAGATGGTCGAATCGCTCATCGCCGGCAAGAGCAAGTTTTCCAATGTGTTTCATTACCCGACGAAAACCTGGGCAGATGTGGCCGTCATCGCGTGGCTGATCGACGCCGCTGCGATCATCAATCAGTCGATGATGGCCGAGGGCTCTTACGGGCCGTATGGTCGGGCACTAAAACGCATCTGCTACGAAGAGGCGTTTCATTTCAAACACGGGTACGAGATGTGTATCACGCTGGCAGGCGGCACGAAGGTACAGCATGACATGCTTCAAGAAGCGCTCGATCGCTGGTGGGGACCGATCATGATGTTCCACGGCCCGTCGGACAAGACCTCGACGCACACCGGCACCTTGGTGCGATGGAAGATCAAGCTCAAAACCAACGACGAGCAACGCCAGCAGTTTTTGAAGCAGTTTGTGCCGAAGATCTTCGACCTGGGTCTCACCGTTCCTGACAAGGGGCTTCGATTCGACAAGGAAGCGAAAGAATGGCACTACACCGAGCCGGATTGGGAAGAGTTCAAACGCGTCGTGCGCGGTGGCGGGCCCATGACCAAGGACCGGGTTGAAACGCGCCGCATGGCACACGAAGACGGACTCTGGGTGCGTCAGGCGCTGGCCGCGGCAGCAGCGAACAGACCGGTACCCATGCCAGCGGGTAAGTAGCGGGGTTAGAAACGACACAAGGCCAGTAGACTGTAGCCGAAAAAGTCAGAAAACCGAGGTGCAACCATGACAGATTCACAATGGCCGGTTTTTGAGGTCTTTCATCAGCAGGCGCGCGGCGAGCCACATATCTATGTCGGCTCGGTTCATGCGACGGATCCAGAGATGGCGTTGATTCTTGCGAAAGAGCAATACGCCCGGCGGCAGGCCTGCGTCAACATCTGGGTCGTGCCGATCGAGGCGATCACGGCCAGTCGGTATGAAGATGACGACATCTTCGAACGCGGCACGGACAAGAGCTATCGAGAGTCGTGGGGCTATGTCACGCCAAAGACCACGCAGCAATCAGACCAGAAAAAAGAGAACGCCTAATGCCAACTTTCGAGACGCTTATCGAACTAAACGAGATCGAACGCGATGCCGCCATCGACCTGCTGACACGGCTGGGCGACGATGATCTCATCATGGGCCATCGCAATTCCGAGTGGACCGGACTCGCGCCAATCCTCGAAGAGGACATCGCGTTTTCGTCCATGGCGCAAGACGAAATGGGGCACGCACAGGCGTACTATCAGATGATTCACGAGCTCAGCGGCGATGATCCCGATACGCTGGCCTTTGGGCGCGGCCCGCGCGCCTACCGGTGTTCGTCGTTCGTGTCCCTGCCGAACGAACGCGACTGGGGTTTTTGTGTGCTTCGGCAATTTTTGTACGACATGGCCGAAACGGTTCGCCTGACCGCGTTGGAACATTCATCGCTTGTGCCGCTCGCGCAGTTGGCTAGAAAACTCCGCGGCGAGGAAAAATACCACCTGATGCACGGGCGAAGCTGGGTACTGCGGTTGGGGAACTCGACCGACGACGCCCACCAGCGACTCCAGGCCGCGCTCTACAAAGCCTATCCGCACGCCCTGGGGCTGTTCGAGCCGACCAGTGCCGACGTCACGCTCGCTCAAGCCGGCATCTGCCCACGAGAGGAAGACCTGATGCGGCAGTGGGAGTCGGCCGTCGTCCCGGTATTGGGTGACGCCGGCTTGGAAATCCCCGAAGACGTTCAACCAGTTAACGGCGGGCGCGTCGGTCGGCAGCCGGAAGCACTCAAAGAACTTCTCGAAAACATGCAGGTGGTCTACAACATCGACCCATCGGCGAAGTGGTGATGGTATCCGAAAAAACAACCCAATCCGACTTGCATCGGTACCCCGTCATGGGGTTGCTCCCCGAACGAGCGGCCGCCGTTGCTATTGCGCTGGACACCGTGACCGACCCGGAGATTCCGGTGATCACCATCGTCGAGATGGGCATGATCGCGGGTGTTCGCGTCGAGGGTGATGCCGTGATCGTTGACATGACGCCGACGTTTGCGGGCTGTCCGGCGCTGGACGTCATCAAGGCTGACATCGTTGGCGCAGTGGAGAACGCCGGCGAGCCAACGGTAGCGGTCAACGTCGTGTACGATCCACCGTGGACCTCCGACCGCATCAGCGATGAAGGACGACGCAAGCTAAAAGCATTCGGCCTCGCGCCGCCCGGTCGGCGCTGCGGCAATCATGAGGTCGTGGATTTGGAGCAGACGCCCTGCCCCTTGTGCGACTCCACCGAAACCGATCTCGAATCCATCTTCGGCCCGACCCTGTGCCGATCCATCCACTACTGCCGCAACTGCCTGCAATCATTCGAACACTTCAAAGCGGTCTGAGTCGTAGCGGTATTTGGAGATTCACGCGGCGCTGTTGGGAACCGTCGGGTAGCCCTTTTCGGATGCCGGGTGGCCCGTGGCTTTAGCTGCGGGGGACACGAATCGAAAGCCAATCGAATCCCCACCGTAAAGAAGACCGGACCACGCGACTCATCAACAAACCGAGCATTCTCGACGGGCGGCGCATTTGAGAATGATTAATTTAAACATAACGAGTGCGAGTTGGCTCTCGGTGCGCCGCGCGGGCTGAAGCCTGCGGCTCAGGGGCGTTTTCCATTTACCGCATTCGACAAACCGTTACGACTGGATGGGAGGCGCGATTCATCAAGATGCGAAACTTGCTTGCGTGGCATTACGGGCGGGTCAGCCGATAGGCGATGCGTCGCAACATGGCCCAACCGCGCGACAACGGCACCCACCAAGCCCCGCGCGACTCTCGCACAAAACCACGAACCGTCAGCGCGGCCAACCGATCGAGCTCGTCCAACTGGGCGAACAACCGATCGATATCACCCGGTCCCTTGCCGATGGCGGTACGAATCGCGTGGGCGTCGGGCGTCTCGAACGACCGCAGCGTTACGCCGATGTGAGCATCATCGCAGCACATCATCAGGTTGGCCGTCTGGCGTTCCCACTCCGCAAGAGCCGCCAGCCATCTCTGTCGTGATTGATCGGCGCGTTGCAGTTCATCGGTTGGCGGTGTGCGATCTGGGTCTCGCTCGATCTTACGAAAGGACGTCACGAAATCCTTGGACGCGCGGGAGAACGTGAGGCGCGCGGTCAGCCAAAGTCCGTAGGTCGTAAGCCTATTGCGATCCGCCTCAAGCCGACGGCGAAACCGCTCGACCAACAGCGGCGCAAGGCAGACCGACACCACCCCGGTAATCAGCCCGATCACCGCCGCCAGTCCAAGCACTTCCCCCGCAGAAAGATCCAAAGCCAACTCCTACCCCCTATCCCCCGGCAGCCACAACACCGCATCACTATCATAACGTATTTTGGGCATCGGTTGAAATGGCGAAGGTATTCAGAAAAACACGGTCTTTTCCGCCGTAGGACACGCAATGGCATGGCCTAGTTAATCGCCAACAGTAGCGGTACGATAATCCGTCATGGTCGAAGAACGTGCCATGCCGGAAGAAATCTACCGCGCCAACCGGAAGCAATGCTTGCGTTTCACCCTGGTACTGGAAGCGGCGGGCATCCCCTACCAGATCTTCAACAGGCCCGGCCAATCTGTCATCGTGGTCCCGGCGAATGCTGCCGCGCAAGCCCGGTCCGAGCTGGTGGCTTACGAAACGGAAAACCAATCAGCACCGATGCCCGAG
>JAJRWY010000304.1 GCA_024276575.1 Candidatus Binatota bacterium
CCTTTCGATAGCGGCGAAACCGGTGGACATGATGTCGCTGGCAAAGAGTGCGTGGCGGTCGTCCATCCCGTCGGGAATCTTCGCCATCGAATACTCGGCCCCGTTCATCAGGTAGGCGTCGGCCTGGGCGCCGAACAGCAGTTTCATGGGATCACCGAAAGTCGAGCAGATCTGGTACTCACCGTCCACGCAGCGGTCGCAGTGTCCGCAAGAGTTGAGGCATGAGGTGACCACGCGATCCCCTACTTTGAAACTCTCTATGCCTTCTCCCACAGCTTCCACCACGCCCACGGCTTCGTGTCCCATCGGCGTGCCGACGGGGACATCATCGATGTCGCTCATGATGTGGATGTCGGAACCGCAGATCGTGGTCAAAGACGTGCGGATCAAGGCTTGTCCGGGTCCCGGATCGGGCAACTCGAACTCGGTCAGCGCGACCTTGCCCTTATCCTCTTTGATACACAATTTTACTTTTGGCATGGCCGTATATTCAGACTCCGCCACAGCTAACGCAACGGTAGCGGCGCTGCCCGGCAACGGCGCACCCGTGTTCCCAAGGGTTTTCTCTGTCTGGGGCGCTCGGTAGCGGCGCCGGCTTTGTTCGCAAAGCGGCTCCGGGTCTAATACTGTCGATTCATGAGGCGGATGCCGGGCGAGACCAAGCCGGGGCACCGGCTGGCTGACTATGGCTGACTCAGAAAACGAGAATAAGTTGCATTTGCGGCGTGCTCCCAGCGGACCGAAGCTGGGCGTTGCGCAGTTTTCACCGGTGCTGGGCGACATTGAAGCCAACCTGGAAATCCATCGTTCGCTAGCCGGGCAGGCGGTAGAACGGGGAGTCGACGTGCTGGTGCTGCCCGAACTCAGCCTGTGCGGCTACCGGCTCAAGGATACCGTGCCCGACGTGGCGATGGGTCCCGGCCATGCAGCGCTGGCCGAACTGGCGCGGCTATCCAAGGACGTGTCGATAGTAGCCGGATTCGTGCAGGAGTCGCGTGAGCATCATTTTTTCAACGCCGCGGCTTACTTCGAAGACGGTGCTCTGCTCAGGCTGCATCGCAAGGTCTACTTGCCGACTTACGGAATGTTTGATGAGCAGCGCTATTTCGCACGCGGCAAACGTATAGCGGCTTTTGATACCAAGCACGGCCGCATGGCGATGTTGATTTGCGAGGACATGCTGCACAGTTCAGCCGCTACCATCGCGGCGCTCGACGGCGCATCGATCTTCTTGGTTCCTTCGGCCAGTCCCGCCCGCGGAACTGTAGGCGAGGGGGAAGTCGACGCCAACGGTCGCAACTGGGGCGAGTACAATCGCGTCATGGCACGCAATCTCGGCGTTTATGTCGTTCACGCCAACCGGACGGGAGTGGAGGACGGGATCGCGTTCTGGGGCGGTTCGGAGATCATCGCTCCCAACGGCGACTCGCTCGCTAAGGCCGCCTACTATGAAGACGATTTTGCCGAAGCCACGTTGTCGGACGCGGTGATTCGCCGCGAGCGCATACGCAATGCGATACTTCGTGACGAAGACCTGGATTTGACCATAAACGAGTTGTGCCGTCTGCGTGAGCGGGTTCAAAGCAGCGGATCGCGCGGCCGCGACGAGCGCGGCGCTTACGGTGAACGCGGTCGCGACGAACGCGGCTACCGGGATCGCGGCGGCTATGGTGAACGCGGCCGCGACAACCGCGACAACCGTGGCTATCGTGACAGCGGGCGCGGCGACCGCGGTTGTCGTGAACGCGGCCGCGACGAGCACGGCTATGCGGGCCGTGGGCAAGACAACCGGGGCTACAGAGATCGCGGCGGCGACAACCGTGGTTCTCGAGATAGAAGCGGTGACAGCCGAGCTTATCGTGAACGCGGCCGCGACGATCGAAACTCGCGCGGTGGCGACAGCCGCGGCGCATACGGTGACCGTGGCCGTGACGAGCGTGGCGATCGGAATCGCGGGCAAGATAGCCGCGGCAACCGGGATCGCGGCGGCTATGGTGAACGTGGCCGCGACAACCGCGACAACCGCGACAATCGCGACAATCGCGACAACCGCGGCTACCGGGGCGGTGGGCGCGACGACCGTGGCCGTGACGAGCGCGACACGCGTGGCCGTGAGCAAGGCACTGCGTGGAGCCCCGCACAGCGCCAACAGGGACGTGGTGCCGAGGGGCGGACTTCCTATGGAGGACGCCAAGACGAGCGTGGCGGTTACGGCGGGCGCGGCGTTTCGGGCGCCGGCGGCGGGCGTGACCGCGGCGGTGCTACCCAGCGAGAACGCGCGGGCGAGCCGCGGCCGCAGCGTGGAAAAGACGTGCGCGAGTTGGGCGAATCGTTTCCGATACAGTCGGAGCGGCCTCGGCGCGAGCGTCCGGCCCCGTCTGAGCGTAAACCTCGCTCCTTGGTCGCGCAGCCCGCTTCGGGTGCCGATTCGGAGGCGGAGGAAGATTAGCGGTGCCCCCGGAGTTCCCCGCGACCAACTACGCCTTGGTCGAACGTATTCTAGTATCGTTTGTCCGCCGTGAGACCACCAAGGTTGGTCTCGACAAAGCCGTACTAGGCTTGTCCGGTGGGGTGGACTCCTCGGTTTCGGCCTCGCTTGCAGCGCGTGCGCTTGGCCCGCGCAATGTACTCGGCGTGATGATGCCCTACAAGACTTCGAGTCCGGCGAGTATGAGTGATGCCGAGGCGGTAGCAGCAAGCACGGGAATCGAAACTACCGTCGTCGATATCAGCCGGCAGGTGGATGCCTACTTTGCAGCCATGCCTGAGATGAGCCGGCTACGCCGGGGCAACAAGATGGCACGCGAGCGTATGAGCGTTCTGTACGATCTGTCCGCGGCACGCGGGGCGTTGGTGGTGGGGACCTCCAACAAGACCGAACTGCTTCTCGGCTACGGTACCTTGCACGGCGATATGGCGTCTGCGCTCAATCCCATCGGTGACCTCTACAAGACCCAGGTATGGGGCCTGGCCCGGCACCTCGAACTGCCCGATTCGGTAGTTTCCAAAGCGCCGTCGGCCGATTTGTGGGAGGGACAGACCGACGAGGATGAACTCGGTTTCGGATACCACGATGTCGACCGGCTTCTCTACTGGCTCATCGACGAGCGCTGCACTCATGATGAACTCGAGCAGATGGGCTTCGAGGGTTCTTTCATCGAAGAGATTACGCGGAAGGTGCGTGCTTCGCAGTTCAAACGCCGGCTTCCGGTAATTGCCAAGGTCTCCATGCGGACTGTCGACTCGGATTTCCGCTATTCGCGCGACTGGGGCTACTAATCTGGCGATGGCTAAGGTCCCTGCCGGAAAACTCTACGTCGTCGCCACTCCGATCGGCAACCTCGACGATCTGTCACCACGTGCCGCCCGCATTCTCTGTGAGGTCGATGTGATTGCGGCCGAGGACACACGGGTAAGCCGAAGATTGCTCAAGGGATTGAACGCTCGCGCCCGCTTGTTGTCCTATCGCGAACACAACGAACGCACCCTTGCTCCCAAGTTGATCGAACGTATCGAGGCCGGTGGTGATGTGGCCGTGATCAGCGATGCGGGCACACCGGGGATCTCCGATCCCGGCTACCGCTTGGTGCGGGCGGCTGCCGCTTGCGGCATAGAGGTAGTCGCGGTACCCGGTCCCTCGGCTCTGATCGCACTGTTGTCGATCAGCGGCTTGCCTACCGATCATTTCTCGTTCGAAGCTTTTCCTCCGGGTAAAGCTGCGGCTAGGCGTAAGATGCTTGCCGGGTTGAAAGGTTGCGGACGGACCGTGGTGTTTTATGAGTCCCCACGCCGTGTATTGTCGTTGCTCGCCGATGTGGCCGGCGAACTGGCTGATCCCGTCGTCGCGGTTGGCCGTGAGCTTACCAAGTTACACGAGGAGGTTCTGCGCGGCCGCGCTTCACAAGTACGTGAGCGGCTGGCCGGGCAGGGGCCGCGGGGAGAATTCTGCATTGCTGTCTATGTAGAAAAAATCGAAGCGCAAATCAGCCCCGCCGAAGTAGAGTCTGAAGTGTCAGCCCTGTTGCGGCAGGGATTGAGCGTCAAGGATGCCGCTGCCCGCCTGAAAAGCCGTGGTATCGCCCGCCGTGCCGTCTACGAAGCGGCACGCGCTTTGCGCAGTTCCTGACCCGCTGCTCTCGACGTAGTACCACTGCGCTTGGTGGGCCTCCCCGCTGCACTCGCCTGAGCCGGCGCCCGCTTGGCGCTCTCGCGACGAACTTTCATAAATAGTTTGAGGTCAAGCGCCCGCCAACTCGGGCAGAGCCTCGCCGGAGAAGAACCTGCGTGGGTTGTGCACCAGCATCATCTCGATGTCGGCGTCGCTGGCCCCACCGTCTTTTAGCTGCGGCACTACGCGCTCGACGAAGTGAGTAGGGGTCCACAAACTCAGCATTTCGCCGAACATTTCCGGATCGGGGAGCGGGGTTCCACGCCAGCACCACACCGAGTCGTGCGAGACCACTACCCGTGAGGCCGCCCCCCCGGCGATAAGGGCCAATAAAGACTGGATCCTTTCCTGGTCAGGATGCAGGACCTCGAGGCCGAAACGATCGAAACCCAGATAGGATCCGCCACCGATTATGCGCATGTGATAATCTTTGTCTGAACTACCGCAAGAGTGTCCAATGATGATGTTATGCGGGTCTACTCCGGCCCCGCACAATAATCGTTGTTGCTCATCTCCTAGGGTGCCGTGTTCGGTGTGCGTGGTTATCGGCACGCCGGTTTCCACCGAGGCTTTGGCCGCCGCGGTGAGCACCATGCTTTCGTAATCGGTGATCGCAGGTGAACCCGTAGCTACTTTTATGATCCCGGCCTTTATCCCGCTTTCACCGATGCCCTCGGTGATCTCCTTGATGAACAATTCGCTGATGGCATCCGGGCTACCGCCGAAGTTGGCTCTCATTTTCCAATAGGCACCGCCGCCTTCATCTTCTTTGTACAGGCCGGTTGCGCAGATAATCGGGAAGCCGGTCTTTTGCGAGACTTCGGCTGAGAACTCGACGTCGCGTCCGAGATCGTTAGGGCAGGGGTCCACCATGGTTTCGATTCCATGGCTCTTGAGTTCCTCGATACGGTCCACGCAGATCGCCAGCATCTCGTCGCGGTTGGGCCCTGGCCTCACGGTGTCGGATTCCCAGCCGGGGTACCCGATCAGCAGATGTTCGTGCATCAGCGTTGCGCCGAGCTGCTCGGGGTTTATGGTTCCAGTCACGGTGTTGATTCGGCGGATGCTCATCGTCTTGCTCTCCTGGCGGCCCTGTCGTCAGGCCGCCGTTTCGTTCCCCGGCTCTCAACGCACGGTGAAAGTTTCGAAGCTTCGTGCGCTGGTCTCGCGTTGCTCTACAGCCTCCACGCGCGCGCCGCTCGGGCCGTGCATGCACCAACGGAGGATTTCCTCCACCGCCCGCTCGTTACCGGCGACGACAGCCTCGACTCTACCATCCGGCAAGTTTCTAACCCAGCCCTTGATACCCAAGCGTTCGGCTTCTCTGCGCATGGAGCCGCGGAACCATACGCCCTGGACGAGCCCGGAGATCAAGATGTGTTTGCTTAGCGTGGTCACAGTGGAACACCCCCCTCGAGCATGTTCCAGAACTCCTCTTCGTCGATTACGCGCACGCCCGCGGCTTCGGCCTTTTTCAGTTTCGAACCCGGTTCGGACCCGGCCAGGAGGTAATCGGTCTTGCTGCTGATGCTTGACACCACGCTGCCCCCGGCTTCTTGGATCAGATCCTTGGCACGATTGCGGCTTATCGACAGAGTGCCGGTAAGGACCAGTTTCTTGCCTTCGAGCGCGCGGTTACCTCCGCTGCGGACCCGGTAATGCGGGTCCACGCCCGCACGGCGAAGAGCTGCAATGAGTTCGCGATTGGCAGGGTCGGCGAAAAACTCGGTCAGAGATGAAGCCATCTCCGGGCCGATGCCGTCGAGTTCTTCGAGTTGCTCCGTGCTTGCCTGCTCCAGCGCGGATAGTGTCGTGAAGGCACGGGCGAGGACGGCTGCAGCACTCTCTCCGATATGGCGTATGCCCAAGGCGAAGATCAAACGCTCGAGCGAACGCGTCCGGCTTTGTGCGATCGCCTCCGTTAGATTGGCCGCCGACTTCTCGCCCATGCGCTCGAGTCCGGAGAGATCCTCTTTTTTCAGTCCGTACAAGTCCGCGCAGTTGGTGACCAGTCCCGAATCGATTAGTTGGCTGATGAGCTTTTCACCGAGCCCGTCGATGTCCATTGCGCTCTTGGACGCGAAATGTTTGAGCCGCTCGAGCAACTGGGCCGGACAGGCGGAGCCGCTGCAACGAAAGGCGGCGGCGTCTTGCTCACGCAGTACCGGCGATCCGCACGAAGGGCAGCGGTCCGGCATGACGAAGCGCTGTTCGTTGCCCCTTCGCTCGTCGACGAGCGGGCCGACGACGTAGGGAATCACGTCGCCTGCGCGTTCGATCACTACCCGGTCTCCTACGCGTATATCCTTGCGTTCGATCTCGTCCATGTTGTGAAGAGACGCGTTGGACACGGTCACCCCACCCACGTTTACGGGTTCTAGCTCGGCTACTGGAGTCAGGCTGCCGAGGCGTCCCACCGAAGCGACGATGGCGTTGATGCGGGTGACCGCCTGGCGTGGCTTGAACTTGAAAGCGGTGGCCCAGCGGGGGGAACGGGCTAGTTCGCCGAGACGGCGCTGCTGCTCGATGCTGTCCACCTTGATTACCACCCCGTCGATATCGACCTCGAGCCGGTCACGCTCACGCGATAAATGCTCGTGGTATTCGACTATCTCCGCAGCGCTACGTGCACGGCGAATCAAAGGATGGACTCGGAAACCCCAACGTCCGGCTGCCGCCAGAAATTCCGAATGGCTCTTGAATTTCATGGGTTCGATCCAGCCGTGGCTGTGTACGAAACAGTCGAGCGGGCGCGCCGCGGTGATGCGGGGATCGAGTTGGCGCAGGGATCCCGCTGCGGAGTTGCGGGGGTTGGCGAAAGCGGGTTCTCCGGCCTCCTCGCGCTGGGCGTTGAGCCGGGCGAAGTCGGCCTTGGAGATTACGACTTCTCCACGGATTTCGATCTTTCCAGGGATTGACGCTTTGCCCTTTGCGGACAGTTTCATCGGTAGGCTGCGGATGGTCGAGACGTTAGCCGTGATGTCTTCCCCGGTGGCGCCGTTGCCGCGCGTAGCGCCGCGTATCAGCCGTCCTCTCTCGTAGAGGAGATTTACCGCGACTCCATCGAGCTTGGGTTCCAGGACGTAGATGATTTCTTCGCCCGGCAGGGCTTTGGCCGTGCGTTCGAGGAAATCTTCCAACTCCTCCTGGTCGAAGACGTTGGCAAGGGAGAGCATGGGACGGAGATGAACCGAGCTTTCGAACTTATCGGAAGGTGGCGCTCCGGGCCTCTGGGTCGGTGATGACGGGGAGGACAGTTCGGGGTGGCGCGCTTCGAGTCGTTGAAGCTCTCGCAGTAGTGCGTCGTACTCGGCGTCGCTTACGAGAGGCTGGTCCAACAAGTAGTAACGGCGATTGTGTTCTTCGAGTTGTTGCCGCAACTCGGCAATTCTTTTCGCCGCGGAGTTCTTGGCCACCAAGTTTGACTAGCACAGCACGCTATTGTTGTTAACGTGCCGTGCCTTGGGCGGTCCGGCTAATCAGCCTATCCCCGGACCGCAGCTACATGCAGTGATGTCTCCAGCGGCGCTACGGAGGCAAGTTGAAATTATGCGAAGTCCAGTTCCGCGATGCCCAGTATCGCGGCGTCCAGCCCCGCGGCGTCCATTCCCGCGACGCCGAGCCCCGTGATGCCCAGTCCAGCCCATGCCCTGTTCGGTCCTGCCCGCCGGGTCTGCCATGCCCAGTCCCGCCATGCTCTGTTCGGTCCTGCCCGGGCCTGCTATGCCCGGTCTGACCGTGCCCCGTCCGGCCATGGCCGTGTCTACGCGGTGCTTGTTCCGGGCTCAGCCCGGCAGGTGGTAGGCCCAGTCGAGCCAGGGCAGCAATGCTTCGACGTCGCTCGATTCTACGGTGGCGCCTCCCCAGATTCGTAGTCCCGGTGGGGCGTCACGATAAGCGCCGATATCGTACGCCGTGGCTTCTTCTTCGAGCGTCGCGACCATCGCTTTGATGGCCTTTCCCTGCGCCGCTTCATCAAGGGCCTGGAAAGCGGGATCTACGATTTTCAAGCAGATGGAGGTGCAGGAGCGGTATTCGGGGCGTGCGGCCAGAAAATCGACCCAGGAACTCTTTGCCGCCCATTTCTCGACCGCGGCTAGGTTGGCCTCCGACCGGGCGATCAGTCCTTGCAGTCCGCCGCTCTTCTCTGCCCAATCAAGTGCGTCCAGAATGTCTTCAGTGCAGAGCAGAGAGGGTGTGTTTATGGTCGCACCCTCGCAAATCGAGGCGTTGAGTTTCCCGCCCTTGGTAAGCCGGAATATCTTCGGCATCGGCCACGGCGGGTTGTAGCTCTCGAGCCTCTCTACTGCCCGCGGAGACAGTGCCAGCATGCCGTGAGCGCCTTCGCCGCCGAGTACCTTTTGCCAGGACCAGGTAACCACATCGAGTTTGTTCCACGCCAGATCCATCGCGAACACTGCCGAAGTCGCGTCACAGATGGTCAGGCCCTTACGCCCGGCAGCAATCCAGTCGCCGTCAGGGACCCTGACTCCCGAAGTGGTTCCGTTCCAGGTAAAAACCACGTCGTTATCGAAGTCCACTGCGCCGAGGTCGGGCAGTTCGCCGTAGCCCGCTTCGAGTACGCGCGCGTCGAGACCCAACTGCTTGTTGACGTCGTTGACCCAGCCCGAGCCAAAACTCTCCCAGGCCAGCATGTCTACGCCGCGGGCTCCGAGCAGAGACCACATGGCCATTTCCATTGCTCCGGTATCGGAAGCGGGGACGATGCCGAGAATGTAGTCTTCGGGGATGCCCAGTACTTTCTTACTCTGATCGATTACCGCTTTGAGCTTGGCTTTCCCGATCTTTGCCCGGTGCGAGCGTCCTAACGCGGCATTGCCAAGGGCGGCTAGACTCCAGCCCGGCCGTTTTGAACAGGGCCCCGACGAAAAATGCGGACGCTGCGGTCTGATCACGGGTTTCATGCTCGATTCCTCCTGATTGGATGCACCGGAGCAGCGCCTGCAAGGCGGCTACTCGAGCCTATAATGTCTTCCATCGTCGGTTTCGGCTTACGAATCAAACACGCGTATCTTGCAGGGGTAGCGGCAGTGGCTGCTAGCAGCACTTTCGTGGATAATCCCGGATGAGAAGGCGGCAGTGGCTGAGAAAGAGGAAAGAGTAATCCGCTTGAGCACCTCGGATCCGGGTGACCGCGAGCTTACATTCTACATCAAAGGCTTCTTGGCCCGGGGCGAAAGTGCCGACCACTTCGGCGTGTGGTTGGCCTCGCACCAGGAACTCGTGGAAGCCCTCGGTTGGGGGAAGCGCGCCTACGGTTACGGCTGGCGGTCGGGCGACCTAGAAAGCATTCCGATGCCGCTTCTATCCAGCGTTGCGGCGGCCTGGAGCTTCCAGCGGCGCGTACGCAAGGCCAAGCGCTTTACCGCGTTGAGTTCCGTGGGTGTCGTTGCAGCCGAAGAGATAGTGCAGATGGTTGCCCGTTTCGTTTACCAGTACCGTGTGGCCAGTTCTGCGGCTGAACAGCGCGCCGAGGTTCTTGCCGAGCGTTTGGCGAAGATGCGCAAGCGTTATCGACATTTGCGCTTGGTTGCGCATTCCCTGGGCTGCCGCCATGTGATCGAGGCGGTATCGTTGCTCGATCCCGCGTCGCGGCCCGACGAGATTCATCTTTGCGCGCCTGCTTGCCGCGAAAGAGACGTAAGCTCGAAGCTCGATGGCCTAGCGCTGGGTACGACCTACCTCTACTACACGCGCTCCGATTTGGTGCTCGACGTGGGCTTCCGCGTGCTTTCGCGCGGCAGCGCTCTGGGCGCCGCGGGGCCTAAGAGGAGCTACGTCCGGCTCAAAGCGGTGGACGTCAAGGACGAGTTCGGATTCTGGGTGCACGCCGAATACAAACGCCGCTTTCCTCGACTTGCGAATCGCGATTGAGGCCATGGCGCCTCCGGCTGCAGCCGTCTTTTGTGGGCTGCCGCGTTCTCGCTTTACATCACAGATCTGTCGTTGCCGGCCCAGCTTGGTCTCACGCATAGTTCCGTCGTGTTCAAACAAGTAACAGCCGGTTGCGACCGGCAGTGGAGGTACAGCTGATGAAGTCAGTTTCGTGTGGTATTCGTTCGCGCGTGTTCCGTCCCAGGCCCCGGCCTGCCCAGGTTCTGGGCGTTTTGGCGCTGCTTGCGTGTTTGGCCTCGGGTCCGCTCGCCGCCACCGCGGCGCCTGAACGCGTAGACATCAATAGCGCGAACTCGCAGCAACTCGCATCTCTTCCCGGCATTGGCGAGGCCAAGGCCGCGGCCATAATCAAGGCGCGGGAACAGCGGCCTTTTACTTCAGTGGCCGATCTTCGCAGGGTAAGCGGAATCGGCGAAAAAACCTTGGCTGAACTGAAGCCGCGGATACAGGTGGGCAAAACCGACTGAGGCATGCCGGGGTTTGGAGCAGGCGGCTGCCGTCTCGACCCGGCGCAGTCTGCTCCTGCCCCGGTCCACGGCCTCGGTCCACGGCCCCGGTCTACGGTGGCGGTCCACGGCCCCGGTCTACGGCGGCGGTCCACGGCCTCGGTCCACGGCCTCGGTCCATGGCGGCAGTCCACGGCGGCGGCTCTCGGCTGCGGTGCCTTATCAGGAGATCAAGTCTAGAACCGTCGAGATGAGTTGTTTGGGCCTGAAAGGTTTGGCGAGCACCGGCCGGCCGAGTCTTTCCGCCTCCTCATGACCGGGGATACTCAGAACGTCACCCGTCACCACCGCACTGCGTGCAAATAACTCGGGTCTCCGCTCTTGCAGGGTCAACAACAACGACGCGCCGGTGTCGTTCGATAGATGCCAGTCGAGAATAAGCGCATGGAAACTATGCTTGTCGAGCAAGGCCGTGGCTTCCGAAGCCGAGGCCGCGGTGTACACCTCGGCCCCGGCGGCTTCGAGCACGCTGACCGTCATTGCTCTTATGTCCGGGTCGTCTTCCACTACCAGTACGCGTGAGGAAGCAAGTCCCGTGCTGTTTCTTTTGCTTCCGATATCCAAGGATCTAGCCAGCATCATTGATTAAACCTCGTCGCGAGAGTCGCAAGCGCCCGTGAGGCCGGCCAGATTGGCCCACGCGCAGCTTTGAGGCCCGCAGGCATACTAACACTCTGCCAGGGGCTGTTGGCCTGCGAGCCAGCGTAGCGGGCGAACGAGCACGGTCCGGGATTGCGGGCGCTCGAGGCTTGTAGCAGAGGTTTCACGAATAACGCCGGTTCAGCGCCGGCGCTTGGCCCCCGTCTGCTCCCACGCGGTAGCAGGCCGTTTCTTTGTCGCGCATTACCTTGACATCATAAAGCACTAGGATACTGCTAACCATACGGGCGCGGCTTTATCGGCGAGGCTTGGGGACTGGACTATTCCTGAGGGGTAGAGTGGAAGCTTTTTCAAATGGTAGCAACAGTGCAGGCCGGGGCGCGGCTTCTCGCGCTCGGATCGCACAGTGGCAGCCTGTCCATCTAGTCATCGAGTTTTGCCGGGGGAATGTTCGCTACTCAGATGGGAAACGACACAGTGTTTACAGGGGTATCCGTTGCTTGGCCCGTGGCGGTGGTACATAAGACAGCATCCTAACCCTATGGCGTATGTGGCCTTGCGCGGCTGCTCCAACGCCGGCGGATGCGGGGGTGCCCATTGGATTTCGAGGCAAGATTAAGAGCCTACATCGCCGATCGCTGCGGAGATCCGGATGCCACCATTACCTCTTTGAAGCGCCACACCGAGGGTTTCTCGATGGAGACGGTGTAATTTGAGGCCGAGTGGAAAGGTGCCGGTTCCGAGCGCTGTCGGCGGCGTCTGATCATGCGGCGTGAGCCTGCCGCCGGTTTGCTGGAGCCCTACGATTTGGCTCCGCAGGTCGCGGTGGTTCGAGCCGTCGAAGGAACGGTCAAGGTCCCACCCATACCTTGGTTTGAAACCGACCCAGAAATTCTCGGAGCCGCGTTCTATGTAATGGGCTTCGTGGAAGGTGAAGTCCCGATTCCCATGCGCCCCGAGGGGCGTCTCGCGATCGATGACAAGCAAGAGCGCGAGTCGGTTGCGGCCGACTTTGCAGCGAATCTGGCCGCACTGCATAGATTCGACTGGGCCAGCGCCGGACTCGACGTGCTCAGCGTTCCGGATGGCGGACGCGCTGCGGCCGAAGCACAGATTGCGTTGTGGCGCGGTTATCACGACCGTGCTCAAGCGGGTCCGATTCCGGCCTTGGCCAGAGCCTTTCGCTCCTTGGAGCAAAGCGTGCCGGACGAGTCCCCCGTGACTTTGGTGCATGGAGACTACCGGACCGGTAATTTCTTGTGTGCGGATGGGAGGATCACCGCCATTCTCGACTGGGAGATGGTTCATCTAGGCGATCCGATGTAAGATCTGGCCTGGGCCTGCAGCCGCCTGTGGCGTGGGCAAACCGACTATCCCGGGCTGTTGGTCCCCCGCGACAGTTTCCTGTCCATGTATGAGAAGTCCGGCGGCTTCCCCGTGGACGAAGACCGCTTGGCCTTCTACGATCTTCTGTCCGCCGTAAAGATGGCTTGTGTCATGCTTACCGGCCTCAGAGCCTTTGCCGACGGCCGCACCGGTGATACGCGAATGGCAATCTTCGATCATCAGTTGTCCGGAGTGCAGATGATAATTGCGGAGTCCTTGGGATTGGTCCCCTCGCTTACTACATGGAGTCCGGAAGATGCTTGATCCACAGCAGGTAATAGGGGGAATTCTGGAGTCTCTAACGACTTCGGTACTTCCCGAGTTGAAGTCCGGGTATGCACGCGGGCAGTTTTACGCGATCGTCGAGTTGCTCGAAAACCTTGGGCCGCGAGTACAGTGGGGTGGCCTTGCCCTGAACGCAGAGGCTGGGATGCTCACCGGCCTGGCGGCAGAACTCGTATCCCCGCTCGAGGAGCAAGGTTTCGGTGAACTGGCGGAGCGCGCTAGAGTTTACGCCGGGCGTGAGGCCGAGGGTGTCTTGGCGCTTGAAGACGGGCGCGCTCTGGTCTGCGCGATTATCGAGTCGGGCGCTGCCGACGACGGACCGGTAAAGGCCTTGGTGGACGGCTACCTGATCAATGACGCCGTGACCAAGGGGATGACGCTGCAGCCGAGCCGCCTAGCGGAGATTTCGCAGGGTTGATCGCCGGCGTAGAATGCGGGTTTTCTGGACCTTCACTGCCCTTTGGGCTTGCGAGGATTGCGCTCGATTGCTTGCGTGGCGGGCATTGCTAAAGATTGCTCGCCGGGCACGGCTTTTACCGCCGCTGGGGCAGCTGTGACGCCCTACGGCGTTTAGCCGACGCCAAGCCCGCGGGCTATATTTCCTTGTTTTCTCAGTTCAACAGCAATGAGCGGCATACCCTGGCCCTGACTGCGGTCGGCCATTTCGGCGCGCATTTCGCGATGCTGCTGTTCCCGACCCTTGCGGTCATCTTGGCGCGCGAAGAGGGCTTGGAATTACAGCAGGTGCTTTCGTGGAGCCTTGCGGGTTACCTGATATTTGGACTTGGGGCGCTTCCGGCCGGTTTTCTCACCGACCATCTCAATGCGCGCTGGGTGGTAAGAGCCGGCGTGCTCGGACTGGGCCTGGCGACCATGTCGGTGTCGGCAGTCGAGCCGGGGCCTGCGGTGGCCTGGTGCTTGGCCTTGGTGGGCGTTTTTGCCTCATTCTACCATCCCGCCGGTCTAGGATTGATCTCACGTACGGTTCGGGCGCGAGGAGCAGGACTCGGGTTGAACGGGGCTTGTGGCGTACTCGGAATTGCCTCCGCGCCGCTTGCGGCCCAAGTGGCGGCCGGATGGTTGGGATGGCGGGGAGCCTATCTCTTCCTCGGCATGTTGCTGTGCCTGCTCGGCTTGGCGGTTAGTAGCCTTCGCATCGACGAAGCGGTTCCCGGCCCTCCGGACGGCGAAAGTAGGCACGAGAGTCGCGAGCGGCGCATTCTTTTCCTGATACTGCTGTTGGCAATGGTTTTCGGCGGTCTGAGTTATCGTGCGGCGACCGTGGCGCTACCCGCTTACTTTGCCGAAAGGGTCCCCGGCTGGGGGCATGGAACCGCGACTAGCCTGGTGTACCTATGCGGCATGGCGGGGCAGTTCGCCGGTGGTTATCTGGCCGACCGCCGCGATCTGCGGATTCTGTACCTAGCCTTCCACGCCTTGAGCCTGCCCTTCGTGTTGTTGATGGCCGCCGCTTCAGGTTTGCCACTATTGCTGGTTTCCGGCGTGTTCGTGTTCTTCAATCTCGGTATGCAGCCGATCGAGAACAGCTTGGTTGCGCGCTTTACTCCGGATCGTTGGCGCAGCACCGGATTCGGATTGAAGTTTGCGGCTACTTTCGGAATCGGCGGTTTGGCCGTGTACGGGATACGCGAGTCGTTGCTCTACTACAGCTTTGCCTACGTGTTCGTCGGCATCGGAGTCTTGGTGGGGCTGCTGTGTTGTATCGCAGGCTATCTTGCATGGCGCACGCGGGCAGCGCCGTTGTTGAACCGCGCGGCTTAGGGGTCATAGGGGGTCAGGTCAGGGGGTCTATCAGTAGGGGGGTCATCTCCAGTAGGGGGGTCAAGTCGCGGCTTTCGACTTCTCTCCGAACCCCGTTTGATTGCAAAGCCATTGGTGGACAGAAGTCGAAAGCCGCGACTTAATGGGATGGTCCGCCCCGCTCCTATAAAGGCATCAAAGTGCCAGTATGAAACCTTCCATACAAAAAGGAGCAAGACGGACCATGGGCACAAATAGCAAGACTGACAAAGTAGTGGTAG
>JAJRWY010000305.1 GCA_024276575.1 Candidatus Binatota bacterium
AACGCCAGCGGGACGACGAAGTAACCGTGCGAATAATCGGGCTCGCGGTCCCACGTTTCCACGAATTGAACCAGCGTGGGCCAGTACGCCCAGAGAAAGACGGCCGTCAGAACCGTGCCGCCCAAGACGATGACGGGCGGTGGCATTTTCTCCCCGGCTGTGGGCCGAGTAGGAGACGGAGATTGCGGAGACTTCCGACTAGCAGCGGTCATTTGGTCCGATTTCGGTGGTGCTCAACGCGTCGATCGGTAGCCGTTTAGTTGGAAAGCGCCACTTCGGCGTCCATTCTTCCGACGACCGGTTGTCTCCCAAGCTGTGTAGTCCGTGTCGCCGTGGCTTGTCATCCAGAGGGAGCACTAGCGACTGAAGGATCTCGTGGAGGCGGAGGAGATTCTTCGGTCGCTAGGGCTCCCTCTCAATGACATGAACACTAGGGCTCCCTCTGAATGACATGAACGAGCTTGATAGCAGCCCTTGATTCGACGAGCAACAACCGGTTCGGCGCGCACTCCGTGCCCGTCGGTTGCAAGCCCGTTCGAAAATAATTTCGTTCTAACACTATGTCACACACGCACATCCGTGCACCAGGCAACCGGCCGCGTGAAAAAAGCCCAACGCGACCGTTACAGCCGGATCCCTCTCGCAAGTTCGAGCAACAACGCAGCCCGTAGCCATATCGCCATTAGGGCCGCTGCTGACTCGCTATCCTGGTTTCACCAACGCGCAAGAACGCCATACGCCGCATCTTCGTGGGCTACGTCAGCGCGGTCGTACAACGAGGCTAGCCGTACCGGCTGCCAACGTTTTCACCGTCGCGCAACAAGAATCGACGAGAACCGTCGTGGAGTGCACTGAATGCCCCAATACTTGCAGCCATTCATTCCATGAAGCGGTCATGCACCGCTTCCGACATCGACGTATCCGCCTTCACGCCTGCCATCGCCCAATGAAGCTCAAACTCTGGCCCTCATGCTGCCTGAACTGTCTACTGAACCAAAGGAAAATCGGCTTCCGAAGGTAGCCACCGCATGCCCCGCTGGTGAATCTCTTTTGACACAAAACCATGATGTAAAACACCTTGCGATCCGCGGCACCTAGCCACGATGTCGAGAGGAATAGCCTCCTTGGTTCCGTTATAACACCCTTAGGAGGGGTTGTCCAGTATCTTTGCATCAAGAAAGCGGTGGTTTTCTCGAAACCTCCAGCGTTGACGGCCCTACAAAGGGAACTCTTAGTGTGGCACGTCGCGGAGCGGCGTACTGCTCTGGGAGAATCGCACAGAGGTTGCATTGAGGCAAGGGTGCAGGAACGAGCTCGCAAGCGGCGGTGGGACAGAGCGACGAGGAACTAGTGCCACAAATCACAATTGATGGCCCATGAGAGGCGCCGCATACCTATCGTCCGCTGATTTCTTGTCTCCCATTCTACGTAGTCCGTCTCGTCGCGCCGTGTCATCCAGAGGGAGCCCTGGCGACTGAAGGATCTCGCGGAGGCGGAGGAGATTCTTCGGTCGCCAGGGCTCCCTCTGAATGACATGCACGCATGGGAGTTGCCTAACAATCGCTTCGCCGACTCGTCGGCGATCGGTGGCAAGTAAAAATGGCAAGCAATGATACAAGCTGGCTAAGAACTCCGGCTGGTGGGCCATCCATTACGATTTGTGGCACTAGGGGCATTGCGTGTCGGCGCATAACTTCTGCCGTCTGAAGAGCTAGCGAAAATCGCCGGGGTCTGGAACCTTTTTTCGCGGTTGCAGCGTTCTTGCCCCCGGACCAGCACTGTGCCCGCGAAAAAAGGTGCCTGCCCCCCTCCTCATGACCGACTTTGCTACAGACGGCTAAACTGTTACCAAAGTTCGACGTCTTCAAGCATTGCCATCACTCGCTTGCGCGTCGTGCTAGGAAGATAAATGAGCCCATTTCTGCACCCTTGGGGCAAGCCGCCCAACCCGCCGTGTTGAAACCTAAACAGTCACCAACGAATACAGATCGGCGTCCTTGAGTTGAAATCGGAGTCGCACCGGCTGGCCATGTGGCAGCTTCGCGGCCGGGCCCTGCTTCCAGGTTACCTGGCGATCGACCGAGTCGCCGAAGAGTTCATGACAGTCGGCCAACGAGAATCCGGGCCAGGGCGTGCCGTCGACACGCTGCAACTCGACACGCATCGACCCGGCGGCCGACGTGGCGAAGTTCACCCGCAACGCGCTGCCGGAGAATTGCAGTGGCTTGGTTACCAGGTCGCCACCCTTCATCGGGGCACTCACCGAAACAAAACCGTCGAGTCGGAGTGTATAGCGTCGCAAGGCACTCCCCTGCCCCGTCCAGTAACTCTCAGTGGCGTAGAGCGACAGTTCCCGCGGCGCGCCGGGGAGCCCCGATTCGGTCTCCACCAGGTGCCAGCCGATGTACTGCTGACCATAGTTCCACGTGCCGGGCCGTTCGATTCCCGGACGTAAAAAGCCTTCGTTCCACCGTTTGAACCGCACACCATCGCGACTCGCCATCAACAGCCCTTCGGTGATCGCCGTCCCATAACGTTGGGTGACCGAGGCCCGCTGCTGACGGTGCTCGACTTCCGGCAACGCTCGCATCGAATCGGACCATCCCCGTTCCGTGTACCGTGTGGGGAAACCGATCAAGATATGAGGTGCCCGGGCGTACGGCTTGACCTGGTTGGTATAGAGATGTTCCGGCGGCGAATCGACGTAGGTTACATCGGTCGGGTTCTCCCAATGGACAAAGTCACTCGACGTGGCCGTGCGGATCGCCCGATAGCCGCTCGGCTTCCACTCCTTTTCCGTCGTGACGCCCGCCGTGAAGATCCGCCAATAGGCCCGGTACGCACCCAACACCCCGTCCCAGAAGGCGAGGTTCTGCGAGTCGAACGCGCCGAGTCCGTGGAGGATCGGAGCATCGCTCATCGGCGACCAGTGGATCCCGTCGGGCGACTTGAAGGGGAGCAGGCCATTCGGTTTGGCCGAACGGACGATCGCCTTGTAGCGGGCATCGGCCGCCGCGGCCGGATTGTCGTCCTTGAAGACGGCCGGGTGCCCGGCATCGACTTCGAGCGGACCGAGTTTGCCACTGCTCATGACAATGTTGTTCTGCTTCGATCCTGCGAATTCATGCAGGCCGAGCTGCGGTTTGCGCCAGTGGACCCCATCGTCGCTTTCGGCGTAGCAGCAGAAGAGCGGGTGCCCGCCGCTGTTGAGCTTTCCGTCGGAGACGTCCAGGTGCCACGCCTTGTAGTACATCCGATAGAGGTCGCCATCCTCGAAGACGCTGTGATAGCCACTCCCGCTCCCTTCCCAAGGGGCGTCGTGGACCAGCGCCACATCCTGAGGCACCGGGTGGTGTAACCGCTGCTCCGCCCCGCCGTCGAGGCGATCAATCAGAAACCGATCGATGAAGAGCTCCCGGCGCGAACCGATGTCGATCGCGCCATCTGCCTGAGTTATTTCCTCGGCAGCAGATCGCGGGGTAGACACAAGCCGACTACCGGCGGCAAGACCGAAGGCGGCTGCCGACTTTAAGACGGTGCGGCGGGTGAGTGCATGTTCATTCATGCTGCGTATTCTCCGAATTCGAGTTACGGTCTTTCCCAAGCCGAGCCACGGTCACGGTTCTCGATAGTGCCGAAGGTACGGCCCTATGTCAGCCCCGGGCGGAGCGGACCGAGCAACGAGCAGAGCGAACCCTGGATAGCGTTGCCATATCAACCGCTCAACCCCGAACGCGTTGATCCCGCGTTCCGCACTTCCGGGCATGGTAGCTTGGAATGTTCGGTATCGAGATATGCGGAATGTGAGATAAGAGCGACGTCATCCATCTTTCTGTCATCCATCTTTCTGTCATTCCTTGGTGATTGTTCGAAACGCAACCAATGCTCTCGTGATATTGATCCAATGGAAGCGGTCAAGGCTCATCTGTCTGAGAAACCGTCGTGCATGATCCTCGAAGTGCGGCAATCCAGCATCGACGTGCTCGTTGTTTTGACAGAAAAATTGATGACAGAAAGATGTTATTCGGAGGGCTCCTAATCGTGTTTCTGGCGAAACATCGCAAACACTCGGCTTTGTCGGAAAACCCACTAGCACGACGCGCAAGCGAGTGATGGCCCTGCGAAATCGCTATCTTTTCGTGTCACGATTCACCGCTGGCCGAGGATTCCGTGGGTTTTAAGACAAAGCCTAGTGCCACAAATCACAATTGATGGCCCATGAGAGGCGTTTCCTGCCTATCTTCCGCTGATTTCTTGTCTCCCAGACTACGTAGTCCGTCTCCTCGCGCCGTGTCATCCAGAAGGAGCCCTGGCGACTGAAGGATCTCGCGGAGGCGGAGGAGATTCTTCGGTCGCCAGGGCTCCCTCTGAATGACATCAGCGCATTGGAGTTGAGTAACAACAGATCCAGGCCGGCACGACGGCGATCGTCACTTGCCGGGACACAACTCCTTGGCCACCTTGCGGAAGTAGTCCGCGCCCTCCGAGATCTCCGGCAAGGAGTTCGTCCAGTTGTGTTCGTATTCGACGGAGAAGACACCGCGGAATCCCTGCCGCTTCAGTTCCGCCAGCAGCGCGTGGACATCGGCCTTGCCGCTGCCCCACGGGACGTCGTGGGCACTGCGAACACCGAACTGGTTGAGGTCTTTGAAGTGGAGACTGATGATGCGTCCTTCGAGTTTCCGGAGGGCATCGAGGGGCTGGATGCCCGAACGCATCCAATGGCCCGTGTCGGCACAGGCACCGATGCGCTTACTATGCCCTGCGACGGCCTTGAGTACCTTCTCCGGGTCCCAATACTTCGACGGTTTCGGATGGTTATGGATGGCGACGTTGATACCGTACTCTTCGGTGAGTCGGTCGAGCAGATCGAAACATCCTGGCTGCGGGTCGGAAACGATCGTCTCGATCCCCATCTTTTTCGCGAAATCGAAGACCTTACGATTGGCCGCTTCGTCCGATCCGAGTCCCACCACGCCGTAGTTGACGAGCTCGATGTTCGCTTTCTTAAGCTTCGCTCGGGCAGCCTCGAGCACTTCGTCCGAGGCATCGTGACTGAAGACCACATCGGGCTGGTCCGGTGAAAGCTTTTGACCCGGGTAGGCTTCGATGTAACGCATTCCCAGCGATGCGGTCTTGTCAATCGCTTCGAAAAAGGTGTAGCGGTTGAATGAATAGGCCTGCATACCGAGCTTCCAGCCGCATGGCTCTTCGGGGCAACTGCAGTCGGGCTTTTCGGCCTGCACCAGCGGCGATGTCGCGGCGAGGATCAGCAGAACGGCAAACGCGGACGAACAGCGTGGTCTGAGTGTGAACATCGATGTCTCCTCGACGGTGGGAAGGTGGAGGCGGGACACGGGGCGGCGGCCGAACGACGGCCGATCTGTAACAAAGCCTAAATGCCGCCCAGCGGCCCGTCAAGCAGCCGCGGTCGTGGCGGTAGGTTTCTGTTCGAACTGCAGCCACGCATCGCCAAAATATGTCCGCCCCGGACAACGGCCTCGTTGTATTGCGCAATGCCGGAAGGCCATGTCGGGTGTGGGTATGGTGGTCCCGATTTGTTTCGGTCCCACTGTTGTTCCCGCTTCAAGAGTGCCGAAGGCACGGCCCTATATCAGCCCAGGGTGGAGCGGAGCGAGGAACGAGCGCAGCGGAACCCTGGGGGACGTTGCCATACCTGGCGCGCAACCCCGCAGGGGTGGCCCTAGAATGTATCGATGTACCGACACGTCATGGGCATGGGGCCGAGCGATCGCGTTTAGGGCCGCCCCGTTGGGGCTCTTGGATATCTTTGGACCTCTTTGCCCCAAGGGTTGCGCGAATGCTCGCGGAACTCGCATACGCTTTTTGAAGTTGCGCTATTTGGGTGCTAGCTTGAAAAATGCCGGAGAATACGCAGCTACACCGCAACACATCACGGTCTGCTAGCTGCGTGTTTCTCGAGGTTTTTTGGCTAGCGCAACTTCAAAACATACGCTCCACCCTGGGCTGATATAGGGCCACCCCTTCGGGGTTCATTTGCATCCCCTACATCGGGAGCATGGCGAGTGGATTGCGGCGGTTCTCAAGCGGTAGCGACACCGGGCGGCCGAGCCGTTGCGATTCGAAGACGGCGACGATCATCTCCACCGTGGTGCGGGCTTCGTAGATGTTCGCTTCGGGTTGCCGGTCCTCTTCGATCGATGCAATCAGATCGTGGCAGGCGAGCTGGTTGCCAAAGTGCGCGGTGCGGTCTGGAAGCGGTTCCGGCCGGCCGACTCCGGCGGAAGTGATCGGGAGCCACTTGACCCCGCTCTTGCCCGGAGACCAGCTCGAATCGGTGAGCAAAAACGCATCGGGCAACGAACCGGTGCGCACTTCGATGATCCCTTTGCTCCCAAAGATCCGCAGGCCGAAACGGGCGCTGCCCGCGCCGCGCCGCGATGCGAAATAGGCGGCACATTCGTCGTCCAAGCCGTACATGGCGTGGACCGTGTCGCCCGCCAACGGTCCGATCCCTTCCGCGCCCTCCGCTACATCCGCGCGGGTGATCGGATGACCGTTCTGCCGAACCGAAGCGGTGCACCAGCGGGGCGCGCCGCCGAGATGGTGGATCAGGTTCATGATGTGCGTGCCGAGTACCCACAGGTCCTCCCCGCCGCCTCGACGGGCATCCTCCTTGCCGCGACCGCGGAATTCGAGCACTTCACCGATCTGGCCGTCGTCGATCAGTTCGCGAATAACACGCAACCGCGGGCTGTAGCGGGTCTGAAACGCGATGGCGAACTTCACATTCGTCGCTTCGCAGGCACGGACCATCTGGTCCGCTTCCTCGAGCGAACGGGTCATCGGCTTTTCCATGTAGATGTGGATCCCGCGCTCGGCCGCCGCCACGACCATATCGCGATGTTCGCTCAGCCAGCGGGGACAGATACTCACAATATCGGGCTTCGCTTCGTCGAGCATCTGGTGGTAGTCGGCGAAACCTTTCGAGGCGCCCAGTCGCTTGAGCGCCTTGGCGCGGCCCGCATCGTCCGCGTCCGCCACAGCCACGATTTCGCAGCCCGCAATGTCATGCCAGACATCGTCGATCCCATGACCATAATCCCCCCGGCCCGTGTGCCCAATGACGCCAATACGATAACGGTTGGTCATGTTCATGCTCGTCGTTCCTTGGAGTGCGGCGATTCATCGCCGCTTTCCATTGCGGCGGAGCCGCCTTCCGTACTAAGGGTGAGCGAAAAAATAACTTGCAGATTTCCAACCGATTCATGTCATCCAGAGGGAGCCCTGGCGACCGAAGGATCTCCCGTACAATGACCAGATTCTTCAGTCGCCGGGGCTCCCTCAGAGTGCCACGTATTTGATCAAGTTGTTTTTTCGCGAGTCCTAATCCAAGGAATGGAAGGTATCGAAAGCGGCGATGAATCGCCGCACTCCAAGGAACGGCTATGCCGCTGCCAGCATCTCCAGGAAGGCTCGCAGCAGAGCCGCGTTGTCGTGCCAGACGCGGGAGGTCACGAAGTTGCCGTCGACCACGACCTCTTCGTCGACATAGCGCGCACCACCCTGTTCGGCGTCCAAGGCACACTTGGCGACCGTGGTGACCGTCTTGCCCCCGATGACGCCCGCCGCGCTGAGGATTTCGATGCCGTGGCAGAGGCAGGCGATCGGCTTGCCCGCTTCGGCAATGGCGCGTGTGATGCGCAACAGGTCTTCGTCATAACGGAGGTATTCGGGCGCCCGTCCCCCGGAGATGAATAGGCCGGCGTAGTCGTTCGGATCGACATCGCGGAAGGCCACGTCCGCGCGGATGAAGTAGCCGGGCCGCTCCTGCGTGATGTCCCACGGGATCGCCGAGTCGGGCGGGATTTCGTGCAACACCGTGTGGTAGAGCCTCGCTTCCGGACCGGCCACCACAACCTCGTAGCCCGCCTCCTTGAGTCGAAAGAAGGGATAGAACGTGTCCAACGCTTCGGTGGCGTCGCCCGACGGCATGAGAATCGAGGCCATGGTGGTTTATCCTAAATATCGTGACGCGGCTTGAAGGCCGGAATTGGAGGTTTGCTTGTTACCATTTCGGACGGTTCATGTCATCCAGAGGGAGCCCTGGCGACCGAAGGATCTCTTGTAGGCGGACGGGATTCTTCAGTCGCCAGGGCTCCTTCTGAATGACATGAGCGCGTTGGAGCGGGAAAAGTGGTTTCTCTTCCCCGAAAGAGAGACCGACTCCGTTTTCGACTTCGTTCTTGCAGACTTCGTTTTCGCCCCTGCCGCCGGTTCCTTGTCTCCTGTCCCCGGTTCGTCGCCCCCTGCCGCCGGTTCCGCCAGGCAGCTGGCGAGCACCCGTCGCATCGTGGCGAGCTGGTTCGGATCGGTCACCCGGAACCGGCCGCGTACCTTGCCGTTGCGGTCGAGTACCACGGCTCGATCGGAATGCGTCTGCCGCTCGACCGAAAGCTGCATCATGTCGTGCCCGACCCGTTCGACATAGTCCAGCTCGCCGCGGCAGAAGAACCACCGCCGCGGATCCGCGCCAAAACGATCGGCGTAGTCGCCGAGCACTTCGAGCGTGTCGTTTTCCGGATCGCAGGTAATACTCACGAAGGAGACTTCGCCGAATGCCGAGTCGTCGTGCAGCGACTTGAGGGCCTGATTGAGCTGAACACAGGCACCCGCGCAGGTGGTGAAGAAAAAGCTGGCAACCCACACATGCCCGTTGAGCTGCTTCGAATCGAGCGGTCTGCCGCCGCGCTCTTCGAGCGTGAATTCGCTGAGCCGAGGAAGCCGGCCCGCGGC
>JAJRWY010000306.1 GCA_024276575.1 Candidatus Binatota bacterium
CCCCAGCCTCGATCTGCTTAGCTTTTTGCGTAGCACGACGTTGCCTTCGGCGTCGATGCCGTGCAGATGGAAAATGTTCTTGGCCAGGTCGATGCCCACTACCACTACTTTGTCAGTCTTGCTATTTGTGCTCATGGTCCGTCTTGCTCCTTTTTGTATGGAAGGTTTCATACTGGCACTTTGATGCCTTTATAGGAGCGGGGCGGACCATCCCATTAAGTCGAAAGCCGCGACTTGACACGGCTCAAGCAACTCGAGAGAGAAAATCGTGAGCTGAAGCGGGCCAATGAGATCTTGCGCAAGGCGTCCGCATATTTCGCTCAGGCGGAGCTCGACCGCCGACCAAAGTAATGGTGTCGTTCATCGACGATCACCGCGAGGACTACGGGGTCGAGCCGATCTGCAGGGTTCTGCCGATCGCCCCGTCGACTTACCACAAGCACAAGGCGCGTGAGGCTGACCCGAGCCTACTACCGGCGCGTGCGCGCCATGATGCGGCACTGCAAGCGGAGATCGAACGTGTGTGGCGAGAAAACCTGTGTGCATACGGCACGCGCAAGGTCTGGCGGCAGCTGCTACGCGAAGGTTTCTTCGTGGGCCGTTGCACGGTGGAGCGGCTGATGCGGGCAATGGGGATCCAGGGCGTGGTCCGCGGCCGGAAGTTCAAAACTACTATTGCAGATGAGTCGGCGGCGCGGCCGGCTGATTTGGTCAAGCGCAACTTCCAAGCAATCCTTCCATGTGAAGGGAAGCTTACGATGGCACCTCACAGACCGGACACCGCAGCGCCGGGGGAAGATCCACCGAGGCTCGCAGCACGGTCAGAGCATCCAGGACATTGATGTTCCCCGATCCGTTCACGTCACAATAGCACTCCTGGCAATCCCTCAAGCCAACGGCAACCTGTAGCACACCCAGTGCGTCTCCCGCGGTCGCAAAGCCATCGTCGTCAATGTCACCGCACTCTTGCTCGATGTTGCCGATCTTGAGCAACTGGATATGCGCTTCTATGTAGTGAACCCAACCGGGAGGTTGGTGGAAGTACTCCCAGCCCACCACTGCGGTGTGCGGCGACACGTAGACAAGGCCCGGCCACCGTAGCCTGTTGAGATACCCGCCCCCGTTGTCCAGGAACTCGATCCTGTATGGCGGGCCTACCGGTTGCGCTCCCGAGTCAAGGAGTTGCGCCCGCAAGACCTCCTCGTCCTCCGCACCGTGTACCCCCCACACGACCAGATAGCTCGATCCATCCGGGGCCGCGCGCACCACCGGCCCGTCCGCAATGAATCCGTCCGTGACCTCGTTGATCGTTACCGCAGGTCCGACGGGCTGTCCGTCCGTCCCCACGCCACGCGCCCGAAGTATCCGCTTCGCGGATACCCACAAGACGACACCTCCGTCGTCGCTGGCAGCTACATCCTTGCACGAATGTCTTTCGCCGGCACCCTCGCTGATCGTCGCGGGACTGCTGCCACTCCCATCGCTGTCGAGGGTACGCGCGAGGACATGCACGGTACCGTCCGCGCCGCCCACGCCGGGCACGTACTCACTCCACGCGGCCAGGGTCGTCGCGCCCAGGCTTGCCACCTGGACCCGAGATCGGTTTGGGTCGGTCGATTCTCCGCTACCCACCAGGAACTCGTCATAGCCCAAGGCCTGGCCGCTCATCGAAAACGACCGCTTGAACAGGCGTTCCCTGAAGAAGTCCGAATCCCACGAACTCCAGACCACCAGCAGGTTGCCGTCATCCGTCCGCACAATACCCGCCAAGTATTCCTCGACCGAGGTCTCCGAGTTCAAGACGAGCCGGTCAGTCGCCGGAGTGCCGTCCGCGTAAAAGAACTGTCCCCAGATGTCCGCGGCGTCTCCAAACGTGTCGTTACGATGCTCCCACACCAGCGCGAAACCGTCGTCGGTTGCGATGCATGACGGGAACAACTCGCGGCGTTCTCTAAACTCGAGCGTATCGGGTCCAACCGGGACCGGATCGTTCAGAGGCTGCAAGTCATGGGTGAAGTATCGCCACCAGATGCCAGGGTCGCGGAGTCCCTGTAGACTGATCCGATCCGCCTGCCAGACGGCCAGGATCTTGCCTGAATTCGGAAGCAGGCAAAAGCGTGGCGTCTCCGGGGCAAAGCCATCCTCTCCAGCCGTCACTTGCGGCGCTATGTGCTGTACTGGGCCGGCGGCACGCACTCGCGACCCCCCAGCGAGTGCACTGCCACAAGCGAGCAGGACGCCGAGGCAAGCGAAGAGAAATCCTGCACGCAACCTTCTGCAACTCCCTACGGGCAAGTAGAACTAACCGTATTGCCGTTATCGTGGATTATCGCAGCGGCAGTGGCATCGACTACGTTATCCGAGATCCCCGCACCGTTGATATTGTTGCAGATCACATTGTCCCCCGGATCAGTATCCTCGTCTGTTCCCGCATCTACCTCGGGCGACTCGGACTCTACCTCGCTCCCGGCGACAACCCCACCCTCGAAATCGTTTGAATCATTCGACCCACCATTGTCTCGCACGGTGCTCGCGCGCAGGTACACGTCCGTATTCCTGTCAGCCCACACACCCCGCTTGCTGGCGTTCTTTACCTCGACCTCGTCAACAACCATCTCAACGCCACCATCATCATGGCCACCAAAGCGCATCCCGGTCGCAAACTTCTTGCCGGCCCCGCCATCAACCGTTACGTCGCTCACTCGTGCTCTGAATTCATCGCCGCCGAGGACATCGTCCCCCCAGTTCGAACCTATGCTGGCGGTACCACTGGGAGCCGTCATTGTACTGCGGGCAACCAAGAATCGCCCGTCGTTATCCCAGTTCACTGGCTGACCTACCCCGACAAAGGTCGAGTCGTAGACTGCCATATTGTAACAATGTCTCTCCGCGGGATAGTCATCGTCGCCAACAGGGCTCGGATCAGCCGACTCGTAGATTATATCGGTGCATTCAGCCGCAGTATCGAAAGTCGTCCCGGTAGCGCGCACCCCAGATCCGCCGCCAGGAACGGAGATGTTATCGAACTCAACATCACGGATCTCCGTGCCATACTTGTCGCTAGTGTTAGCTACTCCAGAGACGGAGAAATCACTAATGGTCATGTCTTGGATAGTGCAGTAATCGTCGTTGACTTCGATCCCCGTGCCGAAACCGTCCACCCCGAAGCCTTCTACCTTAACCTTCTCTCCGTTGATCTTGAGGAAGGTCTTGCTACCGCAATTTCCGGTGCAGCTAAACTCCACACCAACGCGACCCTTCATCGCGATTATGACATCATCGACATCTACGGAATCAAAGTCGGCGGCGGTCACCTCCAAGTTGCTATTATCACCACTCGTACAGCGCAACGCTACGCTGGTTGTCGATGTCGCGCGATCCCCTGCGCTAAGAGCACCGATCACGCTCCGGATATCGGACACCGTACAACTGTCCGCGCATGCGTCCATCAAGAACATACACACAAGAATCTTTCTATTTGGCATATGCCGCTTCCCTCCGTTGGTTGCGCGATATCGTCGCGGTCCATCGCTTGCCTTCTATACCAAATGACCGCTCGACCGCAGGCATTTCCCCCCTGTGCGTGCTGCGCGACGGCAAACCGGTTCGCGCTATCCAATTGGTACGGCTCCCACACTCAGGTGTCGTGTGAGCTTTCCCCCTAACGCTTCCTATGTAGCACGCAGGGGGGGGGTAAGTGAAAAGTAAACGAAGTCTCGAAAAAGTTTTTCGTACTTCCGGGCAGGGCATAGGGACGCTCATTGGTGATGTATCCGGCGCGTTGTTCGAGCGTTGATTCCCGCTCCAGACGCCGCGTGGAAAGCGAGAGCCGCGGAAGAAAGGCGAACAGGCGGGTACCCGGAATCTATTGCGATGCCGGCGAGCACCGTGCGCCGACCGCTCACGACGGGCGTTATGACTCGCCAGAGTGAAATCCAATGCGTCGGCGCTCGGCATGTCAGCGGTGCGTACGTGTCAGCGGCTAAGAAGAAGCGCCCGCAGCGAGGTAGTCGACTTTTTCCAACGCGAGTATCAACGACGCCACGCGCTTTCGCGCGACGTCGGATTGAAGACGCAACGTTCGCATCTCTAGTGCGCGTCAGACAACTCGACATATACTCTCCCCCTCGGCTCCACCAGCGGGCCGGATCCGACACGCACAACGTGTGAAGACTTGATAACGGTCGCGGCCAAACTCAGTTCTTACATTCCCGCGCTTCGCATCCCGGGCAGCACCGCGACGGCCTCACTGCTTTTTTCTATCGTGCTGACAGCTCTTCCCTGCCAAGCTCTCAGACATGCTTTCGACACGAGCGTCGCAGGAGCGGCAGGGCAGCCCGAACTCGAGCGCTTCGCCACCGCCGGCCTACGAGTAGAACTCGACGCGAATCAACACGCCACCGTCGCCGGCCGTAGCGCCTCGGTAAAAACCCTTATCGAAGAGCTTTGCTGGCGCGCCGGCATCGAGCTGCTGTCCTACGATGCCGAAGACCGTCCTTTCGGCGGCAACTACCACGACCTCCCTCTGGCCCGGGCCTTCGAACGCATCCTGGTGCGCGAGAGCTTCGTCTTCGGCATGCGCCGCGGAAGCGAATAAACATTACGGTGAATGACGACGTATATAGGGCCTTGCAGCGCTTATCCGGAAAGCGAGACCAGTCCGTAGCGGGCGTTGGGTTGAGTCTGATTGAGGAAGCGCTGGAATATCAGGAAGATCTGCATTTCTCTCGGATCGCCGTCGCGCCCCTACCCGCCTGCGCGATGTCTCCCGGACGATATCGAGCCGCGCAAGAAAAACGCGAGACAACATATAGACCCCGGCGGCAGCGGCGATATCGACCACATAGTGCTGCTTGACGAGCAAGGTGGAGGCGATGATGGCCAGCGCTACGGCACTGTGGGCCATGCGATAGCGGCGGCGCCAGTTGAACTCGATCATCGTAAGGCAGTTCGATACGTGTAGGCTGGGCAAGCAGTTGTTGGGCGCATCGAAGGCGCGCCAGAAAGCGTCGGCCCAGCCGTAGAGTTCCGGGCCGTAGAACAGCTCGCGCGGCATACGCACCGGAAAGGCGACGAAGACCAGCAGGCTGACCACGAGTTGAAAGTGCGTGGCATAAAATATTCGGTTCGCCTGCAAGTCGTCCTCCGAGCGCGAAACCGTCCACCAGTAAAAAGGCAGGTAGGCCACATAAACCGGCAGCATCGCGGGAACGAAAGGAATGGCCTGGTCCAACGCGCTAAACGGCAGTTCCCGTGGCTCTATCAACGGGAAACGATTCACCAACTCATAGATACAGATGTACGGAAACCAAGCCGCCAGATAGGCAAGCTTATTGGAGTAGAAGCGAATGACCGGCGGCACTCGCAGCATTACTTGCTCGCAACCGGGTGCGCAGCAGGCTCATCGCGCCCCCCGGATTCATGCCCGGCGACAGAACTCTCGACAGACTCCCGCCCCGCAGGCTCGCGTGCGCCCTGCGTTGGGCGGGAGACCGTGCGAGCTATGGCCCACGACAACGTGTATAGCGCCATAATCGCAACGGCTATCCATTGAGAGGTAGACAGCGCCAACCACGCGTTGCGCCCAGGGTCGGCGCGAGCGAACTCCACGACGAAACGCCACAGCGAGTAAGCCGCCACGCTGCGAACGAAAACGCCCGAGGCACCGCGCTCCAACTGTCGGTAACTCCATACAGACAAGGCTGCGAGCACGACAGCCGACAGCAATTGCGTGGGCACCACCGGCAAGCTCCAGGCCCCGGCTTCGATAAGACCTTGGCGCAGGTGCCGGTAGTAGACGACTGAACCGGGTGGAAAAGAGATGCCTGCAACACCGACAGGAACGCCGTAGCAGCAACCTTGCAGGAAACATCCCAGGCGGCTCAGCCCCACTATCGCCATGAGAACTCAGGCGTATCCCAAGCGGGCGGTGTCAATGTAGTTACCGGAATCGGAACTTTCCAGACGCTGGGTCTTGAGCAGGGTGCCCGCTTGTTTTACTTATGACGCCAAGCGCAACACGCACCTTTGCTACGCGTAGCGCTTGGCGTCAGCCCCGATCCGACCCTGAACGAGTAGACACAACTGTCTCTCTAGTCTAAAGAATTTGGGGGGAAGTGGGGGCCGTTCTGTGACGTTTCGAGGCTCGAACATAGGGCCTTGAGCCCTGAGCCAACAGGAGCCTTCATTGGAAAGACCGGGTACCGAATCGGCAGCCAATACCGTTCTACGTAAACTGGAGGCCAGTCGACACGACCTGCTCGATCTCGGCCTTCGTAATCCTCTCCTCAATTTCCGGGCTCGGCAGCGCAGTATCGAGGTTGTCGATGAGTTGTCGTCCGACACCTCTCGGATTCTCGTCGACGAGGGGCGGACGATGCGCTTCCGGCCGATGCCGGAGGGGAAGGCGGAGACGCTCAATCAGCTGGCGTCGGGCGAGGTCGCGTCCGCCGAGGGGGAGCCCGGGGACCCGGACTGGGCGCGCGTGTTTGGTAGAGGAGACGAGGAGTCGTCCGACGGTCCAGCGGAGCGCCATCGAGACACCCATCTGCAGACGCGGCTGACGCGCGACGCGCTCACTGTGCGCCTGATCAAGATGCACTCGCTGGCGCGCACCTACATCGAGGAACAGGGCGTCAGCGTCCTCTATCTCGCCCTAGGATTCTTACATTGGTACGAGGCCGACAGCTCGAGCGATCCGCGCAGGGCGCCTCTGGTGTTGGTTCCTGTGGAACTCGAACGCGCGAGCGCCAAGGAGCGCTTCAAAGTGCGCTACTCGGGCGGCGACGTCGGCCACAACCTCTCGCTGCAGGCCAAGCTCAAGGCCGACTTCGCGCTGGACCTGCCGGGCATGGAGTCGGATGAGAATGGCGGACTGCCCGCCTACTTCGACGAGGTCGAACGCCGTGTGGCGTCCTTGTCGCGCTGGCGGGTGCGGCGTGACGAGATTCATCTCGGCTTCTTCTCATTTGGCAAGTTCCTCATGTACCGGGATCTAGATGTCGCCACTTGGCCGAATGCGAACGGGGTGGGTGAGCATCCTATTCTCCAATGCGTGCTCGGGGACGGCTTTCGCGATTCTGAGCCGAGCGTCGGCGATAACGACTACCTGGACGACGTCTTGGCACCGGGCAGCATCCACACGGTAGTGGATGCTGACTCAAGCCAAATGCTAGCCATACTCGACGTCAACGAGGGGCGCAATCTACTCATCCAGGGGCCGCCGGGCACTGGCAAATCGCAAACGATCACCAACCTGATTGCCGAGGCTCTGGGTCGGGGCAAAAAAGTGCTCTTTGTGGCAGAGAAGATGGCGGCGCTCGAAGTAGTGAAACGGCGTCTCGACAACATAGGCATAGGCGACGCTGTTCTTGAACTGCACAGTCACAAGACCGACAAGAAAGCACTCTTAGCAGAGCTTCACCGAACCCTGGAGCTTGGACGACCGCACGCCGATACGACCGACGACGACATCCGCACCCTCACGCATACACGCGATCGAATCAACGCCTACTGCAGGGCGGTGAATGAGCCCGTGGGTGAAAGTGCGGTGACGCCGGTCGAGGCTCTCGGCAGGATCCTCAACTTGGTCGAGGACAACAGTTCACTGCCAATCTTCGCTTTCGCGCCAATGTGCGACTGGTCGGCGGCCGATTACCGTGAAGGCCGCGTGCTGGTAGAGGAAATGGCGAAGAAGCTCGGTCAGATGGGCCGGCCCAAGGACAGTCCGTTCTGGGGGACGATGACGGCCAAGTTCAGCCCGCTCGATCAGGAATCGCGACGTGCGGCTTTGCACCGTGCTATCGATGTTACGGAGCGAGCCGCTAGGGCATCGGCGGAGCTTGCCGCTACGCTACGTCTCGAGCTTCCCGAGGGGCCTCAGGCTGCGGCCACGCTGTGCCGGGGGGCACGGCGCGCGATGGCAGCCCCACACCACGTCTCCGACGTCTGCATCAAGACCAGGGAGTGGCAGCAGCGCCGCGACGAGATCGCGGCGCTTGTGGAGGCCGGCGAGGCGTTGGCGAAGATCCACTCGGAATACGATGAGATGCTCATCCCGGAGGCCTGGGATCAGGACCTCATGGAGGCACGCGAAGTTCTAGCGCATTACGGGCGGCGCTGGTGGCGCCTACTCTCGCGACGCTACCGGCGGACCAAGGTCCGACTCGCCGGACTGTGTCGGGAGGCGCCGCCGCGCAAGGCCGCCGGCTGCATGGCACTCGTGGACGCTGTACTCGAGGCTCGCCGTTGTGGCCAGGTCTACGATCGACTTGCCGGTCTGGGCGAGGCGCTGTTCCGCGCGCAGTGGCAGGATCGACGCTCGGATTGGGAAGTGCTCAGACAACTCAGTGACTGGATCATTGATCTCTACAGGGACGTAGGTGATGGCGAGATTCCCGAGGGAATCTTCGACGTGCTCTCCGGGGCGCCGAGCCTGGACGGTCTGACTGATCGGGTAGGCGACGTCGAGAGGCTCCTCGAGGAGCACGACCGTGAACTGACCGAAGTGGAGAGCATGCTCGGTTACGCGGTGGAAGAAGTTCCGGCCGAACATCGCGAAGAAGCGGCGGAGCAGTCCGAAACTCTAGGAGCAGCTGAGCCGGGAGATACCTGCGAACCGAAAAGCGAGGAACTCCAAGATCGCGGCCTACGGTTCGAAGGTGCCGCCCATCGGGCCGGCGCGACCTTTGCCGAACAGTCGACAACGCTCAACGCGTGGCATGATCGTCTCGACGAACTCCAGTGGATGGCAGAGTTCAACCGCCTGTGCGGCGAGCTGAGAAAGCTCTCTCTGGACAGCCTCGTCGATGCAGCCGCCGGTTGGGATCGCAAGACGGACGACTTTGTCGCCGCCTATGACCGCACCTGGTACCAAGGCCAATACCAACGTGCGTACGACGAGCGGCCGGCCTTGCAGAGCTTCGACCGCACCAGCCACGAGCACGCTCTCGATACCTTCCGTAGGCTTGACCGGCTTATACTGGAGCACTTGCGCGCGCGTTTAATGCTCAAGCACTGGCACGAGATTCCCAGAATGGATGGTGGCGGGGAACTCTCGGTACTGCGTACGGAGATGAACAAGAAACGGCGCCACCTTCCGATTCGCCGCCTCGTCGAACGTTCCGGGCGGGCCATCCAGGCGATCAAGCCCGTGTTCATGATGAGTCCGATGTCCATAGCGAACTTCCTGCCGCCGGGCAGCGTCGAGTTCGATCTCGTGATCTTCGACGAGGCCAGCCAGGTGCGGCCGGCCGACGCGTTCGGCGCGTTGCTTCGCGGTCGCCAAGCCGTGGTCGTGGGCGACAGCAAGCAGCTTCCGCCCACCAGCTTTTTCGACGTTCTGGCCGAGGCAGCCGAGGATGACGAAGAGAACGTAACCTCCGATCAGGAGAGCATACTCGGTCTGTTCGCGGCCAAGGGAGCGCCTAGCCGTATGCTGCGCTGGCACTATCGCAGCCGCCACGAGTCGCTCATCGCGGTGTCCAACCACGAGTTCTACGACGACCGCCTGGTAGTCTTCCCCGGTCCTGGCGTAAACCCGTACGCCAGCGGTCTGACGTTCCATCACCTACCGAATACCAGCTACGCGAGGGGCCGCAGCCGCAGCAACCGCGAGGAGGCGAAGGCCGTCGCCGCGGCGGTGATGCTCCATGCGATGAAGTGCCCCGATCTGACACTGGGCGTGGCGACCTTCAGTTCGGCACAGCGAGACGCCGTAGAGATGGAGATTGAGGCATTGCGCTGCGTGGACGAGTCGGGCGAGACCTTCTTCAACGCACACCCCGAGGAGCCGTTCTTCATCAAGAACCTGGAGAACGTCCAGGGCGACGAGCGCGACATTATCTTGGTAAGCGTCGGCTACGGGAAAACCGAAGAGGGCTATATGGCAATGAACTTCGGCCCCGTAAACCGCGAAGGCGGTGAGCGACGGCTGAACGTGCTGATGACGCGCGCGCGCTTGGCATGCAAAGTGTTCGCCAACTTCACCGCCGACGATATCGACCTCTCACGTGCCGGAGGCCTCGGTGTGGCCGCGCTCAAGAGCTTCCTCGGCTATGCGAAGGATCGTGTGCTGTTCACTCCCTACTCAACTGGCAAGGAACCCGACTCTCCGTTCGAAGAGGCGGTCCTACGCCGACTGGCCGCGCACGGACTCGACCTCGAGCCGCAGGTGGGCTGTGCCGGTTTCTTCATCGACATCGGAGTGCGCGACCCGGAGCAGCCGGGCCGCTACGTGCTTGGCATCGAGTGTGATGGTGCCACCTACCACAGCGCCCGCTCCGCACGCGACCGCGACCGGCTGCGCGAGGAGGTGCTGCGCGGGCTCGGGTGGGAGATCCATCGCATCTGGAGTTCGGACTGGTTTCGCAAACCGGAGCGCGAAACAGAGCGTGTTCTCAAGGCTGTCGAGGATGCAAAACTCAAGCACAAGCGCCGTGCGGCACGGGCGTCGTCGGGCGATAGGATGGGGCTATCATCGGGTGCCGACACTGAGAGTGCGTCTGCCGAGAACAATGCTGCGGGCGGCATCCGCCGCGAGAAGGAGACGCGGCAGGACGATCATCACGCGCGAGCAACCAGCGTTCCGTACAAGAAGGCGGCGCCTTCACTTCGTCTCCACGACTTCGAGTTCCATCAGATCGATCCCACCTCTCTGGCACCCTTTATGCGAGAAGTGGTTGAGACCTAAGGACCTATCCACCGGATGGAGGTCGCACGTCGGCTCGCAGAGGCAGCGGGGTTGAGCCGAACCGGCAAACGGATCCAAGCGACGGTCAACAGGACCATTGACGTGGCTTCGCGCTCCCACTCCGTGCGTGTACAAGGCGACTTTCTGTGGCCGGTGTCGATGATCGAGCCGCCGGTACGCGATCGAAGCGGTCTCGACCCCTCCGCCCGCAAGCTGGAGTTCGTGTGTGACGAGGAGATCGCGGCGGCGCTTTGCGCTGTGATAGCCGGCGGCTTCTCGCTCGAACCCGCCGAGGCTATCTCGGAGGCCCTCGGTTTGTTGGGGTGCCGTCGTGTCAGTTCCGATGCTCAGAACCGTGCGCAGGGGGTGCTGGAATCTTTGTGCGCGGTCGGCCGGGTCGAGCGGAAAGGCGACTTCGTCGTCGCCGGTAAGGGCGGCTCCGACAACGGTGCCGCGGGATGAGGCATTGGGGTCGCATGGCTTTGAGTAGGCCGTGCGCAGGGGGTTGGTGCACGAATCGAACTTTCTAGCCGTATTTCCCGCGCCAACGCTACCGGACCATGATATCGAGATGAGGAAGCGCGAAGGTCCACCCGAACTACAAGGCGCGGTATCGCGTCACTTGAACCGCAACGTCTTGCTGGCGCGGCCTCGTTCAAAAACATTTATCTCCAGTGCTGCGCACCAGAAGATAAATGCCTCTCTCTTTCCAGACGCTGGATCTTGAGCGGGGTACCCACTGTAGAGTAGCCCCGGCCCGTCACCGAGCCGAGGCCCTCAGCAGATCCGGACTGGGACATTTCGACCATCCGGCTCCTCCGCCGATGCGACTCGTGGCTATGGACCCCAGATCCGCACCGTGATCCGCGGACGCGACAACGGATGACACGCAAGCAGCGCATCAAACCGTTCCCAGTCCAGGCGCTTACGTTGACTTCGACGGCAAAGCCTCTTGTACCAAGAGCGTTTGGCCGCCTCGACGACCAGTGGCAAACTTCGAAAGTTGCCACTGACGGCGAAGTAGTTCATGTACCCCTGGATACGCCTGCACAAAGCGGCGTGTTGTACCTTCATCGGATGGTGCTGATGGCGTCGACACCTCGTCGCCTTCGAGCAAAACAGAACTCTCGGCATCCGCAATGGCATAGTTTTCGAGGCCGCATCCCCCACGGCCCACACGCTCGCGCGCACTACGCTTCACCGGCTTGATCGTGGCTGAGAACTACCCTGTACGGTTCTCCATATGAAAAACCGCCTGCAAACCCCGGGAAAGTGGAAATCGTCCCAGGTTTCCCTTATTCGTTTGCGCTGTCATGGCTGAAAGCCCGAAAACACGACCTTTCACTATCCTGGGCACCCCAACTCGGAGGAGAGTTTTGCAATGGCCAAGATCTGCGTTCTTGCTTGCGCCGCCGTATTACTAGGTACTTTGTCCGTCGCCCGGGCTGGCGACGCTTCCAAAGTCCTACGCTTCAGCGCAATCCCCGACCACAACGCTACCGAACTCAAACAAAAATACGATCCCGTCGCCGCCTACCTCAGTAAGAAACTGGGAGTGGAGGTCCGCTATGTTCCCGCCACCGACTACCAGGCCTCGGTGGAAATGTTCAAGAACGGCGATATCCAACTAGCATGGTTC
>JAJRWY010000307.1 GCA_024276575.1 Candidatus Binatota bacterium
ACTTTATTGATTACTAGCATTCGAGGTCCCTCCTCATGCGGCGCCTTCTTAGCGGCCTGCACCCTGCGCCGCCGGCGTTTCCTGCGCGAACTCACCCGCGCATCGCTTCCTTCGCTCGCCTGCTGCCCGCTAGCTTCCTTGTAGCCGGGTTCCGGGGCATCCTGGCTTCTCCAGGTCGTAGTCATGAGTAGCTAGAACAAGCTGATGCACAAAATCTACCTACAGGAAGGTAAATTGTCAACGGTCAATGACTGCAAATATCCTTGGATTTCTTTATGACCTGTTTATGCGTTGGGTAGGTGTGTGCTGGCCTTGACTCAATATCTACGTCAAGGCAGACTACGTTGCGTCGCTGCCCACCTAGCGGGCGGCGGCTCTCGGGGAAGGGCCGGCATTGGTGCGATGACAGCACGGGCGCGGTTCGGGTAAGTCGGGTAAGCGCACGCATCCGGCAGCAAGCGTTATGCGGAGGACGGGGTGTGATTGAGCAGCTAAGAGCCTTTTTGGAGTCGAAACTCGAAGGAGCGGAAGATCTGGTAGTAAGCGACTTGGTTCGCCACACCGAAGGTTTCTCTCTCGAGACGTTCTCTTTCGAGGCTGTTTGGAACGTCGGCGGTGAGCAGCACTCCCAGCGTTATGTCGCTAGGCGTGAGCCGCCGGCGGGTTTGCTCGAACCCTACGACCTCGAACCACAGTTCCGTACCTTGGCGGCTATCGCCGATACTCCTGTGCGTTTTCCCAGAGTGTTTTGGTACGAAAGCGATCCGGCGGTGCTCGGTGCACCGTTCTACGTCATGGAGTGGGTGGGCGGTGATGTGCCGATCCCGGCTCTGGATGCCCAGGGTAATTCGCCGTTCGGTGACGAGGGGGAAAGGCTGTCGCTAGGCCGTGATTTCGCCGCAATCCTTGCCGATATTCATCAAGTAGATTGGAAGGCCAAGGGTCTGGATTTTCTCGGGGTGCCGCGTGATGGGCGCGATGCCGCCGAAAGGGTCGTCGATTTCTGGCACGGATACGCCGAACGCAGCCGTCTGGCTCCGATGCCGATGATGACCGAAGCGTTTTGCTGGCTGCGCCGCAACCTGCCGTCCGAAGCGCCGGTGGCGTTACTGCACGGAGACTACCGCACGGGCAATTTCCTTGCCCGCGACGGCCGGATCACTGCTTTTCTGGACTGGGAACTCGTCCATCTAGGCGACCCCATGGAAGACATCGGTTGGGCCTCATGCCGCCTGTGGCGCGGAGACTCTTCTTATGTAGGCTACTTGCTGTCTCGTGAAGAATTCTCCGATTGGTACCAAGCTGCCGGCGGCTTCGAATTCGATCGTGCCCGGATTCATTTCTACGAGGTTCTAGCTTGCGTGAAAATGGCGGCGATCATGCTCACCGGGGTCAAGGCCTGGGACGATGGCCGCACCAAGGACATGCGCATGGGCTTTTTCGACCAACAGGTGGCCGGCATGTACGCGAGCATCGCCGAGATCCTCGGCATCATCGAGTTGCCGTGAGGCCTGGAGAATTGGCCGTATGATAATCGAACTGCAGAAGCTGCTCGCCGGAATAATCAATACCTTGGAAGAAGAGGTGGGACCCGATGTGGCGCCGGGCAAAGCCCGCGCACAGTTCTATTCCTGTTTGGATTTGCTCAACAATCTTGCCGCCAAGCTTGATTGGAACCGCAGTTTGTTGAGCACCGAGATTGCGGGCGTGGAGGATACCCTGCGTTTGACGCTGCCGTTAGTTGAGAAGGTAGCGGGGTCAAGACGCGGCGGCGGCGCAGAGTTCTCCACGCTCGCATCCAATATAGCCGGGGTACTGGCCGAAGAGGCCGCCGATGGCGAGTTGTTTGCCCGCAGGGTGCGGCTCAACGAGGTGCTCGAAGAGGCGATCGCACGGATCAATGCTCCGGGGGCCGAAGACGGGCTCGATGAGGACGGCCGCGAAGCCATCGAGCAAGCCGCTGCTACGTTGCGCGAACACTTGCGCAACCAGACTTTGCGCGACGCCATGTATTTGAAGCCGATGATGCTGGGCAAGATTTCTCAAGGCTGAGTGCACCGCCAACAAGGAGTTTCGAATGATAAGCAAGACCGACTGTATCGAGCCTCGCGACGACCGCCGGCATAGCCCGGGGGAAGGTTCGCTGCCGCTGTGGAACGAGAGCTACTGGTTCCCGGTCTACGATCCTGAGAAGAAGATCGGCATCGTTACGCGCATCGGCATCCTCGCCAATCAAGGTGAGGCCAACCTGTGGATGTTCATCTCGCATAACGGCAAGATCGTGCATACTCAAAACGATCTTCATTGCCCCGTTCCCGAGGGCGATATCGACAACCTGCAGCTAAAGGACGTCACCTACCGCTGCCTCGAGCCGCTGCGGAAGTGGCAGATACTCTATGACGGCGGCGACTACGCATGCGATTTGATCTGGGAAGCCGTGTGTCCGGCATATCTCTATCCCACCGAAGATGGTGCGCGCACTGACCAAGCCCCGCACCATCTAGAGCAATCCGGCAAGGTAAAGGGCACCGTTACCATCGATGGGGTGGTGTACGAACTCGATTGCATGGCCCACCGGGATCATTCCTGGGGCGGCGAGCGCGACTGGTCGAAAATGCCGACGTGGACCTACACCTCCTGCGAGTTCAACGAGAAGCTGAGCTTCAACGCGGTGAAGATTTCGCAGGACGCTGATACCCATTTCAAGGTCGGTTTTTTCTGGGACGGCGAGCATGTCATGGGACTCGAAGACTTCGACATTGAGTTGTTTACCAATCCCGAACGCACACGACAGACCGGCGCTTCGATCTGGGTGGTAAACGAGAAAGGCGCGCGTCTGGAGGTCGAAGCCAAGGTGCTCGATATCTGTGCGCTCACGATCGGCCCTACGCAGGTAAACGACGCTATCGTCGAGTTCCGCAGCGGTGATGAAGTCGGCTACGGCATCATCGAATACGGATTCCAGATGGTGGATCGCAAGATCTGACTGCAGCTTTCCTCTATCCCGCCCCGCTGCGTGCGTTCCTGGTCTGCATAGTCGGTGAAAGCTCGTCGCGGGAGTCGTGAGCGTCCATCAGGTCGGCCCAAGCGCAGCACTGCGGCGAGGCCTTCGTATCCTTGTGAAGAGACTCGGGGAGTCTCTCCCGCTGAGCCGGAGGAGACTCCCCGAGAATAGGTCTAGCGAAGCGTGTTAGTTCCCGAGCAGAACACTTCCCCGTTCCCATTGAGAGTATTCGCTGCAACCTGGTCAGCCAGAGCGGCCTGTTGAGTCGCACCCAGGCAGGTCGGGCAGCCGCCCTTGGTTACAAGTCGCTGAACGTCCTTGTCATACTTGGCCCGACACGACTTGTCGGGGTCTGTACTTTCGCAAGCCGCTTGGTCAAAGGTCTTTCCCTTGAGCGCCGCGTCGGCCGCCTTAGCAAGGCACTTGTCCACACACATGATCATCTTGGCCAAACTTTTTGCGACCTTCTTCTCGCATTTCAGAGCGTCCTTGGTGGTTGGCTCATAGGCGATCTCATCGGCCAGGGTTACAAGTACGCGGCCGTTGTCAAGAAAGTGTCCCGGGCCCGAGAGATTCAACACGGGCTCATAGGCTGCATCGAAAGCGTTCCGCGCTGCTGTCAACGTAGAGTAGAAACGAATTCGCTCATAGCCGTCGCTGGTTACCGGATCGCCGTCATCCTGAGGGCCGTATAAGGCGTAGGAGAAATCTCCCGGCACGAAGGTTACATCTGCGCCGTCGGCAAGCGAGTTGCTGAAGGTAATCAGCCCCGGGTTGGGCTTGTCGTTATAGTTGCCGAGTTCGAACTGTAGGCCTTGGTTGTTGTCGCCGTTCGCCTCGCCGAAGGAGTTGGTGCCCTGAAACACGATCCCATCGGTTCCCAGCGGATTATAGCGCCCCCATGTCGCTACCACGACGCCCGCCCATTGGTTGTTGGTCGTAGTGATAGAATCCACGACGACATTGTGAGCGTCCTGCATGAACACTCCGGCGCCGCCGTTGTCCTCGACCGTTACGTTGGTCAGGGTCGCACCGTCGGTACCATTCATGCTGATACCGGTCTTGCCACATGCCCTCGCCGTTACGTTGGAGATCGTCACATTCTGGACTCCACCCGCGTTAGGGTAGATACCGTACCACGGCTTGGACGGGGGCCAGGCCGTGTACTGAGGAACGCCCAAGTCTACGGTGAGATCTTGCAGGGTTACATTGGCGGCACTGACCGCAAGGAAATTGGATCCGGCACAAGCACTGCCGTCGATTACGCTCAGCGCCTCTCCCGCACCCGCGAGAGTCAATCCGGCCTGCGAAATCGTCAGGCAACCTTCGGTATAGGTTCCCGCGGCAAGGACTACGGTGTCGCTCGCTACCGCTTGTGTCAAAGCGTAACCGAGAGTTAGGCACGCAGTGGTTTGGCAGTTTCCGGTGTCGGCTCCGGCCGGGTCGACGTTGAGTGTCGCACCTGCCGCCGGTCCTGCAAGTGCCAGTGTTCCACCCATCACGACCGCCAGCATTGCGTAGATGCTACGGTGCGACCGGAACTTCAGTTTGGAGCCGACAGCTCCGGCTTTGAAAGAGGTTTTTGTGCAATGCACTCTACTAATACTACTCAGGTAAGTCTCCTGGCAGTTGTTGCTGTGATCGGGAATTGTAACGTTGATGAGCATGCTAGGGTTTTGCGGGGTAGGTCACTACGCGTAACACTTCGAACGGCAGCGAACTACTGGGGGAAACCCCTAGCCTGCATTATTCAGTGCGCCGTGGAAAGGCGCGTAACTTCAGTGGGTGAGAATCCCACCCGGCAACTGGTCGTTCCAGGCGGTAGCAATCG
>JAJRWY010000308.1 GCA_024276575.1 Candidatus Binatota bacterium
CCTATCTTGCGCGCCTGAACCAAGGTGATCGCCGCCGTCAGCGTCGTCTTCCCGTGGTCTACGTGACCTATCGTCCCCACGTTTACGTGAGGCTTGGTTCGCTCAAATTTCTCCTTCGCCATCCCTGTCTCTCCTCTTGCCCGGTCTATTTAGGGACCGTCAGGCTCCTACCGCGCGAGCCGTCAGTTCCTCGGAAACCACCGCAGGCACCGGCTCGTAGTGATCGAACTGCATCGTGTATGTGCCGCGCCCCTGGGTTCGCGAACGCAATTCCGTTGCGTATCCGAACATCGTGGCCAGCGGCACGCGTGCGCTCACCACCTGGGCGCCCGCACGAGAATCCATATGTTGAATCTTTCCGCGACGCCCGTTGATGTCACCGATCACGTCGCCCATGTATTCCTCGGGGACCACGACCTCCACGGCCATTATCGGCTCGAGCAACACCGGCGACGCTTTCCGCGCTGCCGCTTTGAAAGCCATCGACCCCGCGATCTTGAAAGCTAGTTCCGAAGAATCTACCTCGTGGAAAGCGCCATCGTACAAGGTCACCTTACAATCCACCATCGGGTAGCCGGCCAGCGGCCCTGCCCCCATGGCATCGGCGATACCGCGTTCGACCGCCGGTATATATTCGCGCGGGACCGATCCCCCCTTGATAGAATCTTGGAAGACGAATCCCGAGCCGGCCTCGGCGGGCTCGAGTTCAATACGCACCTCGGCAAACTGGCCACGGCCGCCGCTCTGCTTGGCAAAACGCAAGTGCTCCCTGACTTTAGAGCGTACGGTTTCGCGGTATGCGACTTGCGGCTTGCCGATATTGGCATCCACCTTGAACTCGCGCGTGAGCCGATCGACGATTATTTCAAGGTGCAACTCTCCCATGCCCGAGATAAGCGTTTGTCCGGTCTCTTCGTCCTGATTCACGCGAAACGAAGGATCCTCGTTGGCGATCTTCTGCAACGCAACCGATACTTTCTCTTGATCAGCTTTGGTCTTGGGCTCGATGGCCACCGCGATTACAGGCTCCGGGAACACGATGCTTTCCAGAACAATCGGGGCACTAGAGTCGCACAGGGTATCGCCCGTAGTCAGGTTCTTGGGTCCGACCACGGCAACTATATCGCCCGCCGACACTTCCTTTACGTCCTCGCGATTGTCGGCGTGCATCTTGAGCAGCCGGCCCACGCGCTCGCGCTTGCCTCGTGTGACGTTGAGCACACTGTCACCGACCTGAGCCTTGCCCGAATAAACGCGGATGAACGCGAGCGTCCCGACAAAGGGGTCGGTCATGATCTTGAAAGCGAGCGCTGCAAAGGGCTCGCTCTCCGAAGGCTTCCGGATCAACTCGCGGCCTTCTTTGTTTGGATCCGTACCGACAATGGGAGGTACGTCCAGTGGCGAAGGAAGGTAGTCGACAACCGCATCCAGGAGGGTCTGTACGCCTTTATTCTTGAACGCCGATCCGCACAGTACCGGGCAGACCTTCATAGACACAGTGCCGCGCCTCAACACGTCCTTGAGCTCGGCCTCGGACACTTCCTCCCCTTCGAGGAACTTCTCCATCACCGACTCGTCGACGTCGGCCAAAGCCTCCACCAGAGTTTCACGCGCAGCCTCCGCCGCTGCCTGCAGTTCTCCGGGAATTTCCGCATCGACCATGGTTGATCCGAAGCCGGCTTCTTCCCAGATTACGGCTTTCATACGCACCAAGTCGATGATGCCTGCGAACTTGTCTTCGGCGCCGATCGGGATCTGTATCGGCACCGCCGGGGCACGAAGCCTGGACCTCAATTGCTCGACTACTGCAGTGAAATCGGCGCCGACCCGGTCCATCTTGTTTACGAAAGCAACGCGCGGCACCCCGTAGCCGTCCGCCTGCCTCCACACCGTCTCTGACTGAGGCTCGACCCCGCCGACCGCGCAAAACACAGCAACCGCGCCGTCGAGCACCCGCAGCGAGCGCTCAACCTCGATGGTGAAGTCGACGTGCCCAGGCGTATCGATGATGTTGATTCTATGGTCTCTCCAGTCACAGGTGGTGGCGGCCGAAGTAATGGTGATACCCCGTTCCTGCTCCTGCTCCATCCAATCCATGGTCGCAGCACCGTCGTGCACCTCGCCGATCTTGTGGCTGATGCCGGTGTAAAACAGAATGCGCTCGGTGGTCGTAGTCTTACCGGCATCGATGTGGGCCATGATGCCGATATTACGAGTCCGATCGAGTGAAACTTTACGCGCCATGGGGTCGTCTACCGCTTTCCTTTACCAGCGATAATGAGCAAAGGCCTTGTTGGCCTCGGCCATGCGGTGAGTATCTTCACGCTTCTTTACGGAGCCGCCACGGTTATTTGCCGCGTCCATGAGTTCGGCCGCCAGACGGTCACGCATCGTGCGCTCGCTGCGCGAACGCGCGTTGCCAATGATCCAACGAATGGCAAGCGCCATCTGCCGCGAGGGCCTCACCTCCACGGGAACCTGGTAAGTGGCGCCGCCGACACGGCGGGAACGCACCTCAACTGCCGGCCGCACATTGGCAAGAGCCTCCTTGAAACACTCCAGGCCGCTATCCTTGCCGCTGTGTTTGGCCCGCTCCTCGACGAGGTCGAGGGCCCCGTAAAACACTCTCTCCGCCAGACTTTTCTTCCCGTCGACCTGCAGACAATTCACGAACTGCGTAACCACCTTGTCGTGGTACTTGGGGTCGGGAAGCAGTTCTCGCCGCTTGGCCGGTCCTTTTCTTGACATCAGTCCTAATCCCCGCAGCCGAGCTATTTCGGCCTCTTGGCGCCATACTTAGAACGCGATTGCCGCCTCTCCGATACGCCGACCGTATCCAAGGTTCCCCTGACGACGTGATAGCGGACGCCGGGCAGATCCTTCACCCTGCCTCCACGGATCAGCACTACGGAGTGCTCCTGGAGGTTGTGCCCTACGCCCGGAATATACGCGGTCACCTCGATCCCGTTGGTCAATCTCACACGCGCAACTTTCCTGAGCGCCGAGTTCGGCTTTTTGGGAGTCGAAGTGTAGACGCGAGTACATACTCCGCGCCGCTGAGGGGACGCATTCAGAGCCGGCGCAGTGGTCTTGCGAACACTCTTGCGCCTGCCCTTACGTACGAGCTGGTTAATAGTCGGCACTGTCTCTCCTTGGCGTCCGGGACCGTCCTGGCCGTAGTTATGGCCAGCGCCATCCCATCACGCGCTTCTTATACAAAGCCCGAAAGAGCTAAAGAATCACTAAACCTACGTCCGTCATTTAATAACGTCAAACGCAGGCAAGCCGGGGTGTACTCAGGCCTGCAAGGCTTGGCTCAAATCATCTTCAGCCTGCTCGCCCGCTCCGGGAACGTCGATCTCTACTTCCGCGTAAGCGGGAATGCCGGTACCCGCGGGGATCAACCGGCCCATTATCACGTTCTCCTTGAGACCTCGCAGATTGTCGGTCAGACCGTTCACTGCCGCCTCGGTCAAAACTTTGGTGGTCTCCTGGAAGGAAGCCGCGGAGATGAAGCTGTCGGTCGCCAAGCTGGCCTTGGTAATGCCGAGCAAGAGCGGGTCTGCAATCGCCGGTCGCTTGCCTTCCTCGACCAACAGGCGATTTATATCCTCGAAGCGGCGCTTCTCTATCTGATCTCCCACCAGGAGTTCCGAATCGCCGGCGTCTTTGATCTTCACCCGGCGCAACATCTGCCGGACCACGACCTCGATGTGCTTGTCATTGATTCGTACGCCCTGCAAGCGATAAATCTCCTGCACTTCGTCGACCAGGAAGGCCGCCAGATCCTTCTCGCCCTTCACCTTGAGAATGTCGTGCGGATTCGACGCTCCAGCGTGCAGCGGTTGGCCGGCACGAATGAAATCGCCTTCCTGAATCACCACGTGCTTGCCTTTGTTGACTAGGTACTCGTGCGGCTCTCCAACCTCTGGCGTAATGATGATCTTACGCTTGCCCTTGGTGTCGGCGCCGAACGAGACCACGCCGTCGATCTCGGAAATCACCGCGACTTCTTTCGGCTTGCGAGCCTCGAACAGCTCGGCCACGCGCGGCAGGCCACCGGTGATGTCCTTCGTCTTGGTGGTTTCGCGAGGGATCTTGGCGATCACGTCACCCGGCATCACTTCCTGCCCGTCCTCGACGTCCAGGTATGCGCCTTCCGGTAGCGAGTAACGCGCATCGCCTCCACGAGGACGCTGCATGGCTTGGCCCTGCTCGTCAACAATCATGATCTGCGGCCGCCGGTCCACCTTTCCTTTCGCGGCAGTCAAAACCTTGGTGGCCATGCCGGTTTGCGGATCGACCCTTTCTTCCATGGTCTCGCCGTCAACAATGTCCGTAAACCTCACCGTTCCTCCGACTTGAGTAATGATCGGAGTCATGAAGGGGTCCCACTCGGCGATGAGTTCACCGGCGGCGACTGGGTCTCCGTCGTGCTTACGCAAGCGAGCACCGTGAACCAGTGGGTAGCGCTCGCGCTCGCGCTCTTGGCCGTCTTCAAGGACCTCCACCACTGCAAGTTCCGCGTTGCGGCTCATCACCACCACCGCACCCGCACGGTCTTCTACCCATTCGACGTTGATGTACTTTACGGTGCCGCTATGGCGCGGCTCCAAGGTGGTCTGCTCGGCGCGCCTGCTGGCGGTGCCACCAATGTGGAATGTACGCATGGTAAGCTGCGTGCCCGGCTCGCCGATCGACTGCGCAGCAATCACACCGATAGCCTCGCCGATATTGACGAGGTGCCCGCGGGCTAGATCGCGGCCGTAGCACAGGGCGCAGACGCCGCGTTCGGATTGGCAGGTCAGCACCGAGCGGATCTTGATCCGCTCGACTCCCGACTGCTCCACCGCCTCAACCAAATCCTCGTCGATTTCCCGGTTGGCCGGCACTATCACCTCTGCCGAGTACGGGTCGATAACGTCGTCGAGAGCCACACGGCCAAGTATGCGATCGCCGAGCCGTTCGATGATCTCCCCGCCTTCGATCAGAGGGGTGACTTCGATGCCGTCGAGCGCCATGCAATCGTACTCGGTAATCGCACAGTCCTGCCCGACGTCGACCAGACGTCGAGTAAGATATCCCGAGTTGGCAGTCTTCAAAGCGGTGTCGGCAAGCCCCTTGCGCGCACCGTGAGTCGAGATGAAGTATTGCAGTACCGTCAACCCTTCACGGAAATTGGCGGTAATCGGCGTTTCGATGATCTCGCCCGAAGGTTTCGCCATCAAACCGCGCATGCCGGCCAACTGCCTTATCTGCTGCGCGCTACCGCGAGCACCGGAATCGGCCATCATGAAGACCGGGTTGAAACTAATTATGTCCTTGGTCTCGCCCGAAGCTTCAACGATGGTCTCTTTGGCCATCGCCGACATCATCTCATCGGCGATACTGTCGGTTACGTTGGCCCATATATCAACGACCTTGTTGTAACGCTCGCCGTTGGTAATGAAGCCCTGCTCATATTGCTTCTGTATCTCCCCAACCGCCGCCCCGGCTTCGTCCAACAGCTTCTGCTTGTCCTCGGGAACGCGCAGATCCTTGATCCCGATCGAGACTCCCGACCGCGTCGCCATGGCAAATCCGAGGTCCTTCATGCGGTCTGCCAACAATACGCACTGCTTGTTTCCGCAACGCCGGTAAGTGATATCGACGAGTTCGCCGAGCGCACGCTTGTTCATGGTCTGGTTTACGTGGGAAAAATCGACTTCATGAGGCACGATCTCGTAGAGAAGTACGCGGCCCACTGTGGTATCGACGATTTCACCCCCCAAGCGCACCTTTATCGACGCCTGTAGCGCAACCTCACCTTGGTCGTAAGCGACGCGAACTTCCTCCGCACCGGAGAAACGAAAACCTTCCCCGCGCAGTCCCGGCCGCTGCCGCGTCATGTAATACAGACCCAGGACGATATCCTGGGTCGGCACGATAATCGGCTTGCCATGCGCAGGAGACAGAATGTTGTTGGTCGACATCATCAACACCCGCGCCTCGACTTGCGCCTCGACCGACAGCGGAACGTGCACTGCCATCTGATCGCCGTCAAAGTCGGCGTTGAACGCCGCGCAAACCAGCGGATGCAACTGAATCGCCTTGCCCTCGATCAGCACCGGTTCGAAAGCTTGAATGCCCAACCGGTGAAGAGTAGGCGCACGGTTGAGACATACGGGATGCTCGCGAATTACCTCGTCGAGGATATCCCATACCTCCGCCCTGGTCTTTTCGACCATCTTCTTGGCGCTCTTGATCGTGGTAACCAAACCGCGCTCCTCGAGCTTGCCGTAGATGAAGGGCTTGAACAGTTCCAAAGCCATCTTCTTGGGCAGCCCACACTGGTGCAGGCGCAGTTCCGGTCCGACCACGATTACCGAACGTCCCGAGTAATCGACACGCTTGCCGAGCAGGTTCTGGCGGAAACGCCCGGTCTTGCCCTTGAGCATGTCGCTCAAAGACTTCAACGGCCTCTTGTTGGCGCCCGAGATCGGCCGGCCACGACGACCGTTGTCGAACAACGCGTCGACTGCTTCCTGCAACATGCGCTTCTCGTTGCGCACGATGATATCGGGGGCGCTGAGTTCCATCAGGCGCTTCAAGCGGTTGTTGCGGTTTATGACTCTGCGATAGAGATCGTTTAAGTCCGAGGTCGCGAAACGCCCGCCGTCCAGAGGAACCAGGGGGCGCAGATCGGGCGGAATCACCGGGATGACCTCCAGGATCATCCATTCCGGACGCGCGTTGGAGTTCTGAAACGCCTGCAGAACCTTCAACCGCTTGATGTACTTCTTGCGGCGGGCCTCGCTCTTGGTCTCCGCCAACTCGATGCGGATCCGCTCGGCCAGATCGCTGACGTCGAGTTCCTCGAGAACCTTACGGACGGCTTCCGCGCCCATTCCCGCCTCGAACGAGCCGGGTCCGTGTTCTTGAACGAGCGCACGGTACTCCATCTCCGTAAGCAGCGCGTTCTCTTCGAGATCAGTGTCGCCGGGATCGGTTACGATATAACTCTCGTAGTAAAGAACCTTTTCCAAACCTTTGAGCGTAAGGTCCATGAGCGTTCCGATGCGGCTCGGGAGGCTCTTGGTAAACCAGATGTGTGCGATCGGGGTCGCCAACTCGACGTGACCCATACGCTCACGGCGAACCTTCGACTGAATGACCTCCACACCACATTGTTCGCACACGACCCCACGGTGCCGCATCCGCTTGTACTTCCCGCAGTTGCACTCGTAGTCCTTGGTAGGACCGAAAATCTTCGCACAGAACAAGCCGTCGCGCTCCGGCTTGAAAGTACGGTAGTTGATGGTCTCCGGCTTCTTCACCTCGCCGTGCGACCACGAACGGATGACATCGGGAGAGGCGATACCTATCTTCAAGGCAGTATAACGCCGCGGGTCCTTCGGCTTGTCGAACAACTGCGTAAGCAGGTTCTCCATCAGGCAGCCTCCTCTTCGTCTTCTTCAACCAGTATTACATCGAGCGCAAGAGACTGCAGCTCCTTGACCATGACGTTGAACGACTCCGGCAAACCCGGCTCTAGAGTGTTCTCGTTCTTCACTATGGCCTCATACATTCGCGTCCTTCCGGCCACATCGTCCGACTTGACCGTCAACATCTCCTGCAGGGTGTAGGCCGCCCCGTAGGCCTCCAACGCCCACACCTCCATCTCTCCGAGCCTCTGGCCGCCAAACTGGGCTTTGCCACCCAGAGGCTGCTGGGTAACCAGAGAGTACGGGCCGGTCGAGCGGGCGTGGATCTTGTCGTCCACCAAGTGATGAAGCTTGAGCATGTACATCACACCGACTGTCACCGGCATGTCGAAACGTTCACCGCTCTTGCCGTCGAACAAGACGGATTGACCGGTTTCGGGCAATTCCGCAGCGGCAATCAACTCGAAAATCTCCTCTTCAGTGGCGCCGTCAAATACCGGGGTAGCGACATGAATACCGCGTGCAGCCTTGGCGGCCAGCCGCTCCACTTCGGAATCGCTCAGCCCGTCTATGAACGCCTCGGTTCCGCCTCCCCTGTAGCTCAGCTTGAGCAGATCACGCGTAGCAGCGAAATCTCCCGACCGGGCGCAATCCCATATCTTGGCACCGAGCCGTTTCGCAGCCCAGCCGAGATGCGCCTCCAGGATCTGTCCCGCATTCATACGCGAAGGCACGCCCAGAGGATTCAAGCAGATCTCAACCGGCGTACCATCTTCGAGAAACGGCATGTCTTCTTCGGGAACGATGCGCGAGACCACACCCTTGTTACCATGCCGGCCGGCCATCTTGTCGCCGACTTGAAGCCGGCGCTTGATGGCAACGAAGACTTTGACCATCTTGATCACGCCGGGCGCCAGCTCGTCACCCTGCGAAATACGCTCGAGCTTAGCCTCGAACTGCGCATTGATCGCATTGCTCTTGGCGTTTAGTGCATCAATTATGCGTACCAACTCGGCCTCGACACCCTCATCACCAACCTTGATCTCCGCCCAGTAACTCACCGGGATCGACATCAAAGCCTCGCGATCGAGCACGCTGTCTTTGGGCAAAATGACCTTACGGGCATCGTCGGTCAGCCGGGTAACAGTGGCCTTGCCCTCGAGCAACGCGGTAACGCCGTTCTCGGCGTTGGTGCGAAGGATTCGCAGCTCGTCGTCGCGGTCTTTTTCGAGTTTGCGCCGCTCGTCTTCGTCGATACGGTTAGCACGGTCGTCACGGGTCACACCCTTGCGCGAGAACACCCGCGCATCGATAACCGTACCCTCGGTGCCCGGCGGCATCCGTAACGAGGTGTCGCGAACCTCGCCCGCTTTCTCCCCGAAAATCGCGCGCAGAAGTTTCTCCTCTGGCGACAGTTGCGTCTCACCCTTGGGAGTTATCTTCCCGACCAGTATGTCACCGGGTTCAACCTCCGCGCCAATGCGGATTATACCGCTCTCATCAAGGTCGGCCAGAGCCTCCTCACCGACGTTGGGAATATCGCGAGTGATCTCCTCGGGCCCGAGTTTGGTGTCACGCGCAACGCATTCGAATTCCTCGATATGAACCGACGTGAAATAGTCTTCCTTGACCAGGCGTTCAGATACCAGAATCGAATCCTCGAAGTTGTAACCGTTCCACGGCATGAACGCGACGACCACGTTGCGGCCCAATGCCAGTTCGCCCATCTCCGTAGAAGGCCCGTCGGCAACCACTTCCGATTCCTTCACTCGCTCACCGACCTTTACGATAGGCTTCTGGTTGACACAGGTATTCTGGTTGGAGCGCTGGTATTTGGTCAGATTGTAGATGTCGATGCCCGGATCCTCGGGCCCCGCTGCTTTGTCGGCCTTTACCACTACCCGCTCGGAATCCACGCTGTCGATCACGCCGGCGCGATAGCTCACGCTGGTCACCCCCGAATCTCGGGCGACGATCGCTTCAATCCCCGTCCCCACCAAGGGGGCGTCGGCACGCAACAAGGGCACCGCCTGCCGTTGCATATTGGAACCCATCAGGGCGCGATTGGCGTCGTCGTGCTCGAGAAACGGGATGAGTCCCGCAGCCACTGAAACCAACTGGTTCGGAGCCACGTCCATCATCGTTACTTCGTCGGGCGCCACGATGGTGGAATCCATGGTCTGCTCGCCCTGTGGCGACATACCTTTGCGGCGCGCCGCAACCTGCTCGCGCTCGAAACGCCCGCCTTCGTCCACCGGGGCATTGGCCTGTGCAATTACCTGCGACTCTTCTTCCAGGGCGGTGAGATACTCCACTTCGTCCGCCACGATGCCATTGTTTACTTTGCGATAAGGAGTTTCGACGAAACCAAAATTGTTGATTCTCGCATAAGTGCTCAGGCTGGAGATCAGGCCGATGTTCGGGCCCTCGGGAGTTTCGATAGGACACACCCGCCCGTAATGCGTGGGATGCACGTCGCGAACGTCGAAGCCCGCGCGTTCACGGGTCAGCCCGCCGGGTCCCAACGCCGACAGCCGGCGCTTGTGGGTGACCTCCGAAAGAGGGTTGGTCTGGTCCATGAACTGGCTCAACTGGCTCGAACCGAAAAACTCCTTGATCACCGCCGAAACCGGCTTGTAGTTGATCAGTTCCTGCGGCATCAGCGTCTCGAGATCTTGCAGGCTCATGCGCTCGCGAATCGCGCGCTCCATACGCAACAAGCCGATTCGGTACTGGTTCTCTACCAACTCTCCGACGGTTCGAACCCTACGGTTGCCGAGATGATCGATGTCGTCGATGGAGCCGTTGCCGTTCTTGAGAAGAATCAGATAGCTGACCACCGCAAGAATGTCTTCGCGGCGCAACGTTCCCTGCTCCAAAGGAATTTCCAGTCCAAGCTTGTGGTTGAGCTTGAGCCGGCCCACCGCCGAAAGATCGTACTTGTCGGAATTGAAGAACAGATCGTTGAAAAAACTCGTCGCGGTTTCGATGGTGGGAGGATCACCGGGCCTCAGGCGACGGTATATATCGATGATCGCCGCTTCGGTGTTCTCGATCTTGTCCAGCAATAGGGTATTGCGCAGCGACGGACCGCGATTGAGTTCGTCGATGTAAACCGCATCGATGCTGTTGATCTTGCTCTCGCGTATGAGGTCGAATTGTTCGGCGGTGATTACATCGTTACACTCGACCAGGACTTCTCCGGTTTGAGGATGCACGATGTCATGGGCCGCAACCGAGCCGATCACGTCGTCGAGGGAGATCGGAATCTCCTCGATCCCGGCTTCTTCGAGTTGCCTCAGGGCCTTGCGAGTGAACTTGCGCCCCTCTTTGACCAACACCTCGCCGCTATCGGGATTGCGAACTTCACGAGACGCCTTGAGTCCCTCCAGGGTCTCACGCTGAAAAGCCTTGAAAGCCTTCCGCCCCTCGAGACGAATCTGATCCACAGGATAGAAGTAGTTGAGTAACTCCTCCGTAGTCAGGCCCAGAGCCCTCAAAAGTACAGTTGCCGGAAACTTGCGGCGGCGGTCGATGCGAACATAGAGGATGTCCTTCGCATCAAACTCGAAGTCGAGCCACGAGCCGCGGTACGGGATCACCCTGGCATTGAACAGCAGGCGCCCGCCTGCCGAGGTACGGCCCTTGTCGTGGTCAAAAAATACACCCGGTGAACGGTGAAGCTGGGAGACGATCACTCGCTCCGTGCCGTTGACCATGAAGGTTCCGTGTTCGGTCATCAACGGCAGTTCGCCGAAATAGACTTCCTGCTCCTTGATATCCTTCAAGGTCTTGACCTGGGTGTCGGGATCGACGTCCCATGTCACCAACTGCACCGTGACTTTGAGAGGAGCCGAATAGGTCATCCCGCGCTGATGGCATTCCTCGGTGTCGTACTTGGGCTCTCCGATAATGTAACTGACGAAATCAAGCTGGGCAGTGCCCGTGAAATCCTTGATCGGAAACACGGACTTGAACACTCCCTGCAAACCCGTGTTGCTCCGTTCCTCGGGAGCGCTGTCGCGCTGCAAAAAGTAGTCGTAAGAACGGCGCTGTATGTCGATCATGTTGGGGACGGCAAGAACCCGCCTGAGCTTTCCAAAATCGCGCCTCAGCCTGAGATTGTTCGTTACTTGGGGCATTCTAACCTCTCGGTTCCGGATCGAACCTGACACAGCAAAGCCGCCCGCGCCCAACATCGAGCGCGGGAGTCGAGCACTTTACGTTACTTGAGTTCAACCGTTCCGCCGACATCTTCGATCTTGGCTTTCGCCGCTTCCGCATCGTCTTTGCTGACCGCTTCCTTGACCGCTTTGGGAGCGCCTTCGACGAGATCTTTGGCTTCCTTGAGACCCAAGCCGGTCAACTCACGAACGACCTTGATGACCTGGATCTTCTTCTCGCCGAAGCTCGTCAGGATAACGTCGAATTCATCCTTGACGGCCTCCGGCTCGGCGGCGCCTCCGCCTGCTACCGCAGCCACGGCCACCGGAGCGGCGGCGCTAACGCCCCACTTATCTTCGAGTTCTTTGACCAAGTCGGCGATCTCCAGAACCGACGCGGCCGAAAGCTTCTCAATTATGTCCTGTCTGTCTTCCACACTTAGAGACATTAGTTTTTCCTATCCTCCCTGTTCTACAGCGGGCCCGAAGCCCGCTTATCTTGTTTCCGCTCCGGTGCCGCACGGCACCGCTGTCGAGCAAGTCCTTGTCCGCCGAAAAGCGCCGAGCACTACTCCGCAGACTCCGCCAGCTCGCTTCTGCGAGCCTCGAGCACCTGTACCAGTTGTTGCGCCGGTGCTTGCAATACCCGCACGAGTTGAGTCGCGGGAGTCATCAACAAAGCAAGTAGCTGCGCACGAAGTTCATCCCGGCCCGGCATTGCAGCCAACTGCGCTACCTGCCGTGACTCCAAAAATTCGCCCTCAAAGACCCCACCCTTCACGTCGAAAGCGTCGGTTTCCTTGGCAAACCCGTCGAGCACCTTGGCGATAGCGATGGGATCACCGTATCCAAATGCAAAGCCCGTGGGTCCTACCAGCAACGGATTGATCACCTCGTTGCCGGTGTCCTTGATCGCCAAGCGCGCAAGCGTGTTCTTGGCCACCACGAACTCGCCCTCCGCCGCTCCTATCTGGCGGCGAAGATCGGTAATCTCCGACACCGTCAGACCCTTGAAGTCGGCTAGGATCGTGATCGGCGCCTGTTCGAACCTACCGGCGAGTTGCTCGACGACCTCTACTTTTCGGCTGTATTCCATCTTCGTTTCCCGTATCCGGTTTCAACGCAGGTTGGCCCCTGCTATGCCGAAACCCGTAGATCGGCTGTGTCGAGGCGGATCCCGGGACCCAACGTAGACGACACGGCCGCACTCTGTATGTACTGGCCTTTGGCACTCGCCGGCTTGGCCTTTAGCAGTGAAGCCACTACCGCGCGCGCATTCTCGGTGAGCTTTTCCGGACCAAACGACACTTTTCCAACCGCCACATGCACTATGCCGGCCTTCTCTACACGAAATTCTACCTGTCCGGCCTTGAGTTCCTTGACCACCGAAGCCACGTCCATGGTCACGGTACCGACCTTGGGATTGGGCATCAGCCCCCTCGGGCCCAGAATCTTGCCGATCTTGCCCACCGACCCCATCATGTCCGGGGTGGCCACCGCACGGTCGAAATCAGTCCACCCCTCTCGCACTTTCGCCACTAGTTCTTCGTCGCCCACGAAGTCGGCTCCCGCAGCCTCGGCCTCGGCGGCTTTCTCGCCCTTGGCGAACACCGCGACACGAACCGTACGACCGGTACCATGAGGCAACGACACCGTTCCCCGCACGTTCTGGTCCGCATGGCGGGGGTCCACGCCGAGCTTGACGGCGATATCCACTGACTCGTCGTACTTGGCACCCGAGCCCTTGGCGGCGATCGCCATGGCCTCGTCCAAACTGTAGCGCTTCTCGGGATCAACCGCCGCTGCGGCTTTCTCGTATCTCTTGCCCTTGCGTGCCATCGCTACCCCTCGACCGTAATGCCCATGGAACGCGCGGTACCGGCGATAATCTTCATCGCCGCCTGAATGTCGTTCGCATTGAGATCGGCCATCTTGGCCTCCGCAATCTCCTGGACCTGCGCGGAACTCACCGTGCCAACCTTGTCCTTGTTGGGTTCGGCAGACCCCTTCGAAAGGCCCGCCGCTTTCTTGAGCAGCAAAGAGGCCGGCGGAGTCTTGGTAATAAACGAAAAGGAATGGTCAGCGTATACGGTTATGACCGCAGGAATGATCACATCACCTTCGTTTTGCGTCGCCGCATTGAAGGCTTTGCAAAACTCCATGATATTCACGCCACGCTGGCCGAGCGCAGGCCCCACCGGCGGACTCGGATTCGCCTTGCCCGCAGGAATCTGAAGCTTGAGCTTATCTATGACTTTCTTCGCCATCGCTATCTACAACCCGATCTGCATGGATCTACATCTTTTCGACCTGGACTAACTCCATCTCCACCGAGGTCGACCGGCCGAAGATGGAAATCGAAACCTTTAGCGTACCTTTCTCCGGACGAATCTCTTCGACTAACCCGTTGAAGTCCGCAAAAGGACCGTCGATTACCTTTACCTGCTCTCCTACTTCAAACGCGACGCTGGCCTTGGGACGTCCGGCACCTTCCTTAAGCCTGCTGCGTATCGCGGCAACCTCCGCCTCCGGTACCGGCGGGGGGTTGGTGGTACCCCCCACGAAACCCGTCACCTTGGGCGCCCCGGAAACCACATGCCAAGTCTCATCGTTGAGTTCCATCTCCACCAAGATATAGCCGGGATAGAGATTACGCAGCGCGGTGCGCTTCTTGCCCTTTACGAGTTCAATGACCTGCTCCGACGGCACCAGTATCTCGCCGAACTGCTCGTCGAAACCCATCGTCGCGATGCGCTCTTCGAGCTGCCGCTTCACGCTCTGCTCATAACCGGAGTAGGTATGAACCACATACCATTGCTTCTCTGCCATAACGCTGCCGGTCTCCAATTAGAACACCACGCCCATGACCAGCGAGATGACGTAATCCACCACCCCCAGATAAAGCGAAACGAAGGCCACCACGATCAGCACCACCCAAGTAAAAGCGGTGGTCTCCTGCCGCGAGGGCCACACCACTCGCTTCAGTTCCGCGACCACCTCATTGAGGAACGTACGTGACTGCCCTATATACTCGCTGACGTTTGCCATCTATTAAGTTCCCGGATCCCTTCGACAGTCCCGATGCCGCCACCGGGAATCTTCTTCCTGTTAAAGATCGTGGCGGGTCAGGCAGGATTCGAACCTGCAGCCCTCGGATTTGGAGTCCGATGCTCTGCCAGTTAGAGCTACTGACCCTTGAAATCGTGAGCCCGTCGCGCTCGCGGCCCTATACCTTGCCTTCCTTATGCATAGTGTGAGTCCTGCACGCCGGACAGAACTTCTTCTGCGACAGTTTCTCCGTAGACACCTTCTTGTTCCTGCTCGCACGGTAGTTCTTGCGCTTGCATTGCTCACACGCCAGGACGATTTGATCTCGCATCTATCCGCCTTTGCCCTTACACCCTGCCCGGCACTATTCGACTATCTTGGTCACTACGCCGGCGCCGACCGTGCGGCCACCTTCGCGAATCGCAAAGCGTAGCCCCTCGTCCATTGCGATCGGGGTGATCAAATTCACAGACAACGTCACCGTGTCACCGGGCA
>JAJRWY010000032.1 GCA_024276575.1 Candidatus Binatota bacterium
AGGCCTGATGGGGTGGCTCGACGAGCGTTACGGAGTCTCTGCTCTTCTCGACTTTCTCGCCCACAAGGAAGTCCCCATCGGTGCACATTCGATGGTTTGGTATTATCTCGGTGGGGCCACCTTGTTCTTCTTTATGGTGCAGATTCTCACTGGGATTCTGCTGTTGATGTATTACCAGCCCGGCGCCAACACTTCCTACGAGAGCATTCATTACATTACTACGAAGGTCCCCTTCGGTTGGTTGATCCGTTCGGTGCATTGCTGGAGCGCCCATCTGATGATCATGTCGCTGGTGGTGCATATGCTGAGTACGATGATGCTCAAAGCCTACCGGCCGCCCCGTGAACTTACTTGGGTGACGGGCTTCGTGCTTTTTGCCATCTCGCTGGGCTTCGGGTTCTCCGGCTACCTGTTGCCTTGGAACGAGTTGGCCTACTTCGCGACGGTGGTGGGTACCGACTCCGTGAAATCGGCACCGATCATCGGTGATTGGCTCTTACTGGTGATGAGAGGTGGCGCGGACGTTTCGATAAACACTCTGTACCGCTTCTTTGCCCTACACGTGGTGATACTACCGTTGGCCTGCTTTGCAGTGGTCAGCGTGCATCTGGTTTTCATTCAGCGCCAGGGCATGGCCGCCCCTCCCGGCGAGCACAAGGCGCCGCGCGGGATGAAGTTCTTCCCCAACTTTGCGATGCGCGATCTGCTCTTGTGGATGATGTGCCTGCTTCTGCTGCTGGTACTGGCGACCTTCTTGCCTTACGGCCCCGCGATTCCGGGTATGGAGTGGGAGCTGGGACAGAAGGCGAATCCCCTGGCGCCGGCCTATCCGGGGATCAAACCCGAGTGGTATTTCCTCTGGGTCTACCAACTTCTCAAAGAGTTTCCCGCTCACCTGTTCGGTCTGGAAGGCTCGCAGGTATGCATCTTCGTGGTCTCGGTGTTGATGGGCATCTGGGCGGCGATTCCGTGGCTCGACACGCGGTCGCGCCGCAACGAGCCCTCATCGGCTTTCTCTGATCTCGGGATAGCAGCGTTGTTCTTCCTCGGTTTCTTGATGCTCAAGGCTTGGGACATAGGCGCGGTCGGTGATCCAGTGTCCCCCGAATCTATGGCCTCGATCGCCTGGACCTGCTCGCTGTGGATTCTCGGGGCCGGCGTCGTAGTCATTGTCGCCCGCTTGGTCCTGGCCGAGAAGCCGTGGCTGATCTTTACTTCTTCGGCGATATTACATGCGGTTCTGCACGGCATGGTCGGGCTACCTTATCTAGTCGCCGGTGCCATCGCGGCGGTGGTTGCCGCAGTGGGGGCCTTCGTTCTTACCAAGCGCGAGGCGGCGGGAGGTGCGGTCCGATGAAAGCTCTACAGATAGTATCTGTCATGGTTTTGTTGTTGGCTTCAGCGGCCCCCTTGCGCGCATCGGAAGCGAAAGAGGCGGAGAAGGCTTCTCCGAGCGGTGCGTTTCTGGTGTCCGAAGCGGTACTCGAATTACTAGAAGCGAAAGCCGATGATGGGACTCCGGTAGTTACCGAGCGTGAGCGCGCCTACTTCGACAGGTTGCCGGACCACGCGAAAAAACTCACCGCGGCCGCCGTTGCCGATGACATGATCAGTAATCCCGGCCATCTTCGAGACATCCTGTCTTTGAACCTGCGCACGGAAACCTACGAATTGTTCATGCAAAACAACTGCGTCTTGTGCCACTCGGACTCTGAATATCAGGACAAGGTGACCCTGTTCTCGACCGATCCCGTGGACAAGGGATCTCCGACCCATATGAACTTGATCGAGATGGTCAACGACGTGCATTTCCGGCGGGGTATCTCTTGTGGAGGATGTCATGGCGGCGATCAGACCGAGTGGATGGACCACGACTTTCCCGACGAGTGGCCGCCGGATCACGAAGAGCGGCAGCGTGACCGTACTTGGGTGCCGGGCTTCTGCGCCCGCTGCCACAGTGATTCGGAGTACATGCGGGACTTCAACCCATCGCTGCGGATCGATCAGTTGTCAAAGTACAAAGGCAGCCGGCACGGGGTGCGGCTCCTGGAGATGAAGGACTCGCGTGCTGCCGAATGCGTGTCTTGCCACGGCAACCATGGGATTCAGACCGCCAGCAGCCCGCTCTCGCGAGTGAACCCGAAGAACATTCCGGCCACTTGCGGCGCTTGCCATGCCGACCCTCAGCGTATGGCCGGCATCGTGCGTGCGAACGGCCAGCCCATGCCTACCAACCAACTCGAGGACTATCGCAATTCGGTGCATGGAAAAGCTCTCCTCGAAAGAGGAGATACCGGGGCGGCGACCTGCAACGATTGCCACGGTGACCATGGCGCTGTGCCCGCGGGGGCCGCCAGCGTTTCGCAGATATGCCGGAATTGTCATGCCCGCAACGGTGCTTTGTTCGACGGGAGCAAGCACAAGCAGGTTTTTGACAGCAAAGGCTGGCCTGAATGCGGGGCTTGTCACGGCAATCACGCGATAGCCAAGACCAGCGATGAGATGTTGAGCCGCAAAGAGGGGGCGCTGTGCGTCACTTGTCATTCCAAGTACGCCCGGGACAACCCCGAGTGCAATGCAACCGCGGCCCACTTCTATGAGACCATAACCTCCATGGTGAAAGCTGAAAACGAGTTCGAGGAAACGGCGGTTTCTTTCGAAGAACTCGGTATCGACGTCGACTCGATCAGAGACAAGCTCGAGATGATCGGCGATGTCATCAAGCAATCACGATCGTACGTCCATTCCTTCGATCGCAGTGATTTCTCGAAGATTGCGCAACCGGGGCTCGACGCGGTTGAAGAGGTACACAGCCTGGTTGATGAAGCTCGTGGCGAGTTCGATCGTAGGCGCCGGGGACTTCTGGCCGCGATCGCGATGATAGGCTTGCTCGCTCTTTCGCTATACTTGAAGCTCCGGAGCCACGAGCGCGAACAGGGCAAGTAAACTCGCGGACGGGCGCTTAACGAATAGCGTGGTCAGGGTGCTATGATCCGCGAGGATTCCCGCCGTTGCAGTTCTTTGGCTTCTTCCACCATGCGTTCCACGGCCTGTTTGACCGCCTCCGGGAACGCTGCGATTGCTTCACCGAGGTTCGCGGCGGACAACTGGCAATGCACCGGCAATGGACCCGCTTGCGACATCAGTTGAGTCTGGCCGATGAAAATGACCTCGCGGCTATTATCGTCTGAGCCGTCGGCCTTGATAGGAGACAAACGCTTTATCGAGGCGATCTTCAAGTCGGTGAAGGTCTCCTCTCGGTAAAGGTTGTTCGCGTCTACGGAAAGTTCGTTCATGGACATCTGTTCGTTGCTCAAGGGGCTTACTCCTTCGGTATCGTAGTCGGTCGTCTCATTAGGGATGCATTACCGTCGCATTACGCTACTGCATCACTATCTACTGCGTTGCATCGGAACGGGCGCTTACTATCTGGCGGATTGCGCTACTTTCGAGTGAGTTTCCGAGTGGGTGGCGCTGTTCGCGGACGGATGGCCTCTCCGGCGATATTTGACGAAGCCACAGAGTGTCTGAGGATTGCTTCTCTGTAAACTCGGGGTCTCGTTGAAGCGCGTCCGGGCATTTGCTTCGCGTTTTTGGTTGTGTCCGGTTCTACGGCCTGCGGCTATACTCAGCCCGGGTTTTGGGCGGTTCCACTCGTGTTTTTGCTCGTAGCGTCGATTCCAGCGTATTGCGGTATTGCGCAGCCATTCATTTGGCCGTATAGCCCCCGGTCCTACGTTGACACCGTTGCCTGCGGTAATATCGGCCACCGCAATAGTTCTGCTGCTGCCAGAAAAAAAGATGAGCCGCTGAGAGTTTGGGGATCCAAAACGACGTCTCATCGAGCGTTCGACCGGGAGGCCGTGGCTGCAAGAGCAGATCGGCAGAAACGGTATTGGCGCCGTCGCTGCGGTTGAGCGCTGCGACTACCGTACCGTCGGAATCGACGATTTTGGTCTCGCCGACGAAACTCGAGGAGTACGGGACGCTCAGTGTCGACCCAGGGAATAACAAGAAACGGCCATCGAAGCTTCCCGCCTGGCCCGCGTGAATGACCGGAACTCCCAGTAGCTTGGCGAAGTTTACTGTCGAAGTCGCCGCGAGTTTGTCGTTGGATACGTCGATCAGCCGGCGCAGCAGTGCCGGCGGCCAGTTGGCGGCGGCGCGCCACCAGTTGCTTCCGGTAATGGCGAAGTTAATGCGGCCGCGCAAGCGTTTGACCGTCTGCGTGCGTATCAACTCCCAACAGACCGCGCAGCCGAGTGCTCCGATATCGCTTTTGAATACACCGTCGTCGTGCCCGCCAGTGTAGAAAGCGCTTTCCCACATGGTCGGAATGTCCTTGTCATGGGTAAACAGCTTGCCGTCGGGTTGGGCGAAAACATAGGTGTTGAACACGTCTGCACCTTTGCGAAGCAGCATCGAGCCGCCTATGTATCCGCCGTAGCGCCCGGCCAACTCTGTCAGCAGATTTACCGCCTCGTTGCCGGGCTCGAGAGCGCAATCGTTGAGTCTTTCGTCGAAACAGACCGGGGTGGTGAAGAACTCGGGGAGCGCGACTATTCGCGCTCCCGATGAGAAAGCTCGTTCCGACAATCTTCTGGCTTGCTCGAGGTTGTAGCCGATGTCGGCCACACGGCCGTCCATCTGTACGGCGGCAACCCGGACCGGTTGCGACATATCTATGCTCATTCCCCTTTCGCCCCTCTCTGACCACCATCACCGCCGTCCTTCGTCGGCGGTTCCGGCAGTGGCCGGCGCGGGCTCGCCTCTGCTATCTCTGTTGCTCCATCATCGATGCCCTCCGCTTGTGCTTCCGGTAGTGCAGGGCGCACTTTGATAACCGTCTCTTTTCTTATAGCCACCGTGCCCGCTTTGGCGCCCCTCGGTTTGGTTACGAATCGTGCGCGCGTGCAGGATACGGCCGTAACCCCTCCGCCACGGGCTTTGCTGTGGTAAGCCGCGACCGCCGCTGCACGTTTCAGAGTGTCGCGGTCCGGCTCATAGCCGGGCCTTTCACGCAGCAAGACGTGGCTGCCGGGCATGCCTCGAACGTGGAACCACCAGTCGCCGGGACGAGCGATTCGAATGCTCAGCTCGTCATTGTCGATCTCGCTTCGACCTGCCAGGACCGTCCAATTCCCCGCCAGGGTGTAGGTGAATATAGCCGCGTTCCGGTCAGCCGAGCCGTCGTCTTCTCTCGAAGTTTGCTTCGGCCCACGCCGTGAGGTTGGTCTGCGTCCGCTCACTTTCCCGCGTCCTTTTCAGATCCTTATCTTGCCCGGGGCCTTCGCGGACCGGGCGTATGATGAGAAATGCGGCTTCCTCCATACTATGCCGTTGCTGCTTACGCTCCTAGCCCTAGCACGTATCGCCCTAGCATGTATCGCGCTAGCACGTATCGCGCTAGCACGTATCGCGCTAGCACGTATCGCGCTGCGCGCTCTATCGTGTGGCGATCAGGGAGTAAAGGCTGCGAACAGTAGCGTCGGCATAGTCACTCCATTGCGAGGTCCCGTCGATGTCCAGGTAAACAGTGGCTGTCCCTGCTTGGCGGCCGGCTAAGAGGTCGAAAAGGAAATCCCCGACCATGATTGCCTCGGTGCCTCGCGTTTCCCATTGATCGAGTAATTTCACGACGCCGTCGGGGTTCGGTTTGGGAGTGGCGCATTCCCGGCCGACTATACATTCGTCCACGAAATAGGCGTCGAGCCCCGCAGCTTTCAGGGTCTGCCGTGCGTTATCGACACTGTTGCGGGTGAGGATTCCAAGCTTGGCGCCGCGCGATCTCAAGTGGGCGAGCAGTTCGACGGCGCCCGCTTGCGGGCGGGCTTGCCCCGCTATTCCCATTTCGATGGCGTCCAGACGCCTTAACAGGGGACGTCGCTTGGTCTCGGGCATCGCATCGAGTTGTTCAAGTATAGGCTGACCGCTCTGGAGGCCGAGGCTGTGGCGTATGGCTTCGAAATCGTGGACGGCTACGGTGAGAGTCCCATCCATATCGAAGATCCAGTGTTGCCTGCTGAGCAGTTCCATGCGGCTAACCTGCATTACTTTACTGAAACCTCGTCGCGAAGTCGCAAGCACTCTGGAGACCGGCCGGACCGGCCTACGCGCAGCGTTGAGGCCCGCAGGCGCAGTAGACGCTACGTCGCGCGGGCCGTGAACCCGCGGGCCGGCGCAGCAGCGGGCTCACGAACACGGGCCGGGATTGTGGGCGCGTGAGGCTCGTATCCGAGCTTTCATGAATAATGCAGGTTAGGCAAAACAAGGGCTACCCACTGGCGTGCCGCCAAGCTATATTCGGTTGGTTACTTGCGCCGCGCTCGCAGCTACTCGCCGTCCGGATATGGAGATGCAATGGTGCTTTTCGTGATGCGTAGATCGCTTCCCCTGCTGTTTGCGGCGCTTCTCGTTGCGGTTCTTGCTACTCCGATTGAAGCCACTGCTACTTGCGACGGCCCGTCCTACCCGATGGCGTTGCAAGCGGACCGGAGTGCGATCCTCAACTATCTTGATGAGGAACTCGCTTTCGCCCCTGCCAGCCCTTCCTATATAGCCGCTATCGTTGCCGCTTACTCTGTGCTTGGCGCCGATCCCTCCAATCCGTCCTTGGTTTTCGGAATACTCGACAGCAACCAGGATCCCGTAGAGGGCACTTGGTTCACGGGCCAGTATCACTATCCTACTTATTCGATGACGGTGATGAGCGCCTATGCGAGCATGATTGCCTCGCCGCCTCGTAACCTCGATCCCTTTTTCATTCCCCTGCAGACCTTTCCGGGATGGCAAGTTCATCTCTACGCTTACGAATACCTGCCTTCCAATCCGGTGGTGCTGTGGGGCGGGATCATCGGCTATACGCATCTTTATGTGTTGCACGAAAGGAGCCTACCACCTTGGATCCCGGATTTGATGGCGTTTGCCTCGGAGCCCGCCAACTATCTGGAATGGCGTGACACTAATCATGTGCGCGATCGCATGATCGAGGTTTTCAACATACTCGGCGAGCCGATTCCGAACGCGGCCGATGTTCTCGACACTATTATCGCGCAGCAAAATCTCGACGGTGGATGGGGTGCGGATGCGGCTTCGCCCTCCAACGCAGACGAAACTTCCCACGCTCTGCTCACCCTGATCAGGAACTTTGCAGACGGCAGCGACCCCCGGGTTCCCGCAGTGATAGCCTCCGGATTAGCTTTCGTTGCCAGCCAGTATGTAGAGGCCACGACTTCCGGGTTGACGAAGGCGGGTTTCCAAGATGCTGCGAGCCCCGGCCTTCCGGAGCTTTCCAATACGCTCAGCTCGCTGGCCTTGCTGGTGGAGACCGGCAACATCGAGGGCCTTCCTAACTTTATTTTTCCGTTGGGGGATGGCTGGTGGGACGTTTTTCTGGCCGGCAATCCGCCGCCTATGGGCAAAGATGAGCGTCGTTGTGCGTCGAAGCTGCGCAAATTCGCCCAGGCTTACTTGAAAAAACGACTCGACGTGATGCGCGGCTGTTATGATGCAGTCAACGATGGCAGCATTGCCGGGCCCTGCCCCGATGCAGCGGCGCAGGCGGCTATTGCGGCGGCGCAGAGCAAAGTCTCGACCGCGAAGATCGAGCAGAGGTGCCCGGCTGCGACGATCTCCGCGCTAAAGTTCGGCGCAGGCTGTGAAACGGCCACGAATGCGGCAGATCTGTCGTCATGCCTGATCGCAGCCGTGGATTCTTCTTCGTCTCGAGCCTTGTCTGTGCAGTACGCGCAGCCCGGCGCGTACATTGCCGATGCGGGCGAGCGGAATTGTCAGAAGATGATTTCGAGAACTCTCTCCCGCAGCTATCTGCTCAAGGCCGTGAAAGCTTCCGGTAAGTGCCTCGGTAAGCGCGACAAGGGTAAGTACGCGGTCTGCAACGATCTGAAGTCTCGTAGGAAAATCAACAGCGCTTGCTCCAAGGTCGAGAACAAACTGGCGGCGGCTTGCAGCGACGCTCGAGTGCAGGCTCTCGATTCAGCAGGCGGTTTCGGCTTTTCATGCGCGGGTGCATCCAGCGTGGCCGGTCTTGCGGATTGCCAGGTTGCCGAGCATGACGTTGCGGGGAAGATGGTTCTCGACCTGCTGCCCTGAATTCTGCTCTGTGCCGCTTATCCGCCCGGTCGCGATCCGATTCCATCGCGGGGAGCCGGCCGCTCGTGGTCCGATCCCGTTGTGTATCCCGTTGTGTTGGCTACGCTGGTGCTATGAGTTCGGCATCTTCCACCAGGCGGATCGCCGTTGGGCGGATCGCTGCCTGGTTAGCTGCTCTCCTCCGGGCTATGCTGGGGCGGAGGCGTTTTACGATGGTTACCCCAGACTTGGACCCAAGAAGCAGACTGCGGACCCCGCCGCGATATTGCCGCGGTACCGGCGCGGCTCGTACCCGGATAGGGCCACCGGGCGCCCTGCTATCTCTTTTCCTGTCGCTCGCTATGGCTGGCTGTGCGGCGAACCGCCCGGTGCTTTACCCCAACGATCATTTGCGCGAAATCGGCGATCAAGAGGCCCAACTAGAGATCGATCAGTGCGTGAATATGGCTGGCGATTATGTCCCCGAGCAGTCGGATACCACCAAGGTGGCAAAAAAGACTGCAACCGGAGCGGCTGTCGGTGCGGTTATCGGGACCGCAGTCGGAGCAACGGTGGGTCGCGCCGGGCGCGGTGCGGCGGCAGGCGCGGCCGGAGGCGGCACTTCCGGCCTGCTTCGTGGCCTGTTTCGCATCGGGAAACCCGATCCCATGACCAAGCGTTTCGTCGAGCAGTGTTTGAGTGAGCGCGGCTACCGGGTAATCGGTTGGGAGTAAGGCCCCGATCAGGGGATAGAGCCGGATCAGGCGAAATAGCTGGGTTCGTTTCCCGCTGCCCACTTGATGTTGCAACCCATGCTGGCGAATTGCTCGCCGCTGACCTCGCGTCCGGACAGTACGGCGTCGAGCGCAGCGCGTAGGTCGCAACCGTCCACCGCTTCATTATTGCCCGGCCTGCTGCGGTCGAGCCTTCCTCTATAGACAAGTGCCAAGTTCTTATCGAAGACGAAGAAGTCCGGGGTGCAGGCGGCGCGGTAGGCCTTCGCGGTCTCTTGTGTAGAGTCGAACAAGAAAGGAAAGTCCCAGCCTAGTTCCTCGGCGAGTTGCTTCATATGCGGCGGCCCGTCTTGCGGGTGGCTCTCTTCGCTGTTGGCATTGATAGCGGCGAAGGCGACGCCCTTAGCTTTGTAGTCGCGTGCGATGCGCCCGATCTCATCGCGCACATGGATCACGAAAGGGCAATGGTTGCATATGAACATGACAACCAGGGCTTGCGCTCCCGAGAAGTCCTTTAGCGAAAATTTCCTGCCGCTTACCGCGTCGGTCAAAGTAAAATCGGGTGCTTTGGTGCCCAGTGGCAGCATTGTAGAAGGGGTTTCGGCCATCGTTCTATTCCTCGATTACTTATCGTAGTTCACGCTCTTCAGAGTTCCATCGTGTTATCGTTTTGTCGTGTTATAGCTCAAGCGCCGGGCTTCGCTTAGTCCGGTTCAAGGACGTAGCGAATACTTTTTCGGCCCGACTTGTTGGTTAAGTAACGGCTCACAGCATTGCAACCAGTCGCAAAGCATCTCTCGCGTCGCCCGCGGGTCGATGAGGTCGTGTACTCCGAAAGCTTCGGCGCGCGCGAAGGCCGAGCGTCCTTTCGTGAAACTTTCTTCGAGTTCCTTCCGTCTGGCGTCGGGGTCATCCGCGGCGGCGATCTCACGGCGGAAGGCTACCGCTACCCCGCCTTCCACCGGTAAGGCTCCGGTTTCAGCCGACGGCCACGACAGGACCAAAGCTTCCGGGCCAAAATGCGCGGCTGCCGCTACTCCATAGGCCTTGCGGATGATCACCGAAGCCCATGGCACGCTCGATTGCATGACGGCGCAGATCGTAGAAGTTCCATGACGTATGGTAGCGGCGGCTTCGGCTTCCGTGCCGATCATGAATCCCGGCTCGTCGACGAAGCTTACGACCGGCAAATGAAAAGTATCACAGAAGTCGACGAAACGGCGTACCTTCTGCGCTCCTGCGGCGTCCATGGCACCGGCGAAGTAACAGGTGTCGTTGGCGAGCAGTCCTAGCGGGCGGCCTCCCAGGCGAGCCAGAGCCGTGATCTGCGAGCGGCCGTAGCCGCGAGTCATTTCGAAGAATTCCCCGCCGTCTACTATCAACGACAGTAACCGCCGCACGTCGTAGGTCTTGCGGCGGTCGCGCGGGATGATGTGTAGCAACTCTTCGGAAGCGTTCGTGGGGGTGGGCTCCGTTGCCCATCGCGGCGGAAGTTCCCATACGTTGCTGGGCAGGTAGGAAAGGAACTGGGCGATACGTTCGAAGACTTCGTATTCGTCCTCACAGACTAGATCCACCAGTCCGCTGCGCTCATGGATCCCGGCGCCGCCGAGTTCCTCCTTGCTCTTGTGCTGGCCGAGGGCGCGCTCGACCACTGCCGGTCCGGCGATCATCACTTGAGATCCGTGCCGGGTCATGATTGCGAGATGGGAAGCCGCAAGCCGCGCCGCAGGGAAACCGGCGACCGCGCCCATGGCCGCCGATACTACCGGAGCCGTCGACAACACCCGTGCGATGGAGGCGAACCTCGGCGCGGCGTAGACGGGGTCCCCCATTGACAGCGCTTTTCCGGAGGCACCGGTAACGCTGCCGCCGCCGCCTTCGAGCATCCTCACCAAGGGTATCTTGTAGCGGCAGGCGAGTTCTTCGGCGTACACGCTCTTGCGAAGGCCGGCCGGCGTCGGAGAGCCCCCGCGTTGGGTGAAGTCCTCTCCGCCGATCACGCAGCGACGGTCGTTGATCTTACCGGTGCCGAGAACATAGTTGCCGGGGCTGAAGGAAAGCAGGGAGCCGTTCTCGTCTACTTCACTGTGGCCCGCGATGGGCCCTTGCTCGCGGAAGCTTCCCTCGTCGAGCAACGCGGAGATTCTCTCACGCACCGTGAGGCGTCCGCGCTCGTGTTGTTTGGCGATAGCTTCGCTGCCGCCCAACTCTTCAGCTAGGCGTTTGCGTGCTTCGATACCGTCGACCTCACGCTGCCAACTCATTTGCGAACTTTGCTCTCCTTCGCGCCGGTCAAGCCGGATTATTCCTGAAAGTTAGTCGCAGTATAATGATTCTTGAATGACCCAGCTTAACGGGGTTCCGGATTCTTCTTTACGGCGCTCAGTACGTGGCCGGGGAAGGGGGTGATTTTGGCACCGTCGCCGGAGCTACTGTGAATCTTGCTGTTGCCGCGCCTTTCGACTTCGTCTACGCGGATCACCGCCTGCAACGGAATGAAGCTTCTTTCCACTCCCGCGAACTCGCGTTGCAGCTTCTCTTCGGAGGGGTCGACGACCACGCTGGACTTCTCTCCGAACAGGAAGCCTTCGATTTCTATGAACCCGAGCATGTCGGCCGGTCCGACATGCTTGGCATAGACTTCGTAGATTTGTCCTTCATTTATGAAGGTGACCTTGTAGATGCGTTTCTTCTTTGCCATTTCTTGTCAGCCTTGATCGAACCATATTCTAGCTATGCCGAACGTGTGAGAGAGAAACGCCGTCTGCGCTACCGTTCACTTACATGCGCTACGCTGTCCTTGCACACTGCCGCTGCGTGTCGTTCTGGGCTGTGCCGGTGTGTAGCGGACATGCGCTCCGGGGTTCTCGCTCGCGCAGTAGTGTTTGGTCCAGACCCGATACTGCCCCAAGCGGGGGAGCTAAGCGATTGACCGTATACAGGATACCGGAAGAGCTGGTTTTTCCCCCGCCCGAGGAGGCCGGCCCAGACGGTTTGCTCGGAGTCGGAGGTGATCTCAGCTCCGAGCGCTTGTTGCTGGCCTACTCGCAAGGGATTTTCCCCTGGTATGACAACGATTTGCCCATACTGTGGTACTCTCCAGACCCGCGTACGGTGCTTTTTCCCGAACAACTGAGAGTCGGGCGTAGCCTAGCCAAAACGCTACGGCGTAAACATTTCGATATTCGTATGGATACGGCCTTTAACGAAGTCGTCAAGGGCTGTGCCTCGGTAAAACGACCCGGTAGCAGCGGAACTTGGATTACCGGTGATATGATTACGGCCTATTCGCGCTTGCACGCGCTTGGATTTGCCCACAGTGCCGAGGCGTGGAACTCGGGCCGCCTGCTTGGCGGCGTTTACGGGGTGTCGTTGGGGCGCGCCTTCTTCGGGGAGTCGATGTTTGCTCGAGCTAGCGACGCTTCCAAGGTGGCCTTCGTATATCTTGTGCGGCAGTTGCAGTGTTGGGGTTTCGAGCTGATCGACTGCCAGATGAAAAGCGGGCATCTGGCACGTTTCGGTGCTGTCGACATACCACGCACGGAATTTCTTTCGCTACTGGCAAAGGCGCTGAGAGGCGGAACGCGCCGTGGAAAGTGGGCCTTCGACGCGGGCTTCTCGCCTGAAAAAGCGCGATGACGCTGCGCGTCGCACGCTTGTGCCGGCCGGGAGTTTCTTTGCATGAACATGCTGCTGCTGCATGAGGGCGACTTCGACGGACCGCTACCGGACGCCGGTGGCGCCGGCCGCGCTAGGGTAGGGGGCCGTAGATTCCGGCATATGGTCGAAGTACAGCAACTGGCCTGCGGCGACGAAATTCGTGCGGGGGTTCTGAACGGTGCGGTCGGAAAAGCGACCATCGTTGCCGTTGGCGCTAGCGGGCTCGAGGTCGAGTTGAGGCTACAGAGCGAGGCCCCGCCTGCGCCGGACCTATGCCTGATACTGGCCTTGCCGCGGCCTAAGGGTTTGAAGAGAATCTTGCAGGCCGTGGCATCGATGGGAATCAAGGAAATTTTCTTGATCGGGACCGCTAAGGTCGAAAAGAGTTACTGGCAGAGCCCTGTTCTTGACGCGGGAGTGTTGCGCGAGCAACTTATATTGGGGCTCGAGCAAGGCTGCGATACGCTGATGCCGAGACTGGCGAAGCGGCGCCTATTCAAGCCTTTCGTCGAGGATGAGATCCCGCAACTGATTGCCGGGCGCATGGCGTTGCTTGCCGAGCCGGGTGCCCAACGGGTCTGCCCCTGCGAAGTCGAGCGGCCTTCCGCTTTGGCGGTAGGCCCGGAAGCAGGCTTTACTCCCTACGAAGTCGACATGCTGGTCACCGCTGGATTCGAGGCCGTTAGCTTGGGAACACGTCCGCTGCGAGTGGAGACGGCAGTGGCCGCGTTGCTCGGCCGCTTGCTCAAAGCCGGGGCCGGAGGTGCATGAAGATGGGACCGTCGAGTGGTTCTTGCGTAGTTGAATTCGCCCGCGCCGGCGCCCGAGCCTTTGTTTGCGCGGTCGCTGGCTTGGCCGCGGCGCTGCTTTTCGCCGTTCCCGGGCCCCGGGAAGCGTGGGCCTACACAGGTTCGCCGGCTCCCGCAGCGGACCTAGCCCCGGCTCCCGCAACGGATCTAGCCCGGGCCCTCGCAGCGGACCTAGCCCCGGCTCCCGCAACGGATTTAGCCCGGGCCCTCGCAGCGGATCTCGCCCCGGCTCCGGCAACGGATCTAGCCCGGCCCCTCGCAGCGGATCTCGCCCCGGCTCCCGCAGCGGATCTAGCCCGGACTCTTGCAGCGGCTTCGGCCTCCGGCGAACTCGACTATATCGAGATCATGACGGGTGGAGCAGGCCGCGATGAAGCCGTACCGATGATCATTGCGGTGCATGGCCTCGGCGACCGCCCCGAGCAATTCAGTTTTCTTTTTCGTCCGTTAGCGCTGCCCGCCCGTGTCATTCTTCCGCGCGGCATCACGCCGGCCGGCTATGGAGGCTATTCCTGGTTCCCGTTCGTCATCGGTGCCAGCGGAGACCGCTTCGCGGCCGGAGTGGCTTCGGCGGCGCATCGACTGTCTAATCTGATAAACAAGTTACATGCTACCAAGCCGGTACTCGGGCGCCCGATTATCACTGGATTTTCACAGGGCGGGATGTTGAGCTTTGCGATCGCAGCTTTGCACCCGAACGATGTCTCTACGGCTTTGCCCTTGAGCGGTTTTCTCCCCGTGCAATTGTGGCCGGATCCTACTTTGCCGCTGCCGCCGGCAGGCGCGCACCTGCCGCGTGTGAGAGCCTTTCATGGGGAGGCGGACACGGTGATATCCTTGAAGCCTGCCGAATGGTCGGTCACGGTGTTGGCCGATCGTGGTTACGACGCCGAACTCGAGACCTATCCGGGTGTAGGCCACACCATAAGTTCGGAGATGAGGGCCGATTACTACGATGCTCTGTCGGCTGCGGTGCTAGCCGCAGCGAATTGGGATGGCGGGCGCAATAGCGGCCGTATGACGGTGCCTCCCCGGGAAACCGCGCCGCTTCAGTTGCCCCCGGCTCCTGTTTCGCCGGATCTCCCGCCGTCCCTCAATTCAGGGTCGCGGTAAGGCATTATCACCCACAGGGCAGCATAAATGATAATCCCCCAGCCGAAGCCCAGGACGGTAAGCACTACGGCGGCCACGCCGGCGATTCTTGCCTCCGCGTGGCTACGGTGGCAGCGGCTTCTATCGAGAGAAACCAAGCGGCTGCGATGGGTAGCGGCAACACCGGATTCACCACAAATCGAGTATTTCTGTACTGCCATTCCGGCCTTGCCGGCTTGGTTCGACATTGATGAATGTCTCGCTATTGTGCCTGCGTGGTTCCCGAGCGCTGGCAGTACGACGACGAATTCCGCAGACGAATCCGGGTGAATTTGGAGACTTTCGAGCGCCGCGCTTATTGTGACCGCAAACTGAAACCTGCCGCGGTTGCGGTGGCCTTGGTCGCCGACGACGATCAACAGCCGTGTTTCGTCCTTACGCGCAGAGCATTGAAGCTGCGGGCCCACCGCGGGCAGTGGGCCTTGCCCGGCGGCAAGATCGAAAGCGGAGAATCGGCCGAGCAGGCCGCGTTACGCGAACTTGGCGAAGAGGTGGGCCTGGAGCTGTCCCCCTCGCGAGTGTTGGGTTTGCTTGACGACTACCCCACTCGATCCGGTTATGTGATCACACCGGTGGTGGTCTGGGGCGGCTGCAAAGCCGAACTCGAAGCCAACCCCGATGAGGTCGAGGCGGTGTACCGCATCCCGGTGGCCCATCTCAACCGGCCTGAGGTGCCCAAGGTCAGATCCATTCCCGAAAGCCTGCGGCCGGTGATCTCCATCCCCTTGGAGTTGGTGAACGCCGACATACACGCGCCGACCGCGGCGGTTTTGTATCAATTGCGTGAAGTCGCACTGTGCGGGCGCAACACACGGGTGGCGCACTATGAGCAACCGGTTTTCGCTTGGCAGTAAACGGCGATAGGCGACAGGTTCTGCGGCTGCTTGCCGCCCACCGGCCCTTCGATGCGGTGGAGCGCCGCTCGCTCGAGGCCGTCACCGACTTCGTTACACGCCATCGGGATTGCTTCGAGAGGACGCTGAGCGCCGGCCATGTGACTGCTTCGGCTTGGATCGTGAATGCGAGCCGCAGCCGTGTCTTGCTCACCGAACATCGCAAACTGGACAAGTGGCTTCAACTCGGTGGCCACTGTGACGGCGATACTGATCCGCTTGCTTCGGCTCTTAGGGAGGCTCGCGAAGAATCCGGTTTGAGTAGCTTGAAGCTTTGTTCGCCAGCGATCTTCGATGTCGACGTACATCGCATACCGGCTCGTGCAGCCGAGGCCGGGCACTTGCACTACGACCTGCGTTTTTTGCTAGAGGCCGATGAGGCATCACCGTTGCGTATCAGCAGTGAATCGAAAGATCTGGCCTGGGTCGCACTCGATAACGTTGCGGACCTGGGCGTGGACGCTTCAGTAATACGCATGGTGGCCAAGACCACCGCCTGGCCCGAGTGAACTTGCCTGAGTAAACTAGTCCGACTGAACTGGCTCGCCTGAATCGCCCGACCGCACTCACCCGGTCGGACCGGCTCGACTGAACTGCCCGAGTGAACTCGCCCGGTCGGATCGGCCCGAGTGAACTGCCCGGTCGAACTCACCTGGTCGGACCGGCTCGACTGAACTGCCCGGTCGAACTCGCCCGGTCGGACCGGCTCGACTGAACTCGTCCGATCGAACTTGCCCGTTTGCTCCGCGTCCGGCGCTGCTCAGGAGATCGCGATCTTTATTACACCGTCTTCGTGCTTCTCGAACATGCTGTAACCGTCTACGATCTCGTCCAGCGACATCGTATGGGTGAACAGCGCGCTCAGATCCACTTTCCCGGAGTCTAGCATCGCGAGCAGTTGCTCGAGACGCGCGGTGCCGGTCGGACACAGAGTCGTGACCAGCTTGCGGTGAATGAAACTACCGTCGGTTGGTACCGAGACGCTTTCGATACCACCGTAAACGCCTACCGACGAGACCGTGCCGCCCAACCTAGCCACGCGGCAGCAGTTCTCCAGAGTTTGCTGTTTGCCCAGCGCTTCGACGGCGATGTCTACGCCCGTAGCCGAAGTGAGTTTCATGATCTCGACGACTGCGTTCTCGGGATCGACGACGTGGTCAGCCCCGAGCCGTTTCGACATTTCCACCCGCTGCGGGATCGACTCCACGGTAATTATCTGCCCGGCGCCGTAGTACTTGGCTGCGGCGGTTGCGCAGAGTCCAACCGCCCCTTGGGCGAAGATCGCAACGGTCTGGCCTTCGCGGATGTCCGCCCTTTCGATAGCGGCGAAACCGGTGGACATGATGTCGCTGGCAAAGAGTGCGTGGCGGTCGTCCATCCCGTCGGGAATCTTCGCCATCGAATACTCGGCCCCGTTCATCAGGTAGGCGTCGGCCTGGGCGCCGAACAGCAG
>JAJRWY010000309.1 GCA_024276575.1 Candidatus Binatota bacterium
CTAGGAATCGCACGAGTTTCCGCGCAAAGAGAGCATCGCGAATGGTAACGCCCGCGTTCCAAATCCTGTGTAGGAGGCCAAAGACAGGAATGTCCTTGATCGCATCACTGCGCACCATAGCGTCCAAGGTCAACTCGGCTACATCATTGGCGACTGCGACCGCCTCCGGCGTGCGCATTGTCTCGAGGATGGATGACGTTATCGAGTCGCTTGCCACTACGAAGACCCCACTAGTCAGCCCAACGCTGCGGCTGAGCAGCCGGCGCAGGACCGTCCGAACTCGCCACTGCCGTCGTGTCGGTCTGCTGGATTTGCTTGTTAGCGGGCGTTACACCTTCGGGTCCATGCCGCGGCTCGTATGCCAGAAAGCAAGAATCTCCAAGGTGTTCGCGGTCGTCCGGTAGTAAAGATAATAGCGTATACGGCTGAGGAGAATACGACGCGTGCCGACCAAGGCGGGATTCCGTGCCGCAGCCCCGATGTCCGGTTGTGTTGCCAGAAGGTCGATTGCTCTCGCAAGCTCTTCGGTTAGCAGGTCTGATGCGCCGGGTCGGTTCTGTTGCCACCACTGTGCTGCCTCGGCGATTTGTAGCGCCGCGCTTCGGGCAACGACTACTCGCCGACGCCCGCTCAAGGTGTCGGTGGGATCTGTTCGAAGATGTCCTCGACCTCGACGGTATCGCCCATTCGGATCTCTTCGATGGCCGCCAAGAGGGCCGCTTCATCGGACGGGTCGAGCTCAAACATCTCGGAGTCGTCAAGCGCAACGACAGCCACGGTCGCGCCTTCGGGAAGTGGGTCGCCCTCGAGGACAACTCTGCCACTGACGACCTTGCCGGATGCGATTCGCATGGATACAGCATAGCGCCGAACGACTCGAACGTCGAGGCACAACCGCGCGCCCATGTCTCACGTAGCATAATGTGGAGCATTCGTACCCCAAGCCCGCTAACGCTGCGGCTGAGCAGCCGGCGCAAGGCGTTCGGCCGTGGCTGGGAGCGCCATGCCGGCCTGCTCGGGCCGCTTGTTATGCCATCGCCTGTCGATCACCACGCCTCTAACGTGACGCTCTCGATCTCCCTGAAGTGTTCATCGCGACTCGCCAAAGCGATCGCATGTTGAACGGCCAGCGCAGCGATCCAGATATCGTTTTCAGGAATCGGGCGCCCGAGTTCCCGCAGTCGGTTCTTGATCATTCCGTAGTGTTGCGCGGTGATACCATCGCATACAACTACATTGGAGGCATCCGCGAACTCGTCGAGGCGAGTGAGATTGACCTCCACATGAGCCGACTTTCGGGCTCCGTAGTACAGTTCGCCGAGAACGATGGCCGGAACGAAAACGGCGGACGCAACCTCAAGTTGGCTCAGAACCGGGGTTTCGTTACGGAAGAGGGCTATGACGATATTGGTATCGAGGAGAAACCTACCATTCATCGAAGTTGACCTGTTCGCAAGCGGCTTCGATAGCGTCAGTCATCGTGTCGAGGTCGGCGGCATCGATGAGTCCAGCGAAGCGCGCAAGCTTTGCCGATACCGCCTCGTCGGCGACACCCGGCGCGGTTAGACTTCGGGCATAGGCGAGTACTGCGTGCTGGCTTCCAGCCGGCAATCGCTTGAGGTGTTCATGGATCTCTTGCTCGATCTCGCGTTGCGTCTTCATAGGAACCTCGCCCTCGACTACAGCGACATCCTACTCTTTGCCGTATGCGGCTGCCAGCAGCTTGTTTGTCGTGGCATAACGCCCGTCGTGAGCGGCCGGCCCACTGCGCTCGCCGTCATCGCGACCGATCATGCCGGTCCGCTCCACGCGATCGTTAGATGATATCCTGCGCACTGCTAGATCCTACCCAATGCTCTCTCAATCTCTGGCCGAATCTGACCGAATCGAAGTTCCGTCGCGCCTAGGCCTATCGCACCCTGCAACCCGATGGTCTTCTGGTGCCGGACACGCTCATTGAGAACCGCTGTCGGTACCACGTAGAAGACCCACTGGTCCGTATCCAGAGGATCGATTGTCTCTTGATCGCGATGGGCCAAGAGACAGAAGACATAGATGTCGGAGTGACGCCGAGCCTTGTCGGACAGTTCGCCCGTCTCTGGATCCCATGCGAGGCGAGGTGCAATCCCAAAAATGATCTTCGAAGGTTTCTTCTGGTGCCAGCTTTGGATGAAGGAGGCGGATTTCACCTCAACCTTGACACCTCCACGGGTACAGAGATCGAAGGCGTCCCACCCTTGTCTCACGCCGTCTGCGATGCCTAGATCGAGGGCGACGATGTACTCTGCCAGAATGCCTCTGGCTGTGTTATCGAGAAGGTCCGAGTTGGCCCACGCCCAGTAGTCGAGCAGAGTGCGATCCAGAGCACCGCCATCAGCCCGAAACGCCTCGTCGCTGCGCCTTCGCCTAGCCTCGATTCGTGGGAGTTCTTGATCCACTCGACGTCTCCTTACCTCATCTAACGCCCGTCGTGAGCAGCCGGCGCGCGGCCGTTGTTCTCGGCGAGACCGATCATGCCGGTCCGCTCCTGGTGCCGGTTAGATCCCGCTCGACCTTCGCTTGCAGCGCAGCAACTCGCGCGTCGACACGCCCGTACAGAGCTGCATGCTGCGCCGTGTGGCGAAGCATGCGGAGCACGACACAACCGATTTGGATGCAGTGCAGCATCGCGTCGTGGTGCGCCGTCGTACCACCGGCCAGGTATTGCAACTTGTAGTAATCGAGCAATTCATCCGACCGTCGCTCGAGATTTCGAGAGAACGCGTCGACGTTGGGGTGCGCGCCTAACTCGATCGTTAGATCATACAGGTGGGATACCGAATCAGCTTCCTCGGCACTCAGCTCGCGGAGGTGCCCAAGGACGCTGCGAACCGTGAACATCCGGCGAACTTTTGCACGTGCACTACTGGACTCGCTACGCGATAGCCAAACCGTTTGGCGTTGTGGCGACCCTTCGACAAACACTGCATACAGCGCTGCTTCAAGTGAACCACGCAGCCCCAGGTACGTGTCGAGTGCTTGACCGGAAAGTGCGCATGTCGAAGCCGCTAAAAACGCGGATTGCGCACGTAGCGCGAATAACCCAGGGAGCAACTGCCCGACGCTTGACTCGGGCTGGAGAACCGCGACGAAGCAACTGTTGAGCTCGGAGAGCAGACCAAACTCCCGCGGCCACCGAACGAACGTCGCGAAAACGTTCGAGCGACCGTGGTCGAGAAACGCGGTAAGTTCGCTTGCGGGCCAGTCTGCGGGAACGGACGGTACGCTGACCGAAGCTTTGTTATCTGGTGTCTCTTCCATTCTCGATCTAACGCTGCGCGTGAGCAGCCGGCGCACAGCGTCGCGGTACAGCAGTAGACGTCATGCCCGTCTGCTCGACGCGCTTGTTATGGGTTGCGCTCACGATAGAGCAATAAACGCTGCTTCGTGATCACGCTCGAACGCGAGCAACACATCGTGTCGGTCTCGAAGTAGGCTTTCGATGTCGTCAGTCGAGCAATTCCCTCGTCGAATCCAGACAATCCGTGGAGGCGCTCCGAGAAGAAAGCTCCGTTGATGGAAGTCGGCATCTTTCGTGACGATCGTAAGGCTGTTGAGGCGAGCGTACTCCCAGACCGGCGCATCGTCTGCACTGGCTAGCCCGCATTATTCATGAAACCTCTGCTACGAGCCTCAATCGCCCGCAATCTCGGCCCGTGCTCGCTTTTCGGCCCTCGACGTACTGTTAGTACGCCTGCGGGCCTCATCGCTGCGCTTGGGCCGATCTCACGGGCGC
>JAJRWY010000310.1 GCA_024276575.1 Candidatus Binatota bacterium
ACAGACAGACAGACAGACAGACAGACAGACAGACAGACAGACAGACAGACAGACAGACAGACAGACAGACAGACAGACAGACAGACAGACAGACAGACAGACAGACAGACAGACAGACAGACAGACAGACAGACAGGATTATCGCATCAAGATGGAAACACACATGGCGGCGGCGTCTTTGCCGATGATACCGCCGCCGTTGTGGGCAAGAGCAACGGTCGGAGACTCCACTTGCCGGGGTCCCAAACGGCCTTGCAACTGCTCGGTTAGCTCGACGACCTGTGCCAAACCGGTCGCACCTACGGGGTGCCCTTTACGCAGCAAGCCCCCGGATGTGTTGACGGGAACGCGCCCGCCCAGGCGAGTCTCGCCCGAAGAAACGAAGCGGCCGGCGTCATCCCCAGCGCACAAGCCGAGGGCAAGATAGGCGCTCAACTCGCCTGCGGCCGAGGCGTCGTGAAGTTCAATCACACTGAGATCCTCGGGGCCCACACCAGCCTCTTCGTAGGCTTCGCGCGCACAAACAGTAGCGACATCGCGCTCGTCTTCGCCATGATCGAAGCCCGAACGTAAAACGCTCGACACCACGCTTACCGGACGATCGAGATCGAGTTCGCGAGCCTTGCGCTCGCTCACCAAGATGACGGCGGCCGCACCGTCCCCGATCGGAGAACACATAGGCCGGGTCAGCGGCTCGGCAATCATCGGCGCAGCCAACACCTCTTGCACGCTCAAGGACTCGCGGAACTGAGCGCGTGGATTCAGACTGCCGTGGAACGAATTCTTCGCCGATACCGCCGCGAAATCAGCGGCGCCGAGCCCGTAGTCTCTCATGTAGCGGCGGGCCAGGTCGGCATAGAAATCCATGGCCATGGAACGTGTGGTCCCGGCTGCCGCCGTGCGCGAACTGGGGGAACTTGCGCCGGCCGCCCCGTCCGGCTGGAAGCTCTGCAGCACCGAAGCGAGTTCCTCAACGTCGAAGGCCGCGCTAAAGACGGCGAAGCTCTTGGCCTTGTCGGGGTGGTAGAGTTTCTCCATTCCCACCGCAGCAACTACGTCGTAGCAACCCGCCGAAACCATTGCCGCCGCCTGGTTGAAAGCCGTGGAGCCACTCCCGCAGGCGTTTTCCACGTTGACCACCGGAATGCACCCCAAACCCATGGAGCGAAGCATCACCTGGCCGCGAATACTCTCCTGCCCGGTCATCAAACCGGCAACCGCGTTGGCAACGTAGGCGGCTTCGATACCTTGCGCATCCACGCCGGCATCGTCGATGGCCGCTCGAAGTGCTTGGACTCCCAGGGCCTTGAGTCCGGTTTCCAGGTGCTTACCAAAACGGGTCATGCCGACCCCAGCGACCACCGCTTTCATTCTCATTGCTTCGGCCTCTTCCTGCGCGCACGGCTGCCCGGTACGCCAGCAGCGCCGGCACCACTGCCGCCGCGGGGAGCATCGCCGAGCGGCGATAGCGCCCTGCTTACAACAGTGAAGTGGCTATACGTGCGCAAGTGCATTGCTTACACCAGTAGAGTCGCTATCCGTACACGAGTGCATTGCTTACAGTAACGGCGCCGCGATCTGTGCCAGTGCTGCGTTCTCACCGTCGGCGACGGTGAGCGCAGTTGCATCACGCAGGAACATCTCGACCGGATACTCTTTGGTCAAACCGTTGCCGCCGTGCAGTTGCACCGCCAAAGTCGCGATTTCCAGAGCTGCCTGCGTGCAAAATACTTTCGCGGCAATGGAATGCTCCAGATAACAAGGTTCGCCGCGTTCGATCTGCGTCATGTTGCGCACATAGACAGCCCGCGAGAAACTGCGCACCGACTGCAGCAGGCTGAACATGCGAAAGAGCCGGGCACGAACCGATTGATGCTCGATAATCGGCTTGCCCCCCTGCACGCGCTCTTTGCAGTAATCGAGAGCGCTTTCATAGGCTGCTCGAGCAAGCCCCGCAGCCACGCAACTCACCCCCGCGTTGAAAGCCGTCAGGTGCGCACCCAAGTAAGGACTGAAGGCTTCGCCCTGCATCACCATCCACTGCTTGGGAACACGAACGTTGTCGAAAAACAGTTCGCCTTGCGGCAACGATCGCATGCCGTGCTTGTCCAGCGCCTTGCCATGCGAAACCCCAGGTAGGTCCAGGGGCATCAAGCATACGCCGCCCTGGCCGAAATTCTCGGCCGGTGGCATCTGTACGTTGAGCATCGCATGAGTCGCGATGGGCCCATTGGAAACCCAAGCCGATTTCTGCCCATTGAGTATCCAGTCGTCCCCGTCGGCCTCGGCAATGAGCTGTCCGCGGCCCTGCACTGTCGTTTCCCGGTGAATGGGGCTTAGAGTATCGGAACCATGGTCGGGCTCGGTTACCGCCCAGCAGCCGCAAATGGAACCGTCGCTGCTCGCGTAAAACGGAAGGCCAAAGTTCTCCACAGCCTCCGGAACACCGGTAAGCAGAGCCACGTCGGCATGAGTGCTAGACAGGAAGATGACCGCACTCAGCCCGACGTTGCCCCAGGCCAGTTCCTCCAGGAGCAGATGGCGGGTCGTCGCGTCGAGGCCGAGGCCACCGATCTCCGGGGGCCCGACCATACGGTTGTAACCCAGTGCCGAAGCCTGGGCGAAGACGTCGTGCAACGGCGAGCCCGGAGCAACGACTTCGTCGCTCGACATGCGATCCAGATCAACGCCCACAGGGCGCAACACTTCCGCAGCAAAGCGGTGAGCCGCTTCCTGCATTTCGCATTGCTCATCCGTAATCGATAGATCATATTCAAGATAGCTCATTTGACACCTTCCGTATTCATTTTAACTATTTGTTCTTCCTAGAGATTTACAACAACACATAGTGGACACTATCCGCTCGGAGCGTTGCCAAACACCAACTGACGCTGTCGGGCGCCTTTACGCCAAGCCCCCGGACGCGTGAAACCAAGTCGGCTGGAGCATACGTACCGAGTACCCGGCCGCGCGAGACAAGCGGCGCACAGCTTCGACCTTGGTAAACATCTCGAAGAGGCTCTTTTGAATGAGCTACTGCATCGCGCAAAGCGCGGTCCTGGTCACTCAATCTCATGTCTATGTCGAGATAATCCAGCATCGCAGTCCCTCTTTGCTATTTGCCAAGCGCGAGAGCGCCGCTCAGCCCTCCGAAGGCGCCGGGGCCAAGTACGAACAGCTCCGCTCAGATCGTGAATATGTGTACGCCGGCAGCGCCGCCGAAGCCCTGGCAATGAGTCAATGCGAGCTTGGCGTCCTTGACCTGGCGCTCACCCGAATCGCCGCGAAGTTGTTCGACGGCCTCTACTACTTGCGCTATTCCGGTCGCCCCCAGTGGATGGCCTTTGGCAAGCAAGCCGCCGCTGGTGCTGATCTTGGTGCGCGCCTGCTCGATGCCCTCTTCGATAAAACGTCCGCCTTCCCCACGCTCACAGAGCCCGAGGTTTTCGTAGTGAATTATCTCGGCAATCGAAAAGCAGTCGTGGACCTCGGCACAGTCGAGTTGATCAGGGCTGATGGATGCCTGTTGATAAGCCTCACTCATCGCCTCGGAGTTGATGCGGGTGATACCCGTCAGCCCGCCCATGGAAACGTCGCCCGCGGGCACCGGATCGGACTTCAGAACCGAAGCCACGATTCTCGCTGGCTTCGCGCACTGGCGCGCAACGTCTTCGCTTACTAGCAACGCCGCGGCTGCGCCCGAGCTGGTCGGACAGCACATCATCAGGCGCAAAGGCGGTGCGACCTCGCGCGAGGCCATCACTTCCTCAACGCTAACCGCTTGATGGAACTGGGCCCGCGGATTACGGGCGCCATACCCACGGTTCTTCACTGAAACCATTGCCAGTTGCTCCAGCGTGGTACCGTAGAGCTTCGA
>JAJRWY010000311.1 GCA_024276575.1 Candidatus Binatota bacterium
CTCACTTCGCGGAATTCCTCGGTTCTCCCAGCTTCATCAGCTTTATCGGCCCTGCTGACTCTGTTGACTCTGCCACCTGGCCCGGCCTCCTCGACTTTCTTGCGGCTTCCGGCACTCTCGGCACGCGCGGACGGCTTGTGCTCCCGGTTCTGCCCAACGCTTGCGCCGGCCTTCAGTTCTTGGAGCGGTCGACTAGGCGCTCGCTTGCCAGCCATGGCAACAACGCACGCACGCGCGCGCCGACTTTCTCGATCTCGTGGTTCTCACCTTCGCGCTGTAACTCGCGGAAATGCGGCAATCCGCAGCGGTATTCCGTAACCCACTCTTCGGCAAACTTACCCGATTGGATTTCGGAGAGGATCTCTTTCATCGCGCGTCGAGTCTCCTCGCCAATCACCCGCTTGCCGCGGGTCAGATCTCCGTACTCGGCGGTATTGCTGATCGAGTAGCGCATGTTGGCAATGCCGCCTTCGTAGAGCAGATCAACCACCAATTTGACCTCGTGCACGCACTCGAAATAGGCCATCTCCGGCGCGTAGCCGGCCTCGACCAAGGTCTCGTAGCCGGCCCGGATCAATTCGGTCAGGCCACCGCACAGCACCGCCTGCTCGCCGAACAAGTCCGTCTCGGTTTCCTCACGAAAAGTAGTGCCGACAATCGCGGCGCGAGCAGCACCGATCGCGGCGGCGTAAGCCAGACCGACTCTCTCGGTATCGCCGGGGCCGTCCTGCGCAACCGCAAGCAGGCACGGAACTCCCATGCCCTTGACGAACTCGCTACGAACCTGATGGCCCGGCCCCTTGGGTGCCACCATGAATACGCCCGCATCTTCGGGTGCCACGATATTTCCGAAATGGATGTTGAAGCCATGGGCGAAAGCCAGATAAACGCCCGGCTTCAGCAGCGGTGCAATCTCCGAGGAATGCACATCGCCGGCCGATTCGTCGGGTAAGAGATTCATGACGATGTCCGCCCCCGACACGGCTTCCTCGACCGAGACGGCCTGGAGGCCGCCGGCGGCGGCTTTGGCGCGCGAGGGGCTGTCTGCGCGCAATCCGACCACCACATCTACGCCGCTGTCCTTGAGATTGAGCGCGTGAGCATGTCCCTGGCTGCCGAAGCCGATTACCGCAACTCGCTTCGAAGCGAGATAATCGACCGAAGCCTGGTTTCGCTCATAGACCTTCACGCCGGTTAACTCGCTACCTCCGAATCGCAATGGCCCGCGGCGTGCTCACGATCCACCGTCATCAAACGCTCACCGCGAAACAAGGCGGCGCTGCCGGTTCGCGCGATCTCCTTGACGCCGATGGGCTCGAGCAGTCGGAGCAACGCATCGATCTTGGCCTGGCTTCCGGTTGTCTCGATGATGCAGGTGGAGGTGCTGAGATCTACGATCTTGGCGCGAAAGATGCTGACCGCGTTCATGACCTCCGCCCTGGTCGAAGCATCGAAGGCGACCTTTATCAAAGCCAACTCTATGTCCACGAACTCCCCGGCCCGGAAATCGACGACTTCGATGACCGAGACCATCTTGTTGAGTTGTTTGATTATCTGCTCGATGACGGCATCGTCGCCCGCGGCAGTAAGGGTGATGCGTGAGACGCTGGGCTCGAGCGTTTCTGCGACCGAAAGAGTCGCGATGTTGAAACCACGGCCGCTGAACATGCCCGCCACGCGCGAGAGCACGCCGAATTCGTTCTCCACCAAGATGGAAATGGTGTGCTTTTGTTGCTCGCTCATCTAGGGACTCCTTGCCGGCCGCTATCCGATCCAGACCGCGTATTTAACGGAAGCTCTTCACAAGATTCGCTAGGAGCCTGCGCGGCAGAAACTCCGGCGCGCCTGATAAAGCGGCCCGTCGGATCCTGTGGCGGATCTACTTTATTGGCGCCGGCCACTTGCTTGCCGGCGCCGCTTCTATGCGTTCATACGAATCGCAGCGAGCAGTTCTAACTCGCTGCGCGCTCGTGGTCGGCGAGGATTCGCATGATCTTGTCCTTCTCGGCCAACTTACGCTTTTGTAACTCTCTTTTCTTTATCTCTTCTTCCGGGGAGAGATGCGGCCTGCCCTTGAGCTCGTCTACAAGAGCCTTAAGGCGGCCATGCTCCTCAGCGGCAAGTCGAAGCTGCTCGTTATGAGGAGCAAGTGTTTCTATCAACTCCTCTTCGCGTGCCTCCATACAATCCTCCCATGCATAGTTGCCTCGTCCGCAGACGACGAGGACATTTGTTCACCTGTTCACAGTGCCACCAAGCCACCGGACCGGCAGCTTAGTCCTCACAATTCGCTTAGTCAAACGCGGCTTCAATAAAAGCTCTTTAGTTTCATGGACTTAGCACCTAGGCTGAGCCGGGCAAAGTTTTGTTGCGATTAGGCCGGGCACCGCTTCCGCCAAGATATAGCGGTAGCAACGACGACGCCGGAACTCCGCATGAAGCAGCCAAACGCGCCGCCGATACGCAAGCCAAGGGGCCGGCCCGGCGAGCGCTCAGCAACAACGACGCAGCCTGCGGGAAGCGCACAGCCAATGAATCTTTCAGATCTTCAAGCACTTGCTCGTCATCGGAACAAAACCCGCCAAAGCACGGGCTCCGGTCGAGCCGCTCGAGCAAATCTTCGACTTCAAACACTGCAGGAGCGATACGCGCTTGCGGTGCCTTAGCGCCGCCTCAATAAGCCGCAGCGTACAAACGGCCGCGATTGGCCGGCATCACCGCGCAAAAGGTCGGGTCCGGATCACGGCAATCAGCCATCCGGTACAGCAATTCCAAGGTGTCGATGCCGGCAACGGGCAAGCGGTCGGCAAAAGCCAAGCCCCGCACCAGCGCAAGGCCCAGGCGCAGGCCGGTGTATGAACCGGGCCCGGTCAGTACCCCGAGGCCGGTCAAATCCGCCGCATCCAACTCTGCGTCCGCGAGCATGCGGCCGATCTCACGGCAGAGCATTTCACCCGCCTCGCGGGCCTCCTCGATATAGATTTCGGCACACAGGCTGCCGTCGATACACAAAGCCGCTCCGGGAAGCCGGCCGGCGCTGTCAATCGCAAGGACTCTGCCCACGCTGCGGCTGTTCACCCGCTGACGATACGAAAGATGTCGTTGAAGACGACGAAGATCATCAAAGCACCCAACAGTACGATACCCACCTGCAAAGCCCCCTCCCGCACGCGCAAGGACAAGGGTTTTCCACGCACCCCCTCGTAGGCGATGAACATCAAATGCCCACCGTCGAGAATGGGAATCGGCAGCACGTTGATGGCGCCGAGGTTCACACTGATGAGCGCCATGAAGAACAAGAAAGGCTCCATGCCGGTGCGCGCTTTGCGGCTGGCTTCCCGGGCGATGAGAATAGGCCCACCGAGGTCTCCGGGGGATAGGCGTCCTTGCAGCAGGCGTCCCAAGGTCTCGAAGATCATGCCGGTATAGAACCAAGTATTGGTGAAACCGGCACCGATGGCGGGAAAGAAACTCAGGCGGTGCGGCTCGCGCATACGGTCGACGCCTATCATGTAGGTGTGGCTGCTGACTTCACCGAAAGGATCGAGACGCGGGGTCATGCGCGGGGTCAGCCGCACTTGGCGTTCGAGTCCGTCACTGCCGCGCACGGTCAAGACCAACTCACGGCCCTCGCTGTTTATCACGCTCTCGACGAGTTCGTCCCATCCGCTCAAGCTGCGCCCGTCGACGGCAACCACCAAGTCACCCTCACGCAAGCCCGCTTCATCCGCCGGCGCGCCCGCGTGCACGCCCCCGACCAAGGCCTCGTTGCTCGGCTCGGGAATCCCGTAAGTAAAGGCCAGGAAGCCGAAAACCAAGGCAGCGAAAACGAAATTGACGGCCGGGCCGGCGGCGATTATAGCGGCACGCTGGGGCACGCTTTTTACGCCGAAGCCCCGGGAGGGATCGAGTGGGGGATCCTCACCCAATTCGTCGTCGTCCTGGCCCGCCATGCGCACATAGCCGCCGAGCGGGATCAGTGAGAGACGATACTCGGTTTCCCCGTAAGTGCGTGAAAACACGGTAGGGCCGAAGCCCATGGAAAAGACATGGACTTCTACGTCGCACCACTTGGCGACCAGGAAGTGCCCGAGTTCGTGAACAAAGATAACTACGGCGAGAAGTAGAATCGCCGCTAAGATGCTGGCTACGGTCATGACTATTGTATTATACCGGCAGCGCCGCGACCGAAAGTAGAGTTTAGGCCGGAATCGAGATCAGGCGCTGCCGCGAAGAGCTGGGTAAGTGAAAAACCGCCGTCTCTATCTGCGTCAGGGGATCAAGAACGCATAGTAGTAAATGAAAACTATGGGCAGGACCAGCGAGTCCGTGCGGTCGAGCACACCACCGTGTCCGGGCAGTATCCACCCGGAATCCTTGACGTCGTAGGCGCGCTTGAGCATCGACTCGAGCAGATCTCCGAGTTGCGCGAGCAACGAAATCGCGGTCGCCGCCAGCAACAGTTCGATCCCCGAACCCGGAATCAGGTGGAGAAAGTAGGAGTTGAATATCCAACCCACCAACAACGAGCCGAACACGGAACTGACCCCGCCTTCTATGGTCTTGTTCGGACTTACAGCGGGCCACAGCTTGTTGCGGCCGAAGGCGCGGCCGCCGAAATAACCGCCCACGTCGCTAGCCATCGCACACGCGATGACGAACATCACCCACTTGGGGCCCATCGGCAAAGCCCGCAGCCAGATCAAATGGGGAAGCAGCACGCCACCGTAAAAGGAGCCAAGCAAAATCTGCCCCGCCCGGGCCACGCTCTTCTCCATGTCCTCGGCGGTAGCCAGAGTGACCATCAAGGTGGCGATCAAGCAGATGACGATACCTGCCGAAACCTTGGCCCCGGTCGGATCCAACCACATCGCAGCGGCAATGGTCATCCCGCCGGCAGTGGTCAAAGTGGACGCACTAGGTGCAGCACGCTGGGCCATGGCGGCAAACTCACGCAGCGAGACGAAGGTGACTGCCAATACAACCAGGTTGAAGAGCAAACTAGGTGCGGAGGAGATGAGCCAGATCAGCAGCGGGATCGCGACCACCGCCGTCGCCACACGAGTACGAAGCATTCAAGCCTCCTCGGCCAACTGTTCGGCGGTCTTACCGTAGCGCCGTTCACGCCGCGCATAGTGCTGCAACGCTTCGATGAATTGCTCACGCCTGAAGTCGGGCCACAAAGTGTCCGTGACGTATATCTCGGAATAGGCGATCTGCCACAATAGAAAATTCGACACCCGCCACTCGCCGCTGCTGCGAATCAGCAAGTCGGGATCCGGGATCCCGGCGGTAAACAGGGCATCCGAAAAACTGCTCTCGTCTATCTGCTCGGCTTTGATGCGGCCGTCACGCACTTTCCGGGCCAAGCTGCGGGCCGCCCTCACGATTTCCTCACGGCTGCCGTAACCGACCGCAAGCTGCACCGTCATGCGCCGGTTGTGCCGGGTGCCGGCTTCGACCCGGCGAAGCTCGTCGAGAACATCGGGCGGCAGCTTGCGAAGATTGCCGATCGCCCGCAAGCGGATCTCGTAGCGCATCATCTTGCGCAGCTCGCTTCGCAAGTAGCGCTTCAGTAGCCGCATCAGTGCCTCGACCTCGCGGCGCGGACGCCCCCAGTTCTCGGTCGAGAAAGCATAAAGCGTCAAATACTCGATGCCGATCTCGCGCGCGGTTTCTACCACCTCGCGCACCGAGTCCTTGCCGTGCCGGTGGCCTTGCACACGGCTGAGGCCGCGCTGAGTCGCCCAACGGCCGTTGCCGTCCATGATGATGGCTACATGCCGCGGCAACGGATCGATTGAGGGCCTAGGATCCAAAGAGATACAGAGTGGCCTAATAGCCGCTTAAACGGCCATTATGTCCGCTTCCTTGAGCTTGATTATCTCGTCGAGATTCTTGATGCAGGCGTCGGTGAGTTTCTGTACCGAGTCTTGCGCGCTACGCGCCTCGTCTTCACCGACTTCTTTGTCGGCCAGCAACTGCTTGATCATCTCGTTGGCGTCCCGACGGTGGTTGCGCGCCGAAACCCTGTGGGCTTCGGTGTCCTTTCGCGCCCGCTTGACGAACTCGCGACGGCGTTCTTCGGTAAGCTCCGGGATCGGTATCCTCAGCAGCTTGCCGTCGTTGATCGGCGACAAGCCGAGGTCGGAGCTACGAATCGCCTTTTCTATGGCCGTAGACGAGGAAGAGTCGAAGGGCTGCACCACCAGTAGCCTCGCTTCCGGCGCAGCAACGGTGGCAAGCTTGTTAAGCGGCGTCTCGACACCGTAGTAGTCGACCTTTACTCCGTCGAGCAAAGACGGTACCGCACGGCCCGCTCTGATCCTGGCCAGATCCCGTCTCAACGACTCTTCGGTAGAGGCCATTTCGGCTTTCAAGTCAGCCAGGATCTCGTCGATCATCGTCGTTGCTCCCCCACCAAGGTGCCTATCTGCTCACCCGACAATGCTCTGACTATATTGCCCGGCTTGGTCACATCGAAAACGATTATCGGCATCTTGTTGTCCATGCACAAAGAAATCGCGGTGGCGTCCATAACGGCAAGCTCGTCGTTTAGCACCTCATGGTACGTAAAGAAAGTGTAGCGTCGCGCCGAAGCGTCCTTCTCGGGGTCGGCGCTATAGACGCCGTCGACACGCGTGGCTTTCATGATCACGTCGGCGCCGATTTCCACGGCGCGCAAGCTAGCGGCCGTGTCGGTAGTAAAGAACGGATTGCCGGTGCCGGCCGCGAATATGACCACGCGGCCTTTTTCCAGATGGCGCTTGGCGCGGCGCCGGATATAGGGCTCGGCTACTTCGCGGATCTCCAGAGCACTGAGCACTCGTGTGGGCACCCCGGCTTTCTCCAGGGCGTCTTGCAGCGCCAAACTGTTCAACACCGTAGCGAGCATGCCCATGTAGTCGCCGGTAGCCCGATCTAGGCCTATCTCGGAGGCTTTCAAGCCGCGAAAGATGTTGCCGCCGCCGACCACCACCGCCAGTTCATCGACGAAATCGCGGGCGTCGCGAATCTCGGCCGCCAGCGATACGACGATGGCAGGGTCGATGCCGTAGTCGCCGCTTCCGGCCAGGGATTCACCGCTGAGTTTGAGCAATACGCGCCGGTACTTCCGGCCTTTTTCGCTGCTTGTCTCGCCGTCGCCCATGCCGACCGCCGTTTTCAGGACCCTTGAGCTAGTTGTTCGGCGACCTCTTCGGCTAGATTCGACTGTTTCTTCTCGATTCCTTCACCGAGTTGAAAACGGGTGAAACCACCCACGCTCAACTGCGCTCCGGAAGCTGCGCCGAGCTTCTCGAGCAGTTGGGCAATGGTCAGGTCCGAATCACGCACATATTCTTGCTCGAGCAAGCATATTTCGCTGAAGAACTTCTCGAGTTTGCCCGACACTATGCGGTCGATGACCTTCTCCGGCTTGCCGGAGGCCAAAGCCTGGCCCCGAAAGATCTCGGACTCGGCCGCCACCTGCTCGGCGGGTACGCCGTCACGGTCGATGTAACGCGGCATCGCCGCCGCTATATGCATCGCGAGCGAGCGGGCGAGTTCCCGGTGCTCGGCGTTGCCGCTGTCAGCACCGCTCAGATCCACGAGCACGCCGATCTTGCCTCCAGCGTGAATATAACTGCCAACCACCCCGCCGGCATCTTCACAGCGCACGAAACGCCGCAAACTTATGTTTTCCCCTATCGACGCAATGCTCTCCTTGAGAAGTTCGCCGAGTGCAGGGCCGGCGCCGGTGGGGAGCGCGGCCGCCGTTTCGCCGTCGCCAGTGCTTTCACCGCTGTCGAGTACGGCTTTACCCAGCGTCGCCAATAATTCTTGGAACTTGTCGGTCTTGGCTACGAAGTCGGTCTCACAGTTGAGTTCGAGCATCACCGCAGCGCCACCCGCATCCGCTTGGAAGATACCTACCAAGCCTTCAGCGGCTACGCGTCCGGCCTTTTTCGAAGCACCGGCCAAGCCCTTTTCCCGCAGCAACGCTACCGCCGCTTCGAGATCACCCTCGGTCTCGGTCAGCGCCCGCTTACAGTCCATCATGCCAGCGCCGGTCTTTTCGCGCAGCTCTTTTACTTGCGAAGCGCTTATACTCATTGCTTGGGTTCCGTGTCCGCCACTGCAGCCTCGGAGGCCACCGCAGCGGTGTCGTCCGGACTGGAAACGGGAGCCTCCGGCTGTGCCTCGGGCGTTGCCTCTGCCTGCTCCGAAACCGCAGCCGGGCTGCTCGAGGCTGCCGCAGCGGTCTCAGCGGCCGCCGAAGTTTGATTGGCCGCCGGAGTTTCACTAGATGCCGGAGCCTGGCCGGCCGCCGGAGTTTCACTTGGTGCCGGGACCTGGCCGGCCGCCGGGGTTTCACTCGATACCGGAGCTTGGCCGGCCGCCGGGGTTTTAACGGCATAGGCCGTATCCGCAGCGGCCGCGCTCGACAGGGCGCTGGAATCCGTACCCGTAGCCGCACCGGACGCTGCGGCAGTAGTAGAGGGGTCCGACGCTGTTGGCGTGGCCGACGCAACATCGGCTGCAGCAGCCTCGGCTACCGAGCCTGCGACCGAAGCCGTCGGAGCTGCCGCAGTCTGCGCGGCGGCCATCGGAGAACCGAGCGTCACGGCGTCCCCCGCACCGTCAAGTTTGTCCACCGCTCTTGCACGCTCTTCGCGTTCGGCCTGCCCTTGCAGGGCGGCATCCGCTATCGCGGAGCAGAAGAGCCGGATCGCGCGAATCGCATCGTCGTTACCGGGGATACAGTAGGCAATCTGTCCCGGGTCACAATTGCTGTCGACCACCGCCACCACAGGGATTTTCAAACGGCAGGCTTCTTTAACGCCGATTTCTTCACGGTCGGGATCGATCACGAAAACCAGATCCGGGGGCCGCTTCATATCTCGAATACCGTCGAGATTAAATCGCAACTTATCGACTTCCCGCTGCATCATAAGCCGCTCTTTCTTCTTGTACGCGGTCTGTGAAGTCGGGTCATCGAGAGTCTCCTCGAGCTTCTTCATGCGCTCGATCGACTGCTTGATGGTCTGAAAGTTGGTAAGCGTGCCGCCTAGCCAACGGTTGTTCACGTAGAACTGCCCGCAACGAAGCGCTTCGGTCCGGATCGCTTCCTGGGCCTGCTTCTTGGTTCCGACGAACAACATAGTCCCGCCCCGCGCTGCGACCTCGCGTACGAAATCACATGCTTGGCGGAAAAGACTCACAGTCTGCTGTAGGTCGATGATGTGAATACCGTTGCGTGCGCCGAATATGAAAGGGCGCATTTTGGGGTTCCAACGGCTGGTCTGGTGGCCGAAATGCACGCCGGCCTCCAGCAACTCTTTCATCGTGACTTGGCTCATTTAAGTCCTTTCTCTAACGCCCCACGGGGCGGGCGGTCTCCGGTTCAATCGCCGGACATAACAAAAGGATCCCCGCTATGCAATGCGTCAGGGCGCCAGGGTGCCGGTCCGCCGCACGGCGCGGTGACTTCGGGTGCCGGGATCCAGCAGGGTCAAGAATTCATCGAGTCCAGAAATTCTTGATTGTCCTTGGTTTTCTTGAGCTTGCCGAGCAGGAACTCCATCGCCTCGACGGTGTTGAGCTGGGTCAGTAAGCGCCGCAGCACGTAAACCCGGCTGAGAGTCTCTTTTTCCTGCAGCAGATCCTCTTTTCGTGTTCCCGACTTCAAAATATCGATGGTTGGGTAAATACGACGGTCCATCAAACGCCGGTCGAGATGTATCTCACAGTTACCGGTTCCCTTGAACTCTTCGAAGATCACCTCGTCCATGCGGCTGCCGGTGTCGACCAACGCGGTACCGATGATGGTCAAGCTGCCGCCGTCTTCGATGTTTCGAGCCGCCCCAAAGAACTTCTTGGGCCCGCGCAAAGCATTCGAGTCGACACCGCCGGACAGGATCTTGCCGCTCGGAGGCACCGTGGCGTTATAAGCTCTGGCCAGACGGGTAATGGAGTCGAGAAGGATGACGACGTCCTTACCGTGCTCGACTAGGCGGCGGGCCTTCTCGATCACCATCTCGGCAACCTGCACGTGGCGTGTCGGCGGTTCGTCGAAAGTCGAGGCCACCACCTCGCCTTGCACCGAGCGCTGCATGTCGGTTACTTCTTCGGGCCGCTCGTCGATCAGCAGAACTATGAGTATGACGTCTTTGTTGTTGGCGGTAATGCCGTGGGCCAGCGACTGCAGCATCACCGTCTTGCCGGTGCGCGGGGCCGCCACTATCAGCGCCCGTTGCCCTTTGCCGAGCGGGACCAGAAGATCGATTACCCGCGTAATGTAGTCTTGCGGGTCGTGGGACAGCACCAACTGCTCCTCGGGATAAAGCGGGGTCAGGTTATCGAAAAGGACCTTGTTGCGCGCTTTCTCCGGCTCGTCGTAGTTGATGGCCTCGACTTTGAGCAGCGCGAAGTAACGCTCACCTTCCTTGGGCGACCGAATCAAGCCCGCAACCACGTCCCCGGTACGCAAACCGAAACGCCGCACCTGGCTCGGCGAAATATAGATATCGTCGGGCCCGGGCAGGTAGTTGGAATCGGGCGCCCTCAGGAAGCCGAATCCGTCGGGGAGAATCTCGAGCACCCCTTCGCCGTAGACGTTGCCGCTTTTCTCAGCCTGCGCCTCGAGGATCTTGAGAATCATCTCCTGCTTGCGCATGTTGGCGACGCCCTCGATGCCAAGTCCACGAGCGACCTCGGCTACTTGGCGGGCGGTCTTTTCTTTGAGCACCTTCAGGTTGAGCGTGGGCTCCGTGCTGCCGTTGGCCTGTTCAGCCTTGGCCGCGGCCTCTTTGGCCCGGCCTCCGCCGTTCTTCAGCCGGGGCGCAGAGTCTTTGTCTTTCCCACGCGCGGCGGAGTCCTCATTATTATTAGGATTATTAGGAGACGCGCCGTTCTTGCCCCTGCCGGAGCCGTCCTTGCTTCGTGGCGCCCCTTCTTTGGAGCGGGACGCCTGGCTCGATTGCCCTCGCGAGCGTGCCATCGTTAGTAAAACCTCTTGTTGTCGTTCTGTTCTCAAAGCGTGGAGCGGCAACCGGCCGTTCCACTAGCGTATTCTCAGCCCGGCGGCTCAGCTTAGCCGCGCTATCAACACGGGACGGAGATTCCTGCCTCTAGATGCAACCCGCGCCTTGAAGACCAAGTCACGAAGCTTGCCGGGAGCCTCACCGGAGTTCTCTGCACAGCGTAGTTCGAGGCAAGTTTAACGAGCCATCTCCCCTCAGGTCAGTTTATGGCTCGGCTGTGCCGGAGTTCGGCGGGAACGATCGGTTCCAGGTGCTCCCAGGCGGGCAGCTAGACCGTAATAAATCCCTTCGGGCTAGTCAACCGGCTAAAAGGGCGTCTGGCCCAGTCTCCGCAACCTCCGCTGTGTTTGCAAGCCGCTAGCGTAACTAACCTTGATCGGACAATACTTCATGCGCGCAAACGATCGAGCAAGCTTTCGAAGTCGGGCGGAAGCGGAGCCTCGATACTCATCGTCCGGCCGCTTACCGGGTGGGCAAAAGTGAGCACCGAGGCATGCAGGGCCTGTCTCCCCATCGCTGCGGCCGCCGGCAACTGCGCAAGGGTCTTGGCCCGGCCACCACCATAAACGCCGTCGGCAACGACCGGCCAACCCCGCGAGGCCAGATGGACCCTAATCTGATGCGTACGCCCGGTCTCCGGATAGACGGCCAGCAAGGTCGCCGCCGCGAACAGCTCCAGCGGCTCGTAACGGGTAAGCGCATGCCGTCCTGAGCGCGCGGCCGTAGACATCTTCTTGCGGTCGCGAGAGTGACGGCCCACCGGCGCATCGATCTCTCCGGCCTCGAGCACGCGCCCACGAACTACGGCCAGATAGCGTTTCTTGACCCGCCGCTCGCGAAACTGCCGCGATATCGCCTCATGGGCCTCCACATTTCGCGCCACCACGAGAACCCCTGAAGTGTCGCGATCCAGGCGATGCACGATGCCTGCGCGATCGGGACGCCCCGGCCATCGCGACGACGGATAGCGATGCAGGATGGCGTTTACCAAGGTACCGCTGCGGTTACCGGCCGCCGGGTGCACGACCAAGCCCGCCGGCTTGTTCACCAGCAAGACCGCGTCGTCCTCGTAAAGTATATCGAGCGCTATGTCTTCAGCACCCGGGCACTCCGGATCATCGAACCCTGCGGGGCCCTGAAGGGCCTGAAGACGCACCGTCTCGCCACCGCGCAAGCGCAGCGACGCGCGTGCAGGCTTGCCATCGACAAGGATGCGCCCCTGCTCTGCCGCCACCTTTACTTGCGACCTACTCGGAGCACCACCTTGCGAACTCAGCCAGACATCGAGGCGTGCCCCCGACTCAGAGGCCGGAACCCGGTAATCGAGAAACTCGAGCGGCGCACCCACTCAGAACCGGCTCTCCGCCAGGATTCGCTTCGCCTGCTTGACGTCTTGAGCTATGCGAGCCGAAAGTTCCCCGGCATTCGCAAACTTTTTCTGCTCTCGTATGCGCTCGAGAAAGAACAGGGATATGGGCTTACCGTAGAGTTCGCCCAGTGTGGCGAATAAGTGGGCCTCGACAACGACTTCCGACCCGCCGAAAGTGGGGGTACGCCCAATCGAAGCAACCCCGCCGAACTCGCGGCCGTCGAGTATGGCACGCACCGCGTATACACCTTCACAAGGCAGCAACTGAGTACGTGGAGCCACATTGGCGGTGGCGAAACCGAGCCCCGCCCCACGGCCTGCACCCGGTTTTACCCGGCCTCTTACGACATGTGGCTTGCCCAACAAGCGCGCAGCTCCGGCTACATCGCCGGCCGCCACCGCCCGCCGCACCACACTGGAATGCACGACCACATCACCGACTTCAATCGGTTCGACCACCTCGACCGCAAAGCCGAAACGCCCGCCGGCCTCGACTACCGATTCAACCGTGCCTCTGCGGCCGCGTCCGAAATTGAGATCATGGCCCACCAATATCTTCTGTGCCCCGAGAATCTCGACCAGGAAGCGGCGGATAAAATCTTCGGCCTCAATATCCGCGAAGGCCCGGCTGAAACGCTGGACCACCGTTGCGTCGACTCCGCTGCCGGCTAGAGCGGCCAACCGGTCTCCCAGGGGCATCAGCAACATCGGTGCAGCCTCCGGACGCAGCACCGAGACCGGGTGCGGGTCGAAGGTCAAGACCACGGCCTCCACGGCGAGACTACGCGCATCGTTACACAAGCGCTTTAGAATCACTTGATGCCCGCAGTGCACACCGTCGAAATTACCGATGGTGACGACGGGGCCGCGAAAACATCCGCGCGCCCTTTCGAGACTACGGATTACCTTCATAGAGCAGGATAAAGCTCAGCCGCCCAGCTCGCCGAGAATTCGCGCCGCGCGCGCTGCCTCGGCACTGTCGGGATAGCTCTTGATGACTTTTTTGAGGCTCAGCCGGGCATCGACCCGGTCGCCGACGATTCTAAACACCTCGGCTTGCCGCAACAGCGCGGCAGCCGCACGGTCGCCCTTGCCGTGAGCCGTAACCACCTGATTGAACTCGATGATAGCACGGTGGTATTGCCCCTTGCGCAGGTAAGCCTCGCCGATCCAGAACTGCGCATCGTCGGCGTAAGGCGACGAGGTGTTGGCTCGCATGAAATCGCGAAAACGCTGCACTGCGGTATCGTGATCACCGGCGATCAGCGCACGCACTCCTTCTTCGTATATGGTACCGGCAAGCGACTCAGGGACCGTCGGCAAGCGCACGTCGGTAGCCGCCGCCAGCGAAGGCATCGGCGCCCGGTAGTCGGGAAGCAGCTCGGGGACCATCGCCACTGAAGGTGCCGCCGATGGCAACTCTCCTTCATCGAGATACGCGTCGTCTTCATCAGGATACGGGATATCGAGCATCCCGGCAGCACCGCGCCCGGTCGGCACTACCGGCGTAGGCCGGCGCCCCCCCGCATACCACTTATCGAGCATGGGGTCGGACTGCGACGAGGCCGCCGCCAAACGCTCGCGGTTTTGCATCTCCTCCACCGTCGCACGCAACGATTCCTGGTCGCGCCGTAGTTGCGCGATAGCATCGCGTTGCTCGATCAACAGCACCCGTAAATCCGCGTAGGCGTCATCCGGCTTGCGCGCCGAAAACTGGGCCGTGCATGCGCTCAACAACAACGGGCAGATCGAAAGGAGCGCCCACATCAACGGCATACGTAGCGTCATGGTCGCGTCTACTGCCTAGTGAGATCCACGAGATGCCCGCGGCGGTTGCGCGCCCAGCATTCCTCGTTGGCCTCCTTACAAAGCGGCAGTTCCTCTCCGTAACTAACGGTGGACAATCTACTGGCGGAAACACCCTCGGCTATCAAAGCATCGCGCAGAATCTTGGCCCTACGGGCACCCAGCGCGAGGTTGTACTGCGAAGTACCGCGGTCATCACAATGGCCCTCTATCTCGACGCGGATATCGGGGTTGTTCTTGAGTATAGCCGCGTTGGCAGCGACGGCCTCACGCGCAACCTCATCGAGTTCCACCGAATCGAAGGCGAAGTTGACATCGCGAAACTCACCACCGGAAACCACCTCGCCGGTAGCTTCAAATTGCTCCAAGCTGGAAGCCGCAGGAAGCTCCGCTTCCTCGAGGCTGGGGCTTTCCATCGCCGGATTCTCTTCTCCGGGGGCGCTCTTGTCCCCGAGCAGCGAACAGCCTGAAAACACCAACAAACCCAGAACAACAACCACAACCGGAAGCGCACCGCGCGACCTTCCACTCCACAAGCAGCCAGAACTCATATTCCTCCTCCTCTCGCGCGCCGGGCGATCCATACGCAGGGCGCTGTCGTCAATCTTAGCACGGGAACCGTCGAGTCCCCATTATTGTGAAAGTCTCCACATAAAAGTCGTGATGCCACGGGGCCGGAGCCCAGGCCGGAATGGCTGGCGATTTCTGCAAACGTCGGAGTTCTCTCGAGCAACGCGGGCTGGGGCCTGGATCAACGATGAACAAAGCGGGGATTATCGTCAATCCGCACGCCGCGACCAGCTCGGGGAGCTATCATCGCCCGAACCGCCGGTCAATTGTTGTTCCCAGCGCCCGCTGAGATCCACCATGAAGAGCTTGCGACGGCCACCCCGCTTACTGGCGAAGGCGATGAACCTCGAGTCCGGGGACCAGGTCGGATCTTCGTTCGAACCCGCGAAAGTGAGTTGGCGCGGCGTCCCGCCCGTGGATGGCATCACGAATATTTGGAAATTTCCCCCGGTCCTGCCCGCAAAGGCAATATAGCGCCCATCGGGAGACCAGGCCGGCGAACAGTTATACTTCCCGTCGAAAGTAAGGCGGGTTACTTCACCGCCGTCGACAGTGATAACGAAAACCTGGGGATTGCCGGAACGGGAAGAGCAAAACGCGATCCGGTCTCCGCCGGGCGACCAACTCGGGTCTACGTCGATGCCCCAGTGATGGGTCAGCTTCGATTGTGTTCTGGCGTCGAAATCGATGAGATAAACGTCCGTGTCTCCCGCCACCTCGCGCGACACCGCCAATAGCTTTCCGTCGGGCGACCAGGTGCCACCGACATTCAAACCCAATTTGCTGGCAAGCTTGGTTTCCCTGCCGCTGGCGATATCAAGACGGAAAAGACTCGGCTTGCGGTCGCGGAAAGAAGTAAACAGCAGGGCCTCTCCACCGGGTTCCCAAGACGGCTCCATGACCACGCTGCGATGCCTGGTAAGGGGCAGCACTTTGCCGTCGAAGGTGTAGGAATAAATGTCGCGCGTATGGCCGCCACGGTTGGAGACAAAAGCTATGCGCGAGTCGAAGGGACCCCGTTTTCCGGTCAGCAACTCGAGCACCGTATCCGCCATGCGGTGGGCAGCCTGCGGCAGCGCCGCCTGCTCTCCGCTTACCCTGAGTCCGCCGAGACTGGCGCGATTGGGAACATCGAAAAAGCGTGCTTCCACGCGAAAGCCAGCCCCCTTACGCTCGAAGCTCCCGCGGATCAGACCGCGGGCACCGATACTCATCCAGTTGCCGAAGTTTATTTCGGCAAGTTGGGTTCCGGATTTTTGAGGATCGTCGATATACGCCTGCGGATTGATCACACGAAACAAACCACTGAACTCGAGATCGCGTATCAGTACACTGATGAAGCGTTGGGCCGGCTCGTCCGCGGCTTCGCCCACGATCTTTAGCTGCGGTACCGCTACCGGCATCCTCGTCATCCCGGCGCCGATTATCTCTCCGCGCACCTGTGCTACAGCTGCCATCGCTGACAGGTGCAATACCCCGGCACTCACAGCCACCACGCAAGCGAAGCTCAACAGGCGACTGTGGCGTAGCCGCCTATGGTCGAAATATCTAAACGAAATCCTGTTGATTACTCTGTCCTCACCTGTTCCGTGACCGCAGCGGGGCGGCGGCGGCCCCCCTCTTCAGTCGTGTCTTAACCCGCATTATTCGTGAAACCTCGTCGCGAAAGTCGCAAGCGCCCGTGAGATCGGCCCAAGCGCAGCGATGAGGCCCGCAGGCGTACTAACAGTACGTCGAGGGCCGAAAAGCGAGCACGGGCCGAGATTGCGGGCGATTGA
>JAJRWY010000312.1 GCA_024276575.1 Candidatus Binatota bacterium
GCAGGTGGTCGGCATCAATACCGCGATCTTTTCCAGTGGCGGAGGAAATATCGGCATCGGCTTTGCCATCCCTATCAACATGGCGCGGCAGATCGTTCCTCAACTCAAGGAGGAAGGACATATCACGCGTAGCTGGCTGGGGGTGAAGATCCAGCCGGTCGATGAGGATATCGCCGCATCGTTGGACCTTCCGCGCGCCGAAGGTGCGCTGGTAGCCGAAGTGTTTCCCGATAGTCCGGCCGCAGCTGCCGGAGTTGCGGTGGGTGACGTGATCGTCGAGTTCGATGGTATTCATGTTTCCAAGTCTTCCGATTTGCCTGCCATTGTCGCTGCGGTCCCGGTCGGCAAGAAGGTCGAGATCAAGGTCGTACGCCAAGGCGAGGTCGAGTCCCTGGCCGCCGTAATTGCCAGGCTCGAGGACGAGGAGATGGAGCAGCGTCCGGTCAAGGCGGGAAGCCTGGGCTTATCCGTGCAGGATCTCAATGCGGAGATCATCGACGACCTCGGCCTGGACGAAGATGCTTCCGGAGTGGTAGTGAGTTCGGTCGCCAAGAATTCTCCTGCCGAGGCGGCCGGGATACGGCCGGGTGACGTCATAGAAATGATGGGCAATCGCACCGTCGACAACGCTGAAGCTTTCCGTGACTTCCTGGCGGATCTCGATGAAGGGGAGAGCGTTCTGGTACTGGTCAGGCGCGGCGATCAGACGCTGTTTCGCGTGATCAAGCCGGACGAGGAATAATGGCAAAAGCGCGGCGGCGCCCGAAGGCTCAGAGGCGCTCTTTCTTTCGATCGACCGTCTCGGTGTCCTTCGTGTTGCTGCCGCCTTTGCTGGCGGCTTCGGCACTGGCAGCGCTGCTCGAACTGGAGGCCATCGAGAATACGCTGGACAACAAGTTCCAGGGTGAGCGCTGGAGCTTTCCGTCCAAGATCTACTCCGATTCATATCCGGTCTTCTCGGGTATGAAAGTGGATTCAGGGGCTTTCAAGGGCAGGCTCATCCGTCTCGGCTACCGCTCCTCACCCGATGCTCCGTCGCGTCCGGGTGAGTTTCGTTTTACGCGCGAGCCGCACCGCTTGGACTTGTGGCTCAATAGCTTCGAGTATCCTTCCTATCGCGAGAAGGGCCGCTTGTTGCGTATGGATCTCGATTCCGCTGGGCGCGTGATGACGATGTTCGACCAATCTGCAGACGGCGAGATCTACTCGTTCTTTCTGGAGCCGGGGTTGATCGCCGGTGTGCACGGGGAGGCCCGCGAAGAGCGCCGGGAGATGACGCTCGATGAGATCCCTACCGCCTTGGTTCGCGCTGTAGTGGCGGTAGAAGACCGGCGTTTCTTCGATCATGCAGGTGTTGATTTGCGCGGGCTTGGACGCGCGCTACTGGTCAATATCAGCAGCGGCAGTGTGCAGCAGGGCGGTTCGACCTTGACGCAGCAACTGATGAAGAATTTTTTTCTCAGTTCCGAACGCAGCATCAGCCGTAAGCTTCGAGAGGCGGCGATGGCGATGGTGGCCGAGCGGCGTTACTCGAAGTACGAGATTCTCGAAAACTACTTGAACGAGATCTACCTGGGGCAGGATGGCGCCTCGGCCATTCACGGGGTGTGGGAGGCTGCGAAGTTTTATTTCGGGCGCGAACCCGCCGACCTCAGTGTCGCGCAGATGGCGACGATTGCCGGTTTGATTCGCGCGCCCAACTACTACTCTCCCCACCGCCACCCCGACCGCGCCGAGCAGCGTCGCAACGTGGTTCTGGATCTGATGCACAGGCAGGGAGATATAGACGACGCTACTTATGCGGCGGCACTGGCCGAGAAGATGGATGCCGTAGATCCACCGAAACCCGCTATCGAAGCGCCTTATTTCGTCGATTTCGTGCGCGATGAACTGCTTGATCGCTACCCGCGTGAGGTTCTGACCAGCGAAGGCTATCGGATCTTCACTTCACTCGACGCCGAGTTGCAGACTATTGCTGAGCGTGTAGTTCGCGATAATTTGGAGGAAATAGAACAGGACATAGGCGAAGCCATCGAGCGGGCGGGCGGGCAAGCGCTGCAGGCTGCGCTCATCGCGATCAATCCACGTACCGGAGCGATCCGGGCCATGGTCGGTGGGCGTGACTACGGCGAAAGCCAGTTCAACCGGGCCACCGAGAGCCGGCGCCAGCCGGGGTCGACCTTCAAGCCCATTGTCATGCTGGCGGCGCTCGGCAGTGAGCATGTCGGCGCCGTGCACATGCTTCCGACCACCAAAGTCCTGGATGCTAAATTCGAGTGGAAGTACGAAGGCCAGGTGTGGTCGCCCTCGAACTACGAGAACAAGTTTTATGGAGAGGTAACGGTGCGCGAGGTAATCGAGCACTCTCTCAATTCCGCGACGGCTCGTATTGCCCATAGTGTCGGAATAGTTCCGATCCGTGACCTTGCCGTAAGACTGGGAATGGATCCGCAGATGCAAGCCTTTCCGGCGATCGTGCTCGGTGGCTGGGAAGTACCTCCTTTCGAGTTGGCCAAAGTGTTTGGTGTGTTTGCCAATGGTGGCATGGCGGCGACGCCGATTTCGGTGAAAAAAGTGATCGACCGCAAAGGGGGCCTAGTGGAAGGCCACCGTCTTGAAATGAAGCGTGTGATTCCTGCTGCGGATGCTTATCTGGTCACCCATCTGCTTGAAGGAGTAATGGAGCGTGGCACCGGTGCCGGTGCACGGCGAAAGGGCTTCCGGCATCCAGCGGCGGGAAAGACCGGGACCTCCAACGATTACAAGGACGCTTGGTTTGCCGGCTACACGCCGGATCTGTTGGCGGTGGTGTGGGTTGGTTTCGACCGCAAGGCGGGAATGGGGCTGGCAGGCTCGGAGGCCGCACTTCCGATATGGACTGACTTCATGCGCCAAGCTTTGGCGGATGCGCCGCACCGTACATTCGATGTTCCCGAAGGGGTCGTGTTGGTTGATATCGACGAGGAGACCGGCGGCCGGGCGGTGCGTGACTGCCACAAGGTAATACGCGAGTCTTTCCTTGCCGGAGAGGAACCGCGGGAGTTGTGCCCGGAACATGCTTTGTTCTGAGCCGGTGTGTGCGGGGGCGGCGGACGAGCGCGATTTGATGGTGCTGCCCATTGCCTGGATTTGGTTGCCGGAGGTTTAGTTGTTTCGAGTTTGTGACGATCGAGTGGTTCCGGCAGCGTCGCCTTCAGTACTGGCGCTTTCTTGCGCATCCTTCCGCAGGTTTCTCCGGGTTTCGGTGCATGGCCACTCGGTAGGGCCGGGGCCGGCCGCGTATCTCGCCTGTGGACTCGGTCCCGGCCTGTGCCTGGGCCTGTGCCTGATTTTCGGCATACTCTCGTGTACACCGCGCCGCTTGCCTGCACCTGCGCCGGTAGCGTTTCCGGAGCCGGTGTCTTCACCGGAGACCGCAGAAGTCGAGGCACCCGTGGAGCCGGTTTCCATCGAAGCCCTGCGGCCTGAGCCGGAGCATGTGGAAAACTGGGAAGCTTTTAGCAATTCCGTACGGATGTTGCGTGGGGAAATCCAACGCGGGGGCTACGCGCTGAAGATTCGCGGTGCCGATGAGGCACCGGTGGGGTTGGCAAGTCTGCGTCTTTGTCTCGATGCTTGGGACTTGATTCAAACGGCGGATAACGAGCGCGCCGTCGACTTGCTGGAGCGAGCCATCAGCCTGGACGGGCGCAACGGTTTCGCCTACCTTTTCCTGGCCTATGCTTATCACCGAAGCGCCCGTTTCGAGCAGGGTAGGCTGTTTTTAGGGCAGGCTTGGCGCTACCTGCCTTACGATCCACGTGTTCTCGGTGAGTTCGAAGGGCTGAAGCAGTCGATTGAACTCAACACCGCAAGCTCGGCGGTCGATTGATGAAAGCGGCACGGTTACGCAGCCAAGGATATCGAGATTTATAAGATGCTGTTGTTGGCGGTGGAAAGCTCCTGCGACGATACTTCTGCGGCTGTACTCGACGGACGCCGGCTGAAGTCCAATGTGGTTACGTCGCAAGACTCACTGCACGCAGATTATGGCGGTGTGGTTCCCGAGCTTGCGGCCCGCCGCCATCTCGAGAGCATCGATGCGGTGATAGCTTCGGCGCTGGATAGGGCCGGTGTCGAGTTGTGCGAGATCGAGGCGATTGCGGTCACGCGCGGGCCGGGTTTGGTCGGATCTTTGCTCGTGGGTATGGCGGCGGCCCAAGGTTTGGGTCTGCGGCTCGGCGTCCCGGTGACCGGGGTTCACCACCTGGAAGGCCATGTACTGTCGCCTTTGATGGATTCGGAAATACAGTTGCCGCTACTGGCGATGGTGGTGTCCGGCGGGCATACGGCCGTATATTTGCTTCGTGACATAGGAGACTATGCGGAACTTGCCTCGACTCGCGACGATTCGGCGGGGGAAGCGTTTGACAAGGGCGCCAAGATGTTGGGCCTCGGTTACCCGGGCGGCAAGATCGTTGATGAAATGGCGGCCCGCGGCGATTCCAGAGCTTTTCGTTTTCCACGCGCCGTGGTCAAAGCCGACCCTTGGGCTTTCAGTTTTTCGGGATTGAAAACGGCTCTATGGAATCAACTCGGCGAGTTGCACGGGGCTTCCAGGCCGTCGGATTCCCTGCCCTTGGCCGATATATGTGCGTCTTTTCAAGAGGCTATTGTCGACGTGCTCGTCGACCGCATCATGAGTTTGGCGCTACGCCTCGAGATTCCGCGCCTAGCCGTTGCCGGCGGGGTTTCCGCCAACAGTAGGTTGCGCGAGCGGATGAAGGAGGCCTGCGACGGGGCGGGTTTCGAGTTGGCGTTTCCGAGCATGCCTTTATGTACCGACAACGCGGGGATGATCGGCTATGCGGCGCAACGGCGTTTGGAATTGGGCTTGCCCGGACAGCCGCTGGCCGCAGTCTCGCGGTTGCCGCTCGGACCCGTCCTGCGGCCGTGAAGTCAGCGTTTCAACTTGGTATTCGCGGCTTCTGGGCGGCATCGTCGACCGGGGACGAGGAGCGGTGAGCGCACGGACGGTACGTTGGGGCCAGAACTTTCTGGCCGATCGCAGCATCGCCTGTGATATTGTCGATTGGGCCGCTATCGAGGGGAAGGCGGTAGTGGAGGTCGGGCCCGGTCGCGGTGCTCTGAGCGGCTTGCTCGCCGAGCGGGCACAACGTTTGATCATGGTCGAGATCGATCCGCGCTTGGCGCAGCGCGGGTGCGATCTTGCGGCCGGCGATCCGCGCATTTCGGTGGTAGAAGCCGACGTGTTGAAGCTCGACCCATCGCAGCTTTGTAGCGGTCCGTACACGATGGTTTCCAATCTTCCCTACGAAAGCGGCACTGCCATCGTAGATCTGTTTTTGCGCCGCAGCCGGGGGCTCGAGCGCATGGTGGTGATGCTCCAGCGCGAAGTCGCTGCGCGTCTACAGGCCCCTCCGGGTTCGCGCAGTTACGGCATCCTGTCGGTAATGACTGCGTTGCGCGCCGATGTCGAAACCGGGATGGACGTGCCGCCGGCGGCATTCAAGCCGGCGCCCAAAGTGTGGTCTCGGGTTTTGCGTATCAGCCCTATAGCCGCCCCCCGCTATCAGTTGGGAGACGAAGCCTTGTTCTCCGATTTGCTGAAGAGCGCCTTTAGGCATCGGCGCAAGATGCTTCGCAATACGCTACTACCCCGGATGGCGGCGCTGGTTGGGGAGGAGGCTGCGGTTGGCGTGCTCGAATCCGCCGGGGTCGAAGCCGAGCAACGGCCGGAGCAAGTTTCGGTATCGGCCTTTGCGTCGATCTCACGGCAAGTCCACGGCTTGCTCGAAGGGGCGTGAGGGGAGGGTGTAGGGAGCGATAGTGCCCGAGCTTCCGGAAGTAGAGACTATCGCGCGTTCGTTGGCGCCGTTGCTGACCGGTCGCCGGGTGCGGAGGCTAACCCTGCGGGCGACACGCTTACGCAAGCCGCTCGATTCGTCTTTGGCCGAAGCGGTTTACGGCCGTCGTATTGAAGAGGTTGGGAGGCGTGGCAAGTACCTTCTGTTGCATCTCGACGATGGTTTTACATGGATCTGGCATATGGGAATGAGCGGTTGCTTGGTCCACCAGCGTTTGGGTGAAACTCAGGCTGCACGCAAGCACGACCATGTGATTGCCGAACTCGACGATGGAGGCCGTTTGGTGTTCAACGACCCGCGCCGTTTCGGTTTGTCGCTGGTTGATCGCATGGCCACTTGCGGCTTGTTTTCCGCCATGGGTCCGGAACTTCTCGATGTGCAGGCCTTTAATGGGCCCTACCTAGCGTCCTGGCGCCGCCGCACCGGCCGTAACATCAAGGATGTGCTGATGGATCAACGCGTCGTCGCGGGCTTGGGCAACATTTACGCCAGCGAGATACTGTTCGTGTGTGGTTTGCGTCCCACACGCCGTCTTGCACGGATGTCGCGGGCGGCCTGCGATGCTGTGGTCGTGGCAGCCAGAGAGATCATCAGCGAGGCCATAGAGCATCGCGGCACCTCAGTATCGGATTTCCTCGACGGCATCGGCAAGCCCGGAGGCTATCAGTGGCGTCTGCGGGTCTACGGGCGGCGGGGTCAGGCCTGTCCTCGCTGCGGTAGTGCTATAAAGTCGGTGCTTATATCCCAGCGTTCCAGCTTCTACTGCCCTCGCTGCCAGAAGTAGCGGCAGCAACCGGCTGCAAGTTAAGCCCCGCGCACGTCGAGGGCTTCCCGCAATGCGTCTCCCAGTGTGTTGAGAGCCAGCACGGTCAAGCTGATGGCGATTCCGGGAAAGACGGTCAGGTGCGGGGCAATGAGGAGAAAACTGCGGCCTTCGTTGAGCATGGAGCCCCAGGATGCTTGCGGCGCTTGCACTCCCAGGCCCAGGAAACTCAACCCAGCCTCTGCGGTTATTGCTCCCGCCAACCCGAAGCTGGCCTGAACCGTCAAAGGTCCGGCTAGCATAGGCATTATGTGGCGGCTGAGTATGCACAACGGCGTTACGCCCAGTGATCGGGCCGCTTCGACGTGCTCGCGTTTCTTCAGCGCCAGCACTTCGCCGCGGACCAAGCGAGCGTAGCCCGTCCATCCGATCAGACTCAAGGCTAGCACCACGTTGACCAGCGACGGGCCCAGCACTGCGCTCATTGCGATTGCCAGCAGTATCCCGGGGAAGGCCATCAGTATGTCGATGAAACGTGAGATCCAGAAATCGACCGCAGCTCCGGCATAGGCTGATATGGCGCCGACGGAAACTCCGATAAGCAATGAAAAACTAATAGTTAGCAGTCCAACGTAAAGGGATACACGAGCCCCGTGCAGGAGCCGGCTAAGTTGGTCCCTGCCCAGCTTGTCCTGCCCCAACGGATGCTCGATGGAGGGTGGCGCGAGGTTCTCCGCGAGTTGTTGGCGGTCGGGCGGGTAGGGCGCGAGCAGGTCCGCACCGATCGCGGCGGTGCATAGTATCGCGATTACTGCCGATCCGAAGGCAATGCCACGCCGGCGAGCCCTGCCTTTGTTTTCAGTCGGAGTCGTCAAGGCGGATTCGCGGGTCGGCCAGCGCGTAGGCCAGGTCAGTGAGCAGGTTTATCAATACGTAAGCCATGGCAATTAGCAACACGCAGCCCTGAACCAGGGGGTAGTCGCGTGTTTGAATGGCTTCGAGAGTGAGGCGGCCGATGCCCGGCCATGCGAAGATAGTTTCGGTGATCACGGCGCCGGCAAGTAGCGAACCGAACTGAAGGCCGAGCAGTGAGATGAGCGGCGTAAGTGCGTTCGGGAAGGCATGGACCAGGATGATACGCCGCCGGGTCAAGCCCTTGGCCGCTGCGCTACGAACGTATTCTTCCTGCAACGATTCGAGTACCGCGGCGCGGGTCATGCGGGTCAGTATCGCCGCCATCGATGCGCCTAAGGTCAGTGCCGGCAGTATCAGGTGCTGTGGGCTACCGTTGCCGGAAACGGGCAGCCACCCCAGTTCGATCGAGAAAGCCATTATGAGCATCGGTCCCAGCCAGAAGTTGGGAATCGCTACGCCCAGGAGGCTTATTCCAAGCGTGATTCTGTCGCTGGGCGAATGTGGCCGGGCGGCCGAAAGTAAGCCGAGCGGTAGCGCGATCAACACTGCGAATGCGCCCGCGGCCAAGCTCAATCGCAGGGTTGCGGGGAAGCGCTCGGCTAGCAGTTCACGCACCGGACGTCCGCTGTGCACCGACTCCCCGAGATCTCCGCGTGCAAGGCCGCTGAGGAAAGTCCCGTATTGCACGAGTAGCGGGCGGTCGAGCCCGAGCTTCTCGCGCAGTTCCTGGCGATCCGCGTTGGCGGCGCTCTCGCCGAGCATGATGTCGACGGGATCGCCGGGAATGAGATGGAGCAGGAGAAACACCACGCTGGCCACGCCGATTATGGTGGGCACGAAGAATGCAAGACGTTTAGTTAGGTAACTTGACACTGTCGTTCCCGGCGTTGGCTGAGAGGGTGGCGGTGCCCGGCGTGTCACTACTCGTTCCATTGCCGGCGCCAGCGCGTGTGACTAGTGATTCCCACGCCGCCGCTTTCGTTTATGATACAGGAATTGCGCCTGGGTGTTCGGGTGTTGCCGCGCTAGGCCGGGACCGGCCATTGATCGCCGGGCTTGGCGTGCCGGACCTCGCGCCGCGTCCCTGCCGCCGAGCCGGCGGCTGCGTGGCAGACCTGGAGACGTCGAGAGGGCGATGCGCGCGGGCCCGCGGTTCTTGAACGCGATTCGCCGGGCGCTCGAAGATAGCTGTGGAAGGACTCACTAAGTTTTTGTTCGAAGATCTGTGGAGCGCCGGCATGACCGGTGCTTCAAGGTTCAGCCGTTGGGCGATACAGGCTCTGCGTGTCGCGGTGTTGACGGTCGAGGGCTTTCTCGACGATCTTTGTTTGTTGAGAGCCTCCGCGCTTACTTACGCGTCATTGATGGCGCTGGTTCCGGTTTTGGCGATTTCCTTCGCGGTCCTGCGCGGGCTCGGTTGGCGGGGCGCGCGACTGGAGACGCTGATTCTCGAAAAACTCACCATTCTTTCTCCCGAAGCCATCTCCACAGTGGTCTCCTATATAGACAACACCAGTCTGACCGGTTTGGGAATATTTGGTGGGATTTTGTTGCTGGCCATCTTCCTTTCGCTGATGAGCAACATCGAGCACTCGTTTAACGCGATCTGGGGAAGCCCGCCGCCGCGAAGTTGGCTGCGCAAGGCCAGCGACTATCTTGGGCTGAGTGTCGCTGCGCCCCTTCTTCTGGCCTCGGCCACCAGTATCACCGCAGCTTTGCGGCGGGACGCGTTCGTGCAGAGCCTCGAGGCGACTTGGGGTCTCGGAGGCCTTCTCGAAGCATCGATGGCGATGGCGGCGCATGTATTGGTCTGGTTACTGTTCGCGTTCCTCTACATGTTCGTGCCTAACACAAAAGTTCGCTTGTTTCCCGCAGTGCTGGGGGCGGTGGTGGCCGGTAGTATTTGGGAACTAACGCAGGCGGCCTACATCAATTTCCAGATCGGGGTGGCTAATTACAACGCTATCTACGGTGCGATGGCGCAGTTGCCCGTGCTGATGGCATGGGTCTATGTAAGCTGGGTTATCGTGTTGTTGGGCGCCGAACTCGTTGCCGCGGTGCAGAACCTGGGTTTCTACAGCCACGAGCGGCGCACGGCGAAGTCCGGCTACGCCTTGCGCGAGCGTCTGGGCTTGAGCATATGCGCCGAACTGGCCCGTGCCGCCCACGCTTGTTCGCCGACTCCCACGGTCGAAGATCTTGCTCATAAGCTCGACGCGCCGGTTAAAAACATTCGCGAAATCGTCAACGATATGATTGCCGGTGGCCTGTTGCACTTCGGGGGTGAGGACGGGGAACTGTGCTTCCTTTCTCTGGCACCGAGCCGGATCCAGGTATCGAGGGTGCTGGATCTGCTTCGCGGTGCCGATCAGTTGGCGTTGCAAGCGGATGCAGGAGCCGGCACCGCCAAGGTTGCGGACTTGTGCGAGCAGCTCGACAGCCATCGCATGCAGGCTGTTTCCGGTGCCACCATTGCCGACTTAGCGTCGGAGACGAGCTGAAAGAATACCCCATAGTTGCCCGGAAGGGAGGGGTTCGAAGCCGGTGAGGCGCCGTGAAATGACGGTCACGTTTCGAGGCCACCAAAGCGGAATGTAGGGCAAGCGGCGCGAATTGCGCCGTTGCAGTCTCGCATAGAGCTTCCGGCGCTTGCCGGGCCGGCTGCGCAGCGCCCGTTCGCTTAGCCGGTCCGTGATAGCGTCGCTGTAGCCCCCCCTGTTGTTTCCGTCCGGAGGCTGCATTCGCGAGTGGAACACTGTTCTCATCAAGTCGGGATCTTCTATCCCTACCCAAGCTAGTGAGTAGAGATCGAAATTCCCGGCTCGGACATCCGCGAAGAAGGTGCCCCATTCGTAGCTCTCGATTTTCAATTCGATACCGACTTCCGACAATTGAGCAGCCAGCACTTCAGCAATGCGCCGGCGCAGTTCGATGGTCGTGGTCTTGTAACTTAGCGTCAGCCTCGGGGCCGGTCCTGGTGGGTCTGTGTAGCCGGCGCGCTCGAGCAGGCGGCGTGCGCGGTCCGGATCGTAGCTGTAGTGTCGCACTTTGTCCGAATAGGCCCAATGGTGCGGAGGCAGCATGGCATCGGCCGTTTGTGCCTGGCCTTTGAGGATGTATCTGACGATGGCGTTGCGGTCGATCGCGTAAACCAGGGCGCGGCGCACCGGTAATTTGGCCAGGGCCGGGTGCCGCAGGTTGACTCCGATATACTGATAGGCGTTGTAGTCGCCGAGTCGAACTTCGACTCCTTTCTCTTCTCGATCAAGCCAGTCGACGGTGTCCGGATCGATCGCGTTCTGCACGATGTCGACGCTGCCGTGCCTTAACTCCAACGCACGCATGACCGAGTCGGGAAGGACCTTGAAGATCAGCGTCTCTATCGTAGGATCGCCGGCTGCGGAGCCTTGGACCGCCTCGAGCCGGAGGCGGTCGCTATCGAAGGAGGCTAGGCGGTAGGGTCCCGAGCCAGTCAGTTCGAGCGCTGCAACCGGCTCAATGCCGAGGCCGTCGGCCGCTAGGATGCCGATACCGGTGCTGTGCATAAAGGCGGCGTCGGGCTTGCTCAGCCGGAATATGACGGTGGTTGCGCCCTCGGCTTCGACGCTTTGTAAAGAAGCGAGCGCAGCTCTTTTCGGGGACGATGACCGGTGGTCCAGGATGCTGCGGTAGGTGGCTACGACGTCGCGTGCACGCAACCGCCTACCGTCATGGAAACGCAGATCGTCGCGCAGTTCGAAGATGTAGGTCTTGCGGTCCGGCTGCCACCATTTCGAGGCGGCGTAGGGCAGTGGTCTTGCGTCGACGCCGCTGCGTGTCAGGGAAGCGAAAAGCAAGCTCCCTATGCGCGACGAGTAAGCGTCAATGCTGTAGCGTGGGTCAAGCTGGGTGGGAGAGGCCTCTATCGCTATCACCACCGCGTCGGGGTCCCGGACTACGCTATCCGCGCACCCCCCCAGCAGCGTGAGCCCCCAGGCTACTACCAGCAACGGGGCGGAAGGAATCAAATAAAATAAGCAAGCTTTTCTCAAAGGAAATAGAACACAGTGCTTCGCTTTGGTACCATAGTGCATCTACCTGTGCCTGCCGGAGGTTAGCGAGTGAAGGGGAGAGGTTTTGCAGCAAAGGTAACCATGGCTACGCTGATACCGGCGTTGCTCCTGTGTGCGGGTTACGCTTGCGCCACTCAGGAGTTGCCGCGTTTCGAGCAACTTGCCCCCAACGTTGAGTTCTGGAGCGACGTTTTTACCAAGTACAGTGACGAGAAAATCGTTTTTCACGATCCCTACCGGCTCGAATTAGTCTACTCGATTCTCGATGTAGGCGACATAATGAACGGCGAAGGAAGCGAGCGGCGGCGTGCTCATGACGTTGCCAAGCGCCGTGTTGCCGAAGAACGTCGTATCAAGGCGATGCTCCGGCGCTTGGCTGTTTCCCCGCCGCGCAACGCAGAAGAGAAGGAGTTGGTTTCCGCGATCGCAGGAATCTTCCATGAGGCCAAGTTCGCGAAGGTGCTGGCTGATCGGGTTCGTTCCCAGCGGGGATTGGCGAACAAGTTCTGCCCGGCTATGGAGCGGGCGCACGCGTATATGCCGAAAATGAAGCGCATCCTTGCCGCCAAGGGAGTTCCCGGCGATCTCGCCGCACTTCCCCTGGTCGAGTCGGCCTATCAGGTCGGGGCGCATTCTAGCGCGGGTGCGGCCGGGATTTGGCAGTTCACCTATGGGACCGGGCGCCTATTTTTGAAGATCGACGGTTACCGTGACGAGCGGCGCGATCCTCTGAAAGCGACTGAAGCGGCAGCGGCGTTGCTTCGGCAGAATTTCGATAAGCTCGGGAGTTGGCCGCTAGCCATAACCGCATATAACCACGGGTCTGCAGGTATGGCGCGTGCGGTGCGTACGGTGGGGACCAAGAACCTCGGCATCATCTCCGAGTCCTACAAGAGCCGCAGCTTCGGGTTCGCGTCCCGTAATTTCTACGCTGAGTTTCTCGCTGCACGTGATGCGGTGGCGAGGGCGGAAGAGATCTGCGGACCGATTTCCGTGGATGCCTATGCGCCGGACCATTTCGAACTCGACTCGTACGTCTCTCTTGCCGATCTCTCGCGAGCTTCGGGGATTTCCACCTCGCGGTTGATCGAACTCAACCCAGCGCTGCGGCCGGGCGTGGTTTCCGGAGTTCACCGCGTGCCCAAGGGGTATCGTCTCAACTTGCCTGCGGGGGCGGGCCGCGAGTTCGGCCGGCGCTATGCGAGTCTGCCGGCCTCGGTGAAGTTCGTTACTCAGCCGGAGACCCGCTATCGTGTGCATCGCGGCGAGACCTTGAGCCATATAGCGAGGCGCCACGGGACCAGCGTGTCCAGTTTGCTGAGTTTCAACGGTTTGCGCGATCCCCGGCGCTTGAGGGCGGGACAGATAATTCGGATCCCGAGCCGGGCTTCGGCTGCTAAGACGGCTGTCGCCAAGGTATCGGTTTCTTCTCGCAGCTCCTCAGCCGCCCCGCCGCCGGCGGTCAAGGATAGCCACAACTCCTCGGGCGCTGCGTTGGCCTCATTGAGGTTCCCGCCCGGGAAAAACTTTTCCGAGCACCGAGTAGGGCGCGGCCAAACACTTTCCGAGATCGCCCGCATGTATAAGTCTTCGGTTGCTGAACTCAAGAGGCTCAATGGAATCAGCGATCCCCGCAAGCTTCGGCGCGGAGCGACGCTCAAGGTGCCGCTACGTGGTGCCGCAGTTCCGGCCGCCACTTCGGCCTTGCTGACCCGCACCCACCGGGTCGGACGGGGGGAGACGCTGTGGAGCATAGCCCGCAATTACCGTACCACGGTAGATACGTTACAGCGGCTTAGCGGCATACGGAATCCGTCGAGACTCAAGATCGGGCAAGTCATAACAGTGCCTGATTCTGCCGTGGCCACGCGCTCAGGCAGCTACCTCACCCATACTGTTCGTAAGGGACAGACGCTATCGCATATCGCCAAGATGTACCGAACTTCGGTGCTGACGCTCAAGCGGGTGAACCGTATCAGCGACCCTCGAAAGCTGCGTCCGGGACAAACTTTGAAAGTCCCGAACTGACTCTGCTATCCGCGGATATTGCCGGCAGCGGACATGATTGTCGCTCCGGTGTGAGTTTGCTGAGCATCAGACACAGCTTCGGCGTCGGGTCTTCATGTGCTAGTTTCCTTCCGTGGCCTATCTCCCTGTATTTTTGAATGTTAAGGATCGCCGTTGCTTGGTTGTCGGGGGTGGCCCGGTAGCTGCGGGCAAGACCCGGCTACTGCTGGAGTATGGGGCGAAAACCGTCGTGGTCGGCAAGCATTTGTGTCCTGCCTTGGTGGAACTCATAGGGCGGTGGGGCCTAGAGTTCAGTGAGCGCGAGTACCGGCCTGATGACCAGCAAGGGGTCATGCTGGTGTTTGCGTGCACCGATTCTCCGGACGTACAGGCTCAGATATTAAGTGATGCACGACGATTCGGTGTGTTGGCCTGCCGTGTGGACGACGGTTCCGTTTCCGACTTCTGCAGTGCGGCGCTCATCCAACGAGGAGAGGTCTGCGTGGCGGTATCTACCTCAGGCTCGAGTCCGGCGCTAGCCGCCCGGATAAAGCGAGAGTTGGAGCCATACATAGGTTCCCACTATGGTGTGGCGGCGACACTCCTCGGGCGTGTTCGCGAGCAGGGCTACCGCGGCGTGGCGGTAAATTCGGACGCCGGCTTGGGAAGCGGCCCCCCCGTAGACCCGGAAGTTTTTGCGGAATTATTCGGACGCGGTTTTTTGGACTTGTTGGCTCGAGGGCAACTACAACAAGCAGTCGCTTTGCTCGAGGAGTTGTGCGGGTGGCGGCACGATGCGGGGCCGGTGGAGCCTGTAGGGCCTGAGATACGACGAGGGAAGCGAAAGGATTGAGAATTGGAACTGCTGGCTCTCGAGTTTGCTTGCTTTGCTTACCTTACGGCTGCGGCTGCCTACATGACAGGCATAGCCTATCCATCGGATTGGACGCGGCGTTTGGGGCCCTGGGCGCTGGGAACGGCCTTTGTTCTGCAATCTCTTTCCGTCGTCCTACACGTCATCGATACCGGCGTGATCCCGGTCGAAGGGTTTACTGAGGGACTCGCATTCTTCGCTTGGCTTCTGGTTGCCACCTACGTCTTCGTACAGCGCAAGCAGGAGGTGTCAGTACTGGCTGCGGCAATAGCACCGATGGCTTTCCTGTTTACTCTGCTGGCGATCGAGTTTTATTCCGAAAGGACGGTGCTGCCGGAGTCATGGCAGACTCCATGGCTGACGGTGCATGTAACCCTGGCTTTTCTCGGCAACGCGGTGTTTGGCCTCGCCTTTGTCGTCAGCCTCGTCTACCTGGTCCAGGAACGACTGCTCAAATCTCACCGCAGGGCTTGGATGATCCGCCGCTTGCCCGCTCTGGAAACTATGGACAGGCTCGGATACCTGTTCTTGTTCTGGGGCTTCCCCCTGCTTTCGCTGGGAATGGTAAGTGGCGGGGTCTGGGCTTTGAGTATGCTCGGCAAGTTCTGGACCTGGGAACCGCGCGAGATTCTTTCGGTTATCACCTGGGTTCTGTACGCCGGCTTGCTCGAGTTCCGCCTAGTCGGCGGCCTGCGGGGTAAGCGAGCCGCCTACCTCACTATTTTGGGCTTTATGGTGCTGGTGGTTTCCTACATCGCCGTCACCCTGATTTCCGTGCCCGGCGCCAGGCACGGCGGTGTATACACTTCTTGAGGAAGCCGGGTAGTGTCACGCCAACTATCGATACTGGGGCTGAATCACCGCACTGCGCCGGTCGAGCTGCGCGAGAAGCTGGCCATGACCGAAGGCCGCGGCGAAGGCGTGCTCGCGTCTCTTCTTACTCACGACCACATAGAGGAAGTGGTGTTGCTCTCCACCTGCAATCGGGTCGAGATTGTCTACTGCAGCCGCGAAGGTCCGATTGAGACTGAGGAGATGACCGGCTTCCTAGTCGAGGGCACCGGGCTGAGTGTGGATGAATGCGTGCCTTACCTTTACAGTTTCGAGAACCGGGAAGCGGTCAGGCATCTGTTCCGTGTGGCCTCTAGCCTGGACTCCATGGTTGTGGGCGAGCCGCAGATCCTCGGCCAAATGAAGGAGCAGTTTGACGCGTCGGTGGACGCGCATAGTGCCGGTCCTGTACTTCACCGTGTCTTTCACAAGAGTTTCTCGGTGGCCAAGCGGGTGCGTTCGGAAACCGGAATCGCCTCGAGAACGGTTTCGGTCGCCTCCACGGCGGTGGATCTGGCCAGTCATATCTTCGAGAGCCTGGAGGGCCGGACCGTGCTGCTGATCGGCGCCGGCGACATGGGGGAGACTGCCGCGCGCCATTTCCAGGGCGCGGGGGTCAAGGACATCATGGTGGCCAACCGCACTTTTGAAAACGGCGTAGCCCTGGCCAGGGAGTTGGGAGGGACGCCGATTCCGCTCGAGCGCCTGTCCAACTACTTGCCGCTCGCCGACCTAGTGGTGGGTTCAGCCGGGGGTGGGGAGATGCTCAGCGCCAAGGAGGTCAAGGGCCTCATGCGTGAGCGCAAGGGCCGTGCGGTATTCTTCATAGATGTCGCGGTTCCCCGCAACTTCGATCCTGCGATAAACAAGATCGACGGCGCTTATCTTTACGACATGGACGACCTCTCGTCGGTGGTAGAGGAGAACCTCGAGGAAAGGCAGCGTGAGGCGGTAAAAGGCGAGGCCATAGTGGAGGGGGAGGTCGACCATTTCTGGTTGTGGTTCGAGAAACTCGGGGTAATTCCCACGATCGTTGCTTTGCGTGAGTATGCCGAGGAGATTCGCAATCAAGAACTGGAGCGTACCGTTGCCAAGCTCAACGGCATCAGCGAGGAAGACAGGATACGTATAGACCATATGACTCGTTCTATCGTCAATAAACTACTGCATAGGCCGACCAGCGTATTGAAACGTGAAGTTCGCCCGGATGAAGAAACTCGTATGTTGAGCGCGGTTCGCAAGCTTTTTTCCTTGGAGGACGAACTGTGAAGCTTCGTGTGGGTACGCGGAGGAGCCCCCTTGCCTTGGCCCAGGCCGGCCAAGGTATGCGCTCGGTAGTGGACAAGGCCGGGGGCGGTGAGTGGGAGTTGATTGAGATGGTCACTACCGGTGACCGCGTTCAGGACCGTCCGTTGCGCGACGTCGGAGGTAAGGCCCTGTTCGTGCGTGAGCTTGACGATGCCCTGCTGCGTGGAGATGTCGATTGCGCCATTCATTCGCTGAAAGATGTCCCCAGCGATTTGCCGGCCGGCATCGTAATTGCCGCAGTGCTCGAACGTGCCGACGTGCGTGATCTGTTGATCAGCAAACGGGGCCTGGCGCCGGCGGAGCTTGCGCCGGGGGCGCTGGTCGGCACCACTAGTTTGAGGCGTGCATCGCAACTGCTGGCCGTAAACCCGCAGGTGAAAGTCGAAACCATACGAGGCAATGTAGCCACGCGCTTGGGGCGCTTGATGGATGGGGATTTCGACGCGACCTTTTTGGCTGCTGCGGGTATCGCGCGGCTCGGTGCCGACCTCGGAGCGGCAAAAGCCCTAGCATTAGATCCTTGGGAGTTTATTCCTGCTCCCGGGCAGGGGGCGCTGGCCATTACTGCACGTGAAGACGACCGGAAATGCAGGGATTATCTGGCTATGGCCGAGGATGGGGCGGCGCGTGCGGCGGTTGAGGCGGAGCGCGCGCTGGCGAGAGTTTTCGGCGGCGGTTGCCATCTGCCCATCGGCGTCTATGCCGAGGCCGGGCCGGGCAGCTTAAGGATGATCGCGGTCGTGGTTTCATCTGATGGGCGCCGTTTGCTGCGCGACGAGGCTTCAGGCGAGGCTAGTCACGCGGCTGCCGTGGGTGAGGCTTTAGGCCGGCGTATGCTGGAAAACGGCGGTGCTGAGATCGTTGCCGAAGCGGAAGCGGCTGCAGCTGGGGGGCTGGTCTGAGCGGGCGGGTCTATCTTGTGGGTGCGGGGCCCGGAGATCCCGGCCTGCTGACTCTTCGCGGGAAAGAGGCCCTCGAGCGGGCTGATGTAGTCCTCTATTACGCGCTAGCGAACTCCCGCCTGCTCGATTTTGCCCCCGCCGGGGCTGAACGCATACTCGTCGGACATCGCCACGGTCAGGAGACGGTCGGGCAGAACAGCATCGAGGAGATGCTGGTGGACTACGCTCGACGCGGTAAGAGCGTGGTTCGGTTGAAGGGCGGAGACCCCTTTGTATTTGGCCGGGGCGCGGAAGAAGCCCAGGCTTGTGCGATTGCGGGGGTGCCATTTTCGGTGATACCCGGCGTGAGTTCGGCCTCGGCCGCTCCCGCCTATGCAGGCATAGCCCTGACCCACCGTGACCTGTCTTCTTCGTACACAGTGGTGACCGGCCGTCCGGGACGCAACCGGGACGGTGAAGAGGTAGAGGCCGACTGGGAATCTTTGGCGCGAGGTGGCGGTACTTTGGTACTGCTGATGGCGATGACGCGAATCTCAGAGATCTCCGCGAAGCTAATCGGTGCCGGTATGTCTGCGGAAACTCCTGCGGCTGCGGGTCGCTGGGGAACTCTGCCCCGGCAAAAGACAGTGACCGGATGTCTCGGAGATATTGCGAATACGGCCGCCGCGGAGTTGATACGGCCGCCGGTGGTTTTCGTGATAGGAGACGTGGTGCGGCTCGCTGAAAGCATCTACTGGTACGAGAAACTGCCACTGTTCGGGCGTCGCATCGTGGTCACCCGCGCCCGCCATCAAGCTGCGGAATTTTCGCGTCGTCTGGAGGAATCCGGTGCCTGGGTGCTCGAGTATCCGACCATAGAGATCCGGCGGCTCGAGATAGCCGATAGCCGTCTGGACGAGGTTGCGGGTGCGGATTGGCTCTTGTTCAGCAGTGTCAACGGGGTCGAGCATTTCTTCGCGAGTTATCTCGCAGCCGGGCGTGACCTGCGCGAGCTTGCCGGCGTAGGAATTGCCGCTATCGGACCGGCCACCGCCGCGGCGGTGAAGCGGCGTGGCCTGAAGGTGGACGTGCAGCCTTTAGAGTATCGAGCGGAGGCCTTGCTCGAAGCCTTGGGGGAAGTCCGCGGAATGCGGATGATACTGGCGCGGGCCAAGGTGGCTCGTGAGGTGCTGCCCGAACAGCTCCGGGCGCGCGGCGCCGAAGTCACGGTGCTTCCGGTCTACCAGACCGTGGTGCCGCCTGATTCTTCGCAGTTCACGGAGTTCGGCGAAGTCGACATGGTTACTTTTACCAGCGCGAGTACCGTAGGGAACTTCGACCGTATAAACGGAGGACGGGCCGCCGAACTCCTGGCCGGAGTCAAGGTCGCGGCGATCGGACCGATTACCGCTGCGGCTCTCAGGGACAAGGGTATTGGGGTCGACGCCATGCCGCACGATTATACGATTCCCGCGCTAGCCGCCGAGATAGAGCGCTGCTTTGCAAATGGCTAAGCGCTAAACTAGCATTTTGCATCATGCCTTTTCCTGAGCAACGGCCTCGAAGACTACGTCGCAACGAAACCATACGCCGTATGGTTCGCGAAACTTCTGTGGGTAGCGACGATCTCATGCTGCCGCTTTTCGTGGTTCCTGGTAGCAGCGTGGAAAATGAAGTGGCTTCGATGCCCGGAGTGTTTCAGCAATCGGTCGATAAAGTGGTGGAGACCGCCAGGCGTGCCGCCGGTCTCGGAATTCCCGCGGTGCTGCTGTTCGGTATTCCTGAGCACAAGGACCCGCGGGGCAGCGAAGCCTGGCGACGGGACGGAGTCGTGCAGAACGCTGTGCGGGCGATCAAGGAGGCGGTCCCGGAGCTATGTGTAACGACCGATGTCTGTCTTTGCGAGTATACCGACCACGGGCACTGTGGAGTACTATCCGGCGATAGTGTCGACAATGACGAAACCTGCGAGCTATTGGTTGCCGAAGCGGTTTCTCACGCCGAAGCAGGAGCCGATCTCATCGCGCCTTCGGATATGATGGATGGACGTGTGGACGCGATCAGGGAAGGACTCGACGACAAAGGTTTCGAGGAGATTCCGATAATGTCTTATGCCGCCAAGTACTGTTCGGGTTTTTATGGACCCTTCCGGGACGCGGCGGAGTCGGCTCCGCGCTTCGGCGACCGGCGCTCATACCAGATGGACCCGTCCAACTCCGACGAAGCGTTGCTCGAGGTCGAGCTTGATATCGAGGAAGGCGCCGACATTCTGATGGTGAAACCGGCGATGCCTTACCTCGACATAATCCGCCGGGTCAAGGACGAGTTTCAACGTCCACTGGCCGCCTACCAGGTCAGCGGTGAGTTCGCGATGATAAAAGCGGCGGCGGCGAGGGGATGGCTTGATGAGCCGCGTGTGGTTGCCGAAAGCCTGACTGCGATAAAGCGTGCGGGGGCGGACATCATAATTAGTTATTTCGCGTTGGATTTCGCGAAGGGGGTTTGAATCGAGCTGTCGCGGAAGTTTCTCGCCTGCGTTTTGGCGCTAGTCTGCGTGGGGCATCCGGCTCTTGTTCATGCTTCGATTAGCCAAGAGAAGAAGATGGGGGAAGAGTTTCTCGCGCAGGCGCGCCTGCAGATCCCCCTGGTTCATGACTACGAGGTTTTGAGCTTCGTCCGAGAACTCGGAACCCGCTTGGTCGCCACGTTAAAGGATCAGCCTTTCGACTACGAGTTCTTCGTGGTTCGCTCGGACGATATAAATGCCTTTGCGGTGCCGGGAGGAAAGATATTTTTTAATGCGGGGCTTATTGCGAGAGTCGAGAGCGAAGACGAGTTGGCTGGTGTCATGGGCCATGAAATCGCCCACTCTCATGCTCACCACATAGTTCGGCAAGAGCAAAAGAGTGCCCCAACCAACTATGCAGCTCTGCTCGGCATGCTGCTCACCGTCATTCACCCGGCACTTGGTGTCGCCGCCCTGTCGGCGGCCAACGCACAAACGCTGAAATATCAGCGTGATTTCGAACGCGAAGCGGATTTCCTGGGAGTCGGCTATGCGCGCGCAGCCGGTTTCGAAGAGGAGGCTATAATGCACTTGCTTCGCAAGTTGTTTGCGGAGCAGCAACTCAATCCCACGCTTGTTCCTCCCTATTTGAGTTCGCACCCCTTGACCGGCGAGCGTTTGAGCAACTTGGAGGCGGTGCTGGGGAATAACGAGTGGACGGGTAAGAAACTCGAGCGAAGTTACCGGCTGAAGCGTGTGCAGGCCATCGTGCGTGGGTTGTCTCAGCGTCGTGAGCAGGTAGTGCCTGAGTTTGAAAGAATGCTCGAGAGCGCCTCTGCGACCGAACGCCCCCTAGCGCTGGAACTCATGGGAATAATGATGACCCATGGCGAGGACTATGCGCTTGCACGGCCCTACCTCGAACAGGCGCGAGACGCCGGACGTAACGTGGATAGAGAACTCGGGAGAGTCTATGCACGGCTGGGAATGTCGGAGAAGGCGCTCGAGTATCTGCAGAGGGCTGCCGAGGCGCACCCGGACGATTGGAACGTTTTGGCGGACCTTGGACGCACGGAGTACCAACTCAAAGACTACGAGGGTGCGAAAGAACACCTGGAGAAGTCGGTACGTTTGTATCCCTACCTGCCGGAGGTGTTGCGTACTCTGGGAAGAGGGCTTGGAGCCTCGGATCAGGAAGGCGAGGGCTTCTACCGGTTCGGCCAGGCCTCGGAGTTGGAAGGGCATCTGGCGCAGGCGCACTATTACTACACGAAGGCGCTGGAAACATTGCCCGAAGATCATCCGTTGCGCAAGGAACTCTCCACGCACATGACGGAAGTAGAGGAAGAGGTGGGGGAAACGGAACCGGTCCCGCATCCGCGCCGCAGGGGAGACCCACCGCGTGACCCCCGCCGCGGGAGGTTCCGGCCTCAGGAAATAGGGCCGGGTATTCAATGACCTCTTTGTTAAGTGAGCGGGTGGCGCGCATGAAGGGCTACGTTCCGGGAGAGCAGCCCCGCGCAGGCACGCTACTGAAGCTCAACACCAACGAAAATCCGTATCCTCCTTCGCCGCGGGTTCTGCGGGCGGTGGGGGAGGCCGCCTCTCGAGACCTACGCTTATACCCCTCGGCGCGCGCCGACGAACTGCGCGAGGCGGCGGCTCAATGTTACGGATGTAGGCCGGAGCAGGTATTGGCAGCCAATGGATCGGACGAAATTCTGGCGCTGTGCCTGAGAGCCTGTGTCAGTGAAGGTGACGTGGTGGCCTTCCCGCGGCCCACGTACTCGCTTTACCCGACTTTGGCTGAGGCAGCCGGTGCCAGCATCGTCGAGGTTCCCGCTTTGCCCGGCGAGATCCCGGCCGGCCTGCTCGAGGCCGGCGCCGCGGTTACTTTTCTGTGCAGTCCCAACTCTCCGAGCGGTGCGAGCCTGCAACTACAGGAAATATCGCGCTTCGCCCAGGCGGCGGGTGGCCTCGTGGTGGTCGATGAAGCCTACGTCGATTTTGCTTCGCACAGCGCCTTGGAGATTCTCGACCGGCATTCGAACCTGCTGGTAAGCAGGTCTTTTTCCAAGTCTTTCTCGATGGCCGGAGTAAGGCTAGGGCTTGGCTTCGCCGCTCCGGATCTGATCGAGGGGCTGAACCGGGTAAAGGATTCCTACAATGTTTCGCGTTTGGCGGCAGCGGCCGGTGTGGCTGCCCTGGCCGACTATCGCTGGATGCGTGACAGCGCTGCCAAGGTTTGTGCCACCCGGGATCGTACGATCTCCCGGCTTCGCCAGGCCGGTTGGCAGGCGGCCGACTCCGATGCAAATTTTTTCTGGCTGGACTGCGGCGGGGAAGGGGGGCTGAGCGTTTACCGGCGCCTGCGTGACGGCGGGGTTTTGGTTCGCTACTTCAACACAGAAGAACTTCGCGGGGGTGTACGTGTTAGCGTCGGTACGGATGAGCAGATGGAGCGTTTCTTGGCAGTACTCGGAGTGTGAGCGGCGCGTGCTCTAGCTTGGACCGCTCACAAGACGGCGCGCTGCGGAGTCTGATAAAGGCTGATGCTATCTCGAACCGTACGCCGCTCGCCGGGTAGAGGCTCACCTTTGGAGTTTCCGTTGCGAGCTTTCACGAACGGTTCAAGTCAATCGCTCTGTGTCTTTGCGGATGCAGCGCCGGAGCTGGGGTCCGTTTTCGCGGCAGTGGCCTGAGGAGCTGCTTCGAGGAAGTCGTCCGGCTTGAAATCCAAGCGAGAGAATAAATGACCGCCTCCTGACATGATGGTGGGGCTGCCCGCACGCTTGAAGTAATACACGGGTTGTTCGGCGCCGGGGTCCGGGGAGCCTGCCGATGCGGCGGCGCATACATTGCCTTCGCTGTCGGCGACGCTCACCTCGACCAGGGGCCGGTATAGGCCGAAACGTTTCAGGGCCTCCGCTTCGTTGCCCTCGTCGCTCACGATATGCTCGGCCTGCAAGCGGGCAAGACCGCTACGCACTCGCAGCGGTGCCGCCTGTTTTAGCTTGCGCTGCTGCGGCGGGTCTATGGACCAGTTCCCATCACTGTCTTCTCGAAGGACGAAGGCGGTAGATGAACTTGGCCGGAAGCGCAACTCTTTTACGGTGTCGAAGTCGCAGCGAAAAACGGATTTGTCTCTCATCTCATTGGGGTCTTTGGTGAAGATCCGTACGGAGCTGTTGGCAACCTTTGCGATCTGCCCGTCGCCGAGCCGTCTTAGGTAGTGGCCGCTCGGTTGTTCCTCGGCGACGTCGCTCATCGCGAAACCACGGCGCTCCCCACCTTTTAACTCCACCGTTACTTCGAGAACGGGTTTATCGAGACCGAGTTCGGCAAGATCAGGTTCGTAGCCATCGGTGCCGGGATCCACGAAGGCCATAGCGCGCAAGGCGTTGATCGAGGAGACTAGAGATCTAAGTCCCGACGAATCCGCCAGATCTCTGATGGGCGCCACCATGTTCCAAGTATCCCCATTGCGCTGGAAACGCACCTCGCGATCCTTTCCCCGTAGGTTGAGACTCAGGGCTTTGTCGAAGTCGATATCGAAAAGACTCTTGTCTCGTAAGTCGAAGAGCGTTTTCTTGACTCCGGAGTGAAACAATAGCGGCGTAACCACCACCTCGTCGCTGTCTTCGAGCCTAGCGAAAGCCGAGAAGCCTACGGGGGTGGTGCGCCCGACTATAATGGCCGGCAGTTCCTGGCCGTCTTTCAAACCGAACTGTATGCGGGCCTGTGTCCCGTCGCCCTCGAGCCCGTAGCTCGAAAGCTCCAAAGTCTCGCCAGCGTCCAGGCGTCGCTGAAGTTCGAGGTCAGCGGCAGCTTTGACCAAGTTGTTTACGGTTCGCTGTTCAGCGGGGTATTCCAGCGGAGCTTCGATCTGCCATTTTCCAGCCTTTCGCCTTATCAAAATCGGCTCAGCGTCCGGATACGAAAGACGTATAGTATCGACGTCCTCAGCCGCGAAATTCAGCAATTTGTCCGGCGCCGCTTCTGCCTCCATCTTCGGCCGTTCGACGAAATAAATATATGCGCCGAAGATCAAAGACAGGGCGGTGGCCAGAATCGCCTTCCACGGTTTCACAACGAGGAGCGCCTCCACCAGACCGCAATGCCGGCCAACAGTATCAGTTCAGGTAAGACCAGCACCGACAAGTAAAAGACAGTGCGTGCTTGATCAGGTTCGAGATAGGCTCGCGACGCCCGGATTGCGCGCGGACCTATTGATATCAGTTGATCCTCACCCGCAAGCCAAGCCACTACGCTCAAGGCGAGGTCTCCGTTGAAAAGCTGCCTGATATAACGGTTGCTGACGAAACTCGCATCGCCGAAAACCGCGAAACGCATCTCACTGTCTTGCTCTTGGCCGAAAGTTCCCGGGGGGGCGCTACCCGCCGCCGCTAACGGTACGGGGCCTTTCTTGTCGTTCTCGTCAAGTTCCGCTTCACCGGCCTCGAAGACGCGCGCGACATCGGTCTCGGCCCAACTCGATTCGGCGGTGAAAGCCAGCGGTTTCAACGTGATGCCAGGTCTCGGATCGGAAGCCATCGATATCGACCGTGCTACCGAGAATAGTGTGCGGTTCTTGATCGGCGACACCGCCGGATGGTCCGTGTAGTGGCTGACCACCGGATCGGTGCCGAGCGTCATACCTTCGAACAGACGCATTTGGCGGTCGAGAATGAGATCGTCGCCAGGGAAAATCCCAAAGGCTCCAAGAACTCCGTTGAGTTCGGCACTCTTTTGCGGTTCCAGCAGGAACAACACATGCCCGCCTTCTTCCATGTAGCTGCCGATCATCTTCAACTCAGCGGGAAAGTACTCACGGTCGGCCGCACTGACTATCAGCAAGTCTGCATCGTCCGGGATCGCGCCCGCCTCGGCGGGAAATACAGAGGCTACCTCATAGTTCTGTCCGCGCAGATCAGTCGCAAACAGTCCAAGGCCCGCAGGGCTTTCGCTGTCGTCGATAGCGCCTTCTCCGTGGCCTTCAACGAAATAGATCTTCTTTTGTGTGTCCGCGGTTACGCGGTTGATACCGTTGGTTATCGATTCCTCGTCGATCTTCCTTACTACCGTAGACCGCTCGCCCTTCTTGATCTTTAGCGTTGGAACTTGAGTGACCATCTCTCGTTGGGCTAGTTCGGGGTTTACCTGAGGGTCGATGATCCGGAATTTTAGACGGTCGCTGTGGTAGTCATAGATGTCGATTACTTCACGCAAGAACTGCTCGTCGCGTGGGTCTACGAAGGCCAGGATTTCCACGTCGCCATCCAGTCGCGACAGCACCTCCCGGGATTGCTGCGAAAGGCTGTTGACTGCCGAGGCCGTCATGTCGAAGCGCTTGTGGTAGCGTACTCCCATGAAATTGGCCATTGCTATTATCGCGACAAAAGCCAGTGAGTATATCGCTGCGTTCACTCCGTAGCGCGTTGAGCGTGCTTTGGCGAAAGCAGTGATCGATCCGCTGCCAGCCCAAAAGTACCAAATCAATGCCGCGACGCCGGCGATCAGATGGGCGCCGGCGTACCAGCCGATACTTAAATATCCGGCGCGTGGATCGTAGGTCATCCAATGTTCGAGCAGTGCGAAGACGATGAAGACCAGCCCGACGATGCCCAGTATTGGAGTGCGCCTGCCCATGCTTACTTCCACCGTGCGGCTTCAACCGCCCTATGAGTCAGAAAAAGGAACAACGATGTGAGGCTCGCGAAGTACAGCAGGTCTGCTGTGTCGATCACTCCTTTGACCATGTTGCGGAAATGTTCGGTTACCGACAGGTAGTTGAGAACGGCCTTCATCGTTTCTCCCGCACCTTCAGCCGGCCAGTTGATGACGAACAGCAGCAGTAGAATTACCAGCGAGGTGATGGTCGCGATTATCTGGTTAGAAGTCAGCGCCGAGGTAAAGTTGCCAACCGCGACGAAAGACAACGCCATCAAGTAAAGCCCCAGGTATCCGCTGAAGATGAGCCCCATCTCCGGGTTCCCGTAAACACTGACTACTGCGGGGAAGACCAGGGTGATAGCCAACATCAACGTCACCAGTGCGGCGCCGGCCAAGAACTTTCCGCCCACGATCTCGGCTACGGAAAGCGGGGAGGTAAACAGCAATTCGTAAGTGCCGGAACTGCGCTCTTCGGCGAAACTGCGCATGGTTATCATCGGACTTACGATCAGCAACACCGTCGACATGTTCTGCAACAGAGGCCCAATTACGGCATCGTTCAAATTCAACCAGGTGGTGTCCATGCCTTGTAGCATAGAGTATTGGGCCACCAGCCGGTTGAATTGCCCGAGTAGGTTGAAGAAGAACCACCCCGACAGCAGCAGGAAGCCGGTAAGCACCACGTAAGCGATCGGTGAAACGAAAACCGAACGGAGATCCCGCCAAGCTATGGTCAGCAGGTTACGCATCTGCGCTACCTCGCTCATCTCTAGCCCTGTCCACGGCCTTCCCTTCTCCGGCATTCCCCGCCGCGGTAGCGGAAGTCCTCCCGGATCCTCCAGTGACGCCTCTGCTTTGCGCGCTGTCGCGGCCGACGTGGCGCAGGTATTCCTGCTCGAGGCTGCCGTGGCTGGTCAAATCGGCGATGTCGGTCTCCAGCGCGACGCGGCCTTCGTTGATTATGACCACTCGCTGACAGATCTGAGCGACCTCGGGAAGTATGTGCGTTGACAGGATGACTGTACGCTCGGCGGTCAAGCCTTTGATCAACTCGCGTATTTCTATGATTTGAGCAGGATCCAGCCCGATGGTCGGTTCATCGAGAATCAGTACCGCAGGCTCATGGATCAGCGCTTGCGCGAGGCCTACACGTTGCCGGTAGCCCTTGGAGAGATGCCCGCACAACCGGCCGGCTACTGCTTCGAGTCCACATTCCGAAACTACCCGCTCCGTGGCTTGGCGAATCTGCTTGCGGGCGACGCCTTTGAGCTTGGCGACATGTTGCAAGTAACGGTCCACCTTCATTTCCAGGTATAGGGGCGGAGTTTCCGGTAGATAGCCGATGCGGCGGCGTACCTCGAAGGAATCGTCGAAGACGTCGAAGCCGTCGACGGTTACCGTACCTTCCGTAGCCGGCATGAAGCCGGTGATGATGCGCATGGTGGTGGTGTTTCCGGCCCCGTTGGGCCCGAGAAAGCCGGTTGCCTGCCCGGTTTTCGCCTGGAAACTGACGCCGGATACAGCGGTGACCGATCCGTAACTCTTACTCAGGTTCTTTACGTCTATCATTTCTTGCGCGAAGGTGGCGTCGCGTCTTGATGCAACCGTCTTAGCACAAGCAAGGTGGCTGTCAAGAAAACGCGGCGACGGCGAATATAGCGACGGCGAACGCAGGGCAGGCGAACGAAGGGGAAGTAAACTCAGCGGCGGTAAGTGGAGTCGCAGAAAGCGCAACGCCGGCACCGAACCCGGCCTCGGCACAATCGAATCCGCTTTTGATCCTCGCGGGTGCCACGCAGCCCCGGTTGCAATTGGCAATATACTGCCCGAGTGTGGCAAGGTGAGCGGCAACCCCGGCAGCCCGGTTTACCTGATCGACGTCAGTTTTTTCGTTTTTCGGGCCTACCACGCGTTGCCTCCGTTGAACACCTCATCGGGGCAGGCTACCAATGCGGTTCACGGGGTCGCGACCATGCTCGAGCGGCTGCTGCGCTCGGAAAGGCCCATCTATGTCGGAGCCTGCTTCGATTCTTCCGGCGACACCTTCCGCCATGAAATCTACCCCGACTACAAAGCCAACCGCGACGAACCCGATGAAGATTTGAAGCTTCAGTTCCCGTTGGTACGGCGCCTGATTCGCGCGATGAACATAACGTGTTTCGAGCACGCGGGCGCTGAAGCCGACGATATTCTCGCGACTCTGGCGCTGCGTTGCTCGCGGGCCGGGCATAGTGTGGTGATCGTCACCGGGGACAAGGATCTCATGCAGTGTGTCAGTGACCGGGTCTCTCTGTCGGATCCGGTCAAGGGGCGGCGGGTCGGCAAGCCTCAGGTTCTGGAGAAGTTCGGTGTGGCTCCGGAGAGTGTTCCCGATGTGCTCGGTTTGATGGGGGATTCTTCCGACAATATTCCGGGTATCAAGGGTATAGGGCCAAAGAGTGCGGCGGTATTGATGGCCCATTTCGGATCTTTGGAGCAAATGTACGAAAGGCTCGATGAGATTGAGTCGCTTTCTCTTCGCGGCGCCAAGGCGGTGCGCAAGAAGATCGAAGAAGGCCGGGCCATGGCCTTGCTGTGCCGCCGTCTGGCGACCGTCGACTACGAAATACCGGTGGATGCGGAACTCGAAGATCTACGCCTCTGTAAGCTCTCGAGCCCTGAACTCGAGGCTTTGGCTGAAGAACTGGAGATGAGAAAGCTGCCGGTTCGCATGCGGGAGTTGGCGAGCAACCTAGGGCTCGAGATCGACAGTGGTGGTGTGGACCGTGAAGGCCATGGCGAGGCGGCGATCGAGAAGGATGGTGAAGTGCCGGGCAGATCCGCGAGTCCGGACGCAAAGATGCCTAAGCGGTCCGGGAACGGAGCTGAGGATCTCGGATTCGCGAATTCAGGGTCCGGTGAGGCTACGGGGTCAGGGATAGAGACCGGGGCTACCAGGGACCTTTTTACGACAGTTACAGATGCCGCGCAGCTGCGGAGCTGGGGAGATTGGCGGGCCATGGCCGGCGCCAGGGTCTACGTTGTTTTGATCACCGGCGGAGATTCCGCTCCCGGCCCGGCCGTACTGGCTGTCGGCCGTCCGGCGGGTGGGGAAGGGGAGTTCTTCGAGTCGGCCCTCCTGGTTGGCGAGGCGGTCCTGACACAGTGCCTGTCCGCCTACGCGGAAGCGGAAACAGATTTGGTTGGAGTGGATATCAAGGGCCTGTGCCGTGATTTCTCGGCGCGGCCGGGAAGCGACGGCCTCGATCTGGGAGTCGCTTCGTATCTGATCGACGCTTCAGCCGGGGATCACGGCCGCGAAGACATGGCCCGCCGCTTGCTCGGCGAAGAAGCTGTCGCGCTCGAAGCACGGCCTGATGCGGTCGAAGCCGCGCTTGCACAATTACGTAGGCTCGAGTCGCGCGTGCTCGAATTGCTGAAGGAGCGTGAACAGACAAAGCTCTACCGAGAGCTTGAACACCCACTGCTTTCCTTGCTCGCCGCCATGGAAGCGCGTGGCATAATGCTCGACGTTGAGGCTCTGCACGCGATGTCGCGGGATCTGGAAGCAAGCATGGCCGAGTTGGTGGGCCGGGTCTATGAAGCCGCGGGTTGTGAATTCAACATTCTTTCGCCGCTGCAGTTGCGAGAGATCCTGTTCACGCGTCTCGGGCTGCCGAGCAAGGGGATCAAGAAGACCAAGAGCGGCCCCTCGACCGACAGCGATTCGCTGGCGGCACTGGCCGGCAAGCACCCTCTGCCCGATCTTGTCCTCGAGTACCGCGGTATGGCCAAGCTGAAGTCGACTTATGTGGACGCGTTGCCGCGCTTGGTCGACGAGCACGGGCGGATTCATACGAGACTCAACCAGACCGTGACTGCCACCGGCCGGCTCAGTTCCAAGGATCCTAACTTGCAGAACATTCCGGTGAGAACCGAGGAGGGTTCGCGTATAAGGGCGGCCTTCATCGCGCCGCCGGGAAGGCGCTTGGTGTCGGCGGATTACAACCAGATAGAATTGAGGGTATTGGCCGAGTTGTCGCGCGACGAGAATCTGATCGCCGCTTTCGAGCAGGGGCTGGATATCCATACTGCGACTGCGGCCGAGTTGCTCGAGTTGCCGGCTGCGGAGGTGACGCCGGCGATGCGTCGTGAAGCCAAGGTGGTAAATTACGGGATCGTCTATGGTATGGGGCCGTCGCGCCTGTCACGAGAGCTTGGGATCAGCCGTGCGGCCGCTGCCGACTACATAGAGCGCTACTTCGAACGCTACGCCGGGGTTGCCCGCTACTACGAGCAAATGCTCGAGAGGGCGCGTGAACAGGGCTACGTATCTACGCTGTTTGGGCGCCGCCGCTATTTGCACGACATAAACAGTTCCCACGGAGGCCTTCGGCAAGCTGCGGAGAGAGTCGCGACCAACACCACCATTCAGGGTAGTGCCGCCGATTTGATCAAGCGCGCCATGGTCGATCTCGAGGCAGCCCTTGAAGCCAGTGGCGCACCCGGCGCGGATCTCATTCTACAAATTCATTACGAGCTGTTACTCGAATGCGACGTGGGGGATGTCGATGCGGTTTCGGCCCTGCTGGTCGAGGTCATGGAGGGAGTTGCGGACCTCGTTGTTCCCGTTGCGGTCGAGGTGGGTAGCGGAAGCAATTGGGCCGAGGCCCACTGAGCAACCCGTTAGTCGTAGTCTCGCGGTGCTTTGCTGCACTTTCTGACCCTTGGGCGCTTCGTTGGCACCGTCTACGGGTCCGGCTTTGGGATCCGCTGCTGTTTTTTACCAAAGTTATTGGATTGCATGGAGTTTCTTCGGCTTTGATGTGAATATGGCGTGATTGGTGGCGTCTACCGCTACTGATATGGAGCTGCATACGTGGAATCAGATGATGGGGAACTCGTCGGCCGCGCCAAGAACGGTGACCGGCAGGCCATGCAGCAGCTCATGGAGCGCTACCAAGGGCGTCTCACAGGTGTTGCCGTTGGTATGCTCAAGAATCCCGACGATGCCAGTGAGGTCGTTCAAGAGACCTTCATTCGTGTCTTTCGCAACCTCGCCGGTTTCAAAGGCGACTCTTCATTCTACACGTGGGTGTACAGGATAGCCGTGAACTTGGCGATTGATTTCAAGCGCCGCCAAGCTAAGCGGCCGTTAGTTGAGTTCGATGAGAGTCTCCCCCCCAGCGAAGAGCCCATTGGTTCCGGGGCCCACGATCTCGGCGAAGATCCTTTCAAGCGTGTCAGGAATAGAGAGTTGGGCCGCAAGATTTTTCAGGCGATGGACGATTTGACCCCTGATCACCGGGCGGTCATACTTTTGCGGGAGATCGACGGACTCTCTTACGAGGAAATCAGCAAGGTTCTCGACTGTTCGATGGGAACCGTGATGAGCCGCCTTCATTACGCGCGCAAGAAGCTGCAGACGCGCTTGACGGAGTTATTGTGAAGGCTGTTATGAGTGAGTGCGACAAAGCTTCTGCCAACGTGATGAACTGCGCTGAGTTCAAGAAGAACTTCGATCTTTATGTAGACGATGAACTTGTCGTGACCGTTCGTGATGCGGCTGCCATGCACATTGCCTCGTGCCCGGCGTGTGAAGAGGCAGTGACCCGCTTCCAACAAAACCGCTGCATGTTGACGACGGCCGTAGCTGAACTAGCTGCGGCCGTTGACGTTTCCGGAATGTGGGAGAGAGTCGAGGCGGCTCTGGGAACGCCCGTGGCCGTAGCTGTGGAGCCGGTGCCGTCGCGGCCGCCGGCTTTCGCGAATCCGGCAGCGGGCGATATGGCGGATGCCGCGTCAAGCTCTTTGGGTAGGCGCTTGGCCGCCGCTTTCGGTTTGCGGCCGCTTGGTTATGTGTGGCGTCTGGGAACTGCTGCGAGTTTGTCGGCGGTGGCTGCGGCGATGTTGTTTTTGTTGTTTGCTGCGCCTGGTGTGGAAGTGGCCGACAACTCCGCTTCCCGATTGCAGGGTAGTTGGGGGGCACTGAGCCGCCTAGCCGCCAACTCAGATTTGCCCGTTAGCGGATCATCAAGATTTTCCTCGAGGTTTTCCCATGGCACCGGTTCGCACGTTAAGCGGGTCGCGTCCCGGCGAGTGAAGGCTGGCGGCTTTAGTGATTTTGGAGTGCCGGTTTCTTTGTCGTTGCCGTCTAAATTCTCGACGGCACTTGGTGCGCAAGCCGTGAGCCAGGCCGTTCGCGTGGATGCCATTGAGGCGGGTCCGGGCAGTTCGGTTTCCACATGGGAACTTCCGCGCAGCGGCGGCCGCGTGATATGGGTTTCCTCTACTGCCCGCACGGCGGCGTCCGCCGAAGCATTCGGTCGATGAACAAGCCTTTGCTCCGTGCCGTGGCTTCGGCGTTGCTGGCCTGTCTGGCTTCGTACCCGGCCAGTGTCACGGCAGAGGAGCGTGCTTCGGTTGCACAAAGTGCACAAAGAGTCGCACTTCGGGTGTCGATGGTAATGGCTTCCAACGAGTCGAGGTATTTCGACCCCCGGCTCAAAGATCTCCGTGCCCAGTTAAAGCCGCTTCCTTTCAAGAATTACCGCCTTTTGGGTGTTGAAACCCGAGACCTCAGTACCTGGGCCCAGTGCGGTTTCCGCATCCCCGGCGGCCGTTACTTGCACGTCACGACCCAGGAGCGAACCGCGGACCACATCAAGATGAGGGTACTGTTGAATGAACACAACCGCCCTTTGCTAAATGCCGATGTCAAGCTCGACCACGACTCTGTCATAGTGCTGGGCGGGCCGCAGGAAGAAGAGGGCACGTTGATCATAACCATACGTGCGGTTTCCGGCTTGATGGAGCACGCACAGCCGGCGGCGGTGCATGCCGGCGGCGATTTACTGGATAGCGTAGATTCAGCGCCAGACGAGGGGAGTGAGTAGCGGCGATGTGGCCTTTCGACAATAGCTTCTATGAGGAAATATCGGCTCGGTTCGAAACTCTGCTCAAGGACGGTGAGGACGCCGGAAATACCAATGATCTGTCGGCTTTGCTTGCTCCGGTGGATCCTTTCAACCGTTCACCCTTGTTTACACCGGTCGTGAAAGCTCTGGGCGTCGCTGCGTTGGTAGCAATGACCGGGCTTGCCGCAGCCGGTTTAGTCGTGGCCTTCGTTGCTTTCCTCGGTCTTTACTTCTTGCTTACCGAAGTATTCGGTTACGAGCTTTCTCTGGCACCGCTGCAACCGATGTAGATTGCGTCTTGCCGTACGGCGAGACCGAGTATTAGAGCACAGGCGACGGCTGCCGCATCGCATGCCGCCACCGCGTGCCGCCACTGGCGCAGGTGCTTGTCGTAGCCACCGGCCTGCCGGCTGCGGTCTGAATAACGCGCGGGGAAATCGAGACCGGATGGTCCGTGATCTTGCGTTCGACGGTGGCTTGGCAAGGCGCCGTAGTTACGACAATCGCTAAACAGATCAGGAAGCGGTGCCTGTGGATGCACTCCGCAAACGAAACCGCAACCACCGCCATCCGGCTCAAAAGTGTACCATACAATCGGTACCGAAGTTTTGCGGGCATGTTCGATTTGGTTCAGATCCGAATGCTCGACTCCCGCTACTATGTAGCAGGCGATAGAAGTGGATGTTTGTGTAGCTTTGCGACCTCGTCCCCGGAGGCTTTCAATGCCTGGACCATCGCTGCGCGAGGATACGCTGACCCCCGCTGCTCTCAAGTAAAGGGATGCTTGTTCCACGCCGCGAGGGTGCCCGAGCAGTACCACTGTCGCCGCCAGTAACTTTCCCTGGCCTTCCGCACCGATGCCGGGGATGATGATCTGTCGCGCATAGCGTTCAATGCTCTCATCATCGAGAGTAGCCATATCGCTAGCGAGGTCGTAGAGCAGATCTCATTCTATGACGTTCTTCTCTATCGGCTCGACAGTGACGCCTTGCTCGGCGATCCATCGTACGGCCCGGTCAATCTCGTCTTGCTCACCTTCGAGTTCGAGAGCCATGATGCCCACATGCTCAGAAATCGAAGCACCGCGTATATTGGTGACCACGCGGAACTTGTGTCCGACGTGGTAAACGATCGGCTCCTTTATCTTCTCTTGGCTGTAGGTCAGGTAGAAACGTTGAAGTGTCATTGGTTCTCCTCCGCGGCGGCGAGTTCATGGCGGTCGCGCCAGCCGGTCCACAGATTCGTAGATAAGTAGCGGTCGCCAAAATCGGGTAGCACTACCACCACGCACCCGGATTGCAACTCCGCAGCCACTTCCAGTGCTGCGACTACCGCGGCACCGGAGGACTGTCCGACCAGCAGACCTTCTTTGGCGGCCAACTCGTAAACCATCTCGTAAGCGGCATCGGTAGCCACACCCACCTTGCGGTCGAAGCCGGATTCGTCGTAAATACCCGGCACGATCGAGCTGCCCATGTGCTTCAAGCCTTCTATCCCGTGGAAGGCGTCGTCGGGCTCCACGGCTATTATTTCGACCTCAGGCTTGCGCGATCTCAAGTAGCGGCCGCAGCCCATTACGGTTCCGCTGGTACCGATCGTGGCGAGAAAGTGAGAGACGCGGCCGGCAGTTTGCTCCCAGATCTCGGGTCCTGTGGTCAGGAAGTGGGCCTCCGGATTGGCCGGGTTGTAGTACTGGTCGGGTTTGAAGTACGCGTCGGGATCGGCGTCGAACATCTTTTTGGCCAAGACGATGGAGCCGTCGGACCCTTCCATCGGATCGGACTCGACTATTTCGGCGCCGTAAGCCGCAATCACCCGCAATCGTTCGCGTGAGGCGTTGGCGGGTATCACTAATTTTACCGGATATCCCAGCGCAGCGCCGATCATCGCCAGCGCGATGCCGGTGTTGCCGGAAGTAGAATCGAGAATGGTTTTGCCGGGGCGTAAGTGTCCGTCTTCCAATCCACGACGCACCATGTTCCAGGCCGGGCGGTCTTTGACCGAACCGCCGGGGTTGAAGCCCTCGACTTTGGCGTACACTTCTACACCGCCGGCCAAGTGCGGGGTTACACCTCGCAGTTGGAGCAACGGTGTGTCGCCGATCAAGTCGAGTATGCCTGTGGCCTCCGCCTCATTAAGGGTCGGCTGTTGGCGAGTCCGGTGCACGCGCCGCCGGCGATAGCGGGAACGATGGAGATTTCGTCGCCGTCTTTGACGGCGGACTCCAGGTCATCAAGAAAGCGAATGTCATCGCCGTTCACGTAAACATTTACGAAACGCCGTACTGAACCGTCGCGTTCGCAGATGCGCTCCTTGAGGCCTGGATGGGCTGCCTCGACGCTGTCGAGAACCGCGGCCACGGTCGAGCCTTCTGCGTCGACGGCTTCGTTGCCGCCTGTAAACTTTCTCAGGGGTGTGGGGATTCTTACCCGGACTGCCATGTTGTAGTTCCTCCTAAGTCGAATTCCGCCGATCCTATCACGAACCGGTGGCCGGAGAAGCAATCGTGGAAGCCTGATCGCCGCCGGCTGTCTTGCCGGCTTCAAGACGCTCGTAAAGACGGTCGAATTCGTCGAGACGTGCTGCGATATCGTGGGTGACCGGAACCGAATCACGAACCGCCTCGAGGGTCTTGTAGCCGTTGCCGGTAATAGAGATGACGATCGACTCATCTCGGGGTATGCGGCCTTGCTCTATGAGTTTCTTGGTAACCGCCACCGTGGTGCCCCCGGCCGGCTCGGTAAACACACCTTCCGTACGCGCCAGTAGTTTGATTGCTTCCACTATTTCTTCGTCGCTAGCTGATTCACCCCATCCTCCGGAATCCCTGACCGCTCCGAGAACGTAATAGCCGTCGGCCGGGTTGCCGATCGCGATCGACTTGGCGATGGTATGAGGCTTTACCGGTTCGATAAGGTCGGTTCCCCGGTGAAGGGCGTTGACGACCGGAGCGCAACCGGCGGCTTGCGCGGAGTATATCTTGAATCCGCTCTGCTCGACCAAGCCTACCCGCTGCAGCTCTTCAAAGGACTTGGCGACTTTGGGCAAGATGGTGCCGCCGGCGGTAGGAACGACGATGTGTTGGGGGAGCTTCCAGCCGAGTTGTTCGGCCACTTCGAATCCGTAAGTTTTGGCTCCTTCGGTGTAAAAAGGCCGCAGGTTGATGTTTGCGAAAGCCCAGCCGTACTTGTCCGCGATCTCGGTGCACAGGCGGTTAACGTCGTCATAATTGCCGGAGATCGCGACCGGGACCGGGTTGTATATGGCCGATCCCACCACCTTGCCTTGTTCGAGGTTGTCGGGGATGAAGATGAAGCACCGCAGGCCGGCGCGTGCTGCATGGGCGGAAACGGAATTGGCTAGGTTGCCGGTAGAGGCGCATGCGACGGTTTCGAAGCCGAACTCGACCGCTTTGGTCAGCGCGACCGAGACTACGCGGTCCTTGTAGGAGAAGGTCGGGTGGTTGACCGAATCGTCTTTTACGTAGAGTTCCGAGACGCCGAGCACTTCTGCCAAGCGATCGGCTTTGAGCAAGGGAGTAAAACCTGAATACAGGCCGATACGCGGCTCGGACTCCACCGGAAGCAACTCGCGATATCTCCACAGGTTGGGTGGCCTCGCTTCAATGGTCTTGCGATCGACCGCAGCCGATATCTTGTCATAGTCGTATTCTACTTCGAGGGGGCCAAAGCAGTATTCACAGACGTGGTAGGGCTTGAGTTCGTAAGCCTCGCCACATTCACGGCACTTGAGGCCTTTTACAAAAGACATGGTAGTTATCTCCTTCAGCGGTCGATGCCGGGCGCTGCAGCGGCGGGCTCGTAACCGCGGGGTCGTGAACGGGTTTCCCCCGAGCGGGAGCATCGCGGGCAAGCGGGATCCCTGGGGAAATATACATGGCGCCAACGGCACCCTGACAATTCATAGATATTCATGCGGCCGGGACACAGGCTTTTGTCTCCACCAAGGTAACGAAGCGCGTCTTGCGCTTGTGCGGTTCCCACCAAGCCGGCCACTGGTGCGAGAATGCCCATAGCTGAACAGCCGCCGTCGGCTTCCTGCGGGTGGTCGTCGGGGAAAGCGCATGCGAGGCAGGCCGACACGCCCGGCACCACGGTCATCCATTGGCCGGTGGTTCTGATCACACCGCCGTAACAGAAAGCGGTGCCGGTCGAGACTGCAACGGCGTTTATCATGAATTTCGTGGCCGGGTCGTCACAAGCGTCGATCACGAAATCATGAGAGGAAACGAGGCTCTCGGCGTTGCCGGTGTTCAACGTATCTTCGATGGGACGAATTTCAGTGGTAACAGGGCCGCCGGCGGATGCGGCTAGAGCCTTACGCGCGGCCTCGGCCTTGGGTGCTCCGACGTCGCTGTCGCCGAACAAGACCTGCCGCTGCAGGTTCGAAAGCTCGATGCGGTCGGGGTCGATAATCGTGAGTTTGGCAACTCCGGCGCCCACGAGCATGCGCGCGGCAGCGCAACCGAGGGCGCCGACGCCCACCAACAGAACCGAATCTTTTGTTTGCTGCTGCAAGTACAAAAAAACCTCTTCCAGGCGGGATAAGGAAGAGGTACTGGGTCGCGGCGACAGGCCTCTCCTTATCTTTCACCCTCTTTGCATTTGCGTGAACTCGATTACGCGCTCACCGCAACGCTAAGGTGCGGGACTTAGCACCTGCCGCCCGCTTGCGCAGGCCGGTTGCTGTGGCTTCACAGGGCCCATTCCCTCCGCCACTCTGAATAAGGAACGGAAAGGGTAGCGGCACTAGGCCTCACTGTCAAAAGCTTTCGCTGCGGTGCAGCATGAACGGCGCAAGTCTGGCGGCGGACGCGGGTTCCATCTGACGATGTTTCTACATACTGTTGCCGTGCGTGGGTGTGAATCGTCGGCAGTCCCGGTGTAGTAGAGCCGGATATGTCGCGTCGTGTAGAGTTACAGGGGCTTCGCAATTTTCGAGATCTGGGTGGGTTTAACACCCACGACGGGCGCCGTACGGCTACCGGGCGCTTGTTTCGCTCCGACGGCTTGCACCGTGTCAGCGCCGCCGACCTTCGCTTACTCGAAGCGATGTCGATACGCAGGGTCTACGACCTGCGTAGCCAGATCGAGTTGGATAATGACGGAGTCGGGCCGTTTGCAGGGGCCGCCGGACGGCACCGGCATATGCCTCTTATCAAGGTCAGTTTGAACCCTTACGATCCCGATCTCGATTGGAAAACGATGGACTTGCGCAACCGCTACTACGAAATGCTGTGCGAAGGCGCTGCAACTATAGCCGCCATACTCGGTGAACTGTCGGTGGCCGGTTGCGAGCCTGCGGTTTTTCACTGCAGTGGGGGCAAGGATCGCACGGGAGTGCTCGCTGCGGTTATTCTGCGGAGTTTAGGGGTAGCCGATGATGATATCGTAGCCGACTATGCTCTGTCGGAACGCTATCTCTCGCCGGTGGTCGAGCGCTACCGGGAGGCTATGGAGGCCGGAGGTATAGACGAAGAGACGGTTTCGTATCTTATCTCGAGTCCGCCCGAGCGAATGATTCATACCCTGAACAAGATGGACGAGTGTTGGGGCGGGATCCGCGGTTACTTGGATGCGATTGGGGTGAGCGAACGACAGGTCCGCGGTCTCGAGCGCAATCTGTTGATATGATGTTGATCTGAACCGGCTCGAACTGCCGGTCGCGGGGACTCTGGCCCGGCTCCAGAAGGGCGGGGAGTCGTTGCAACCGCCCCCCTTCTGCACTGTCCATGTCGACTCGACTCAGCCAGCGCCTCCCGGCACTTTCGACGGGGCCTCGGGCCTTCAGTGACTGGCTGCGCCGCAGGGGCTATAGCGATCCGCTTGGTCCCGAGTCCTCTTGCACCGCAAGAGGACTCGCACTCCCGCGCAATTCAGCGAGCTTGCGCTGTGCCTCGAGCGCGCTCTCGCTGTCCGGGTAGGTGTCGAGAACATACGAGTAGCGCGCCATCGCCGCTTCCTTGCGGTCGTGTTCCAGATAATAGTCGCCGACGTAGAGCTCATGCCTAGCGAGATGCTCGATGCTCTGCCGTAGCCGGAAGCTGGCTAGTGTAGAGTAGATGGAATCGGGATACCTTTGCAGCAGGCGCTCGAACTGTCGTTTGGCCTGGGCAGAAGCCGAAGTGTCACGGTCTCCGTCAAGCGCCCGGTCGAGGTGGCACATTCCCACAGTGTATTCCACGAAAGGAAGGCGGTCGCTGACCGGGTAGAGCCTCTCGAAGTCGTTGAAAGCCGCGATGGCCTTCTCGTATTGGGCGGTTAGGTAGTAAGCCTGCGCGATCTTGATGCTGGCGCTCTCAGCGTATTCAGAGAAGGGGAACTGCTCGAGCAACTCTTCATAGTTACCGATGGCTTGAATGTAATTGCGGTGTTCGAAATAACGCGAAGCTTCGTCTTCCAGCTCGTCCTCGGTGAGTGGGGCGGGCGCCCCGCAAGCCGAGATCAGTATAAGGGTGGAGACTATGAGCAGGGCGCTTCGGTAGCGCCGCAATATGTGCTTAGGGCCGTTCATACTTGTGTAAAGCTTAGCGATGTTACGCTGCCCGGTCCACAGCAACCGTGGGCACAGCAACCGTGGGCAAGAGTCCGCGGGCTGGTGTCCGGCGCTTCTTCGAGACGGTGTCTCCGGCAGGATCGGTGGCGGCCTGTTCGGCAGTGTATCGTTGCATGGTCCACAAGACAGCAAGGGGACGCCGGCAAGCCTGCAACCGGCAAGGCAAGCCTGCACACAGTGCGCTGGCCTGCATCCCGGTTGACCCGCGAATGGGCAAGAAGTAAGGCCGGGAGTGTTTTGATGAGCAAACGGCTGCAGTTCGTCGTCGGTAAGGGGGGAGTGGGCAAATCTACAGTGGCGGCCGCACTTGCCGTCGCTGCCGCCGGCCCTAACGAGCGGGTCTTACTACTGGAGTTGGGCGCGCCTGGAGGAGCCGCGCGATTGTTGTCTCCGGGTAAGCCCGGCCGGGGCCCGGTCGAAGTCCTCGACGGGCTCTATCTGGACTGCGTGGAAGGCGATGCTGCGCTGGCGGAGTACCTGGAGTTGGTCGTTCCCATACGCCGTCTTCTGCGTTTGGTTTTCGAGAGTAATCTTTACCGTAGTTTCGTCGCGGCAGCGCCAGGTCTCAAAGAGCTGATGACGATGGGAAAGATCTGGTTCGAAGCCGAGAGACGCGATGCCGCCGGCAAGCCGCTATGGGATTGTATAGTGGTCGATGCCGGGGCATCCGGGCACAGTCTGAAGTACTTACAGATGCCGGCTACTGCCGCGGCGACCTTCAAATCGGGTTTGGTACATCGAGAGTCTCAACGCGTGGAAGCGCTACTCGAGGATCCATCGCTCTCGGTGGTGCACGTGGTCGCGTCTCCCGAAGACATGCCGCTGTTTGAAGCTGCCGAGATCGTCGAGAAACTCAACGGCCCTTTGTCGATGCCGTTCGGAAAGTTGTTCGTCAACCGTTGCCGGGAGCGACCGCCTGAAGGCGCCGGTACGGCTGTCGACAGCTTGCGGCGGTTTACCCCACTTCCCGAGCAGCGGGCCTTGCGTGACGCTGTCGTCGATGCCGCGGCATCCTGCCTGGGCTGGTACCGGGTGCAAGAGCGCGGTATCGCGGCGGTCGAGGACCGCCTAGGTCTGCGGGTCTGCAGGCTTCCCTTGCAGCAGAGCGAAGAATTCGGCTTAGCCGAGTTACGCCTGCTGGCTTCACTGGTCAAGGACGCGGTGCAGGACCCCGGGGGCACTAGCGACTCCCGCGACGAGGTTTCATGAATAATGCGGGATAAGGAACATCCCCGCGATGCTATGACCGAGCATGACATTGTCGGGGCGGTAGAAGAACCGGCTGCAGGTGTATTGGAGGACTCTAGCGAGTGAGCTTGGCGCAACTACTTGATGGCCACCGGGTGGTTGTTTGTGTGGGAACCGGCGGCGTGGGCAAGACCACAGTTTCGGCGTCGCTCGCACTGCACGCAGCGATGCAAGGCCGCCGCGCGATGGTTCTGACCATCGATCCAGCCCAGCGCCTGGCACAATCGCTGGGTTTGGACACCCTGCGGTCGGGCGGAGAAGTGATCCCCGAACGGCTCGTGCACGAAGCTGGACTCGAACTGCCGGGCGAGCTGAGCGCGGGAATGCTGGACCAGAAAAGCGCCTGGGATGATTTCATAGGACGTCATGCTCCCAACTCCGAGATTCGCAATGCCATTTTGGACAACGACTTCTATTTGCACTTGTCGCAATCGTTTGCGGGATCGGTGGAATACATGGCTATCGAGGAGCTTTGCCGGGTCGAGGAGTCGAACGATTATGATCTCATCGTGCTCGACACCCCCCCTACGGGCCATGCCCTGGACTTCCTAGAAGCTCCGGCGCGGCTCGAGGCTTTTCTGGACCGCAATGTGGTCAGTTGGTTGGTCAAGCCCTATGTGTCCGTGGGCTGGTCTGCGTGGAAAGGCGGGAGCAGGACAGTGCAGTTTCTATTGCAAAAGATAGAAGATGCTACGGGGCTACAGACCCTTTCCGACGTATCCAAATTTTTCATTGCCATGGAAGAGTTGTTCGACGGCATCGCCGATCGAAGCCGCAAGGTGAGGGCCCTGTTGCGAGGAGATTCTACCGCCTTCGTGCTCGTCGCCGCTTGCGAGGAGCAGGTCCTCGGGGAAGCGGAGGATCTGACCGCTAAGATGGAGAAGCTCGGAGTCAGCTTGAAAGCGGTAGTTATGAACCGCGTGCATCTGTCGCCGGCCGTAGACGCCGAGGTCTCAGCCGATGCTGTGTCTGATTTGCTGGAGCGGGCATCTGTGGCCGGAGCGGACCCCGCGTTAGCCGGTTGGTTGCGGCAAACTTTCTCGAACGCATACCGTACGGCGCTTGCCGAAGCAGTCAGACGCGAGGCTTTCGAAGCTGAATTGCCTAGCGGTGTCGTCAGCGCAGCGATTCCCGAAATGCCGCACGACGTGCATGATCTTCGAGCTCTTGCTGTGATCGCCTCTTATTTGTCGGCGTGAGTTCCGGATTCTTCCGCCGCTGCGAGATCGACGCCGAGGGATGCCGAAAGAGCCTTGCGGTAGCATTGCTCGGCCAGCCGGTCTTGGGAACGCAAACGGTGCAGTTCTCCCTCCAGAGCAAGCTTCAAGGGCGGGTTGAACCCCGGGTCGACTTCGCTTAGGAGCCGCTCGGCATCTTCCAATCGTCCGTCTTTCAAAGCGTAACCAGCGATGTGGAGTTTGAGGGCTTGGTCTTCGGGGCGGGAGGCTAGAAGCTTGCGATGAACTTTCAACAAGCGGCTACGCCGGCCGCTGTCCGCGAGCTGTTGCTCCAACTCTTCGAGTATTCCCAGATGTGCGACCGTTTTTAGGCCTTTCTCCAGGACCCGCAATGCGGCACGCCGCGCGCCTCGTTCAGACAGCAGCTTGGCACGAAGGATGATCGCCGGGGCGAAGCCGGGAGCAGATGATATTATGGATTTCAGCGCGGCTTCCCGCCGCTCGCTTTCCATGTGTTTGGCTACAGAGAACCGGTAGCGTATCAGCCTGTGTTTTTCGTCTTCGTCGTCCGGCTTTAGAGCGGTCAGACGGTACTGGATCTCCTCGAGTCGTTGCCAGGATCCCGCCGCTTCGAGGACGTCACGCAGTAAAGTTATCAAGGCCGCACTGGCGGGGTAGGTGGCCAGCGCCCGTTCCAGAGCCACTGCGGCAGCCGCGTAATCGCCTAGGGCATAGCAGACTTCGCCGATAGCGTGCAGCAGAAGGGGATCGTTGCCGAAGTCATCGATGCCGTTCTCCAACACCTTGCGGGCCTCTTTCAGCGCGCCCTCGCGGCGGTAGCTCTCCGCGTATTCGAGCAGGTCGAGAAGCGTCGACTCGCTTCTCTTGGTGGCACGGGTGAGCAGAGTGCGTGCACGCAGGTGCTGGCCGGCCAGAGCGAGAGATCGCGATTCGGTCTTCAAGCGGCAGTTTCGCTCGGCGTGGCGGCGCTCACGATTCATCGACCAGCGCCGTAGCGCCCAGCGGCCTTCTCTGAGCAGGAGCAGCAAGAATACCAGTGCAGCGCCGAGCATGGTGCTGGCTATGATGATGGCCCCGAGAGAGAGTTCGTAACGGAAGGCCGGCGGCAGCTTGACTACCGAGGGTTGCGGGTTGAGGTAGACCAAGCTCGCGACGGCGGCGATCAGGGCGACGATCAGTAGGAAGGTGGCTGTGCGGCGGATCATTGTGAGCCTGAAGCAGTCTTCTTAGCCGACCCGTCCTCGTAGTTCCAACGCGGCGACTGTCCCCATAGCCTTTCGAGGTCGTAAAGAGCGCGGAACTGTTGTTGAAAGACGTGAACTACGATGTCGCCGTAGTCGAGAAGGGCCCAAAGCCCGTTTTCCAAGCCTTCTGTGGACAGGGGCCGCTTGGCCGAGCGGTCGCGCATGCCTTCTTCTATGCGGGCACAGATCGCGTCAACTTGAATGTGGGAGCGTCCGGTGCAGATGATGAAATAATCTGCTACCGAGGATCGCTCTGCTATATCTATTATGGTGATGTCCTGGGCTTTGCGCTCAGCGGCAAGATCGGCAATAGCGAGCGCTTGCTGCCGGGTCGATAAAGTTTCGCTCAAGTTTCGTCAACTCCGTTTGACTGCTCGGTACAGTCCATGTTCGAGGATGTAGCGGGCTACCGCAGGCCCGCACAGATCGGCAATTTCCCCGTCTTGACGGGCCCTTCGCCTGATTTCAGTCGAAGATATATCGAGGGCTGTGATTTGCTGGCCGATCACTCTGTGGCCGCTGCTGTGCAGGTAGCAGCCGGCTTCAGAATCATAACAAGCGTCGGACAGGGCGGCAATTGCAGGGAAAGGGGGCAGCTTAGCCTTTCCCCGGGGTTGGCTGCTGCCGCGGCCACCGGCGCGATCCAACTCGTGTCCGGGCCTGCCGGTTACTAACAAATGGCATAGCTCGAGGATCTCGCCCGCGCGGTACCAGGTGTCCAATTCGACGAAAGCATCCACGCCCAGAATCAAATACAACTCGCAGCCGGGGTAGCGCGTTCTCAGTGTCTTCAGCGTGTCGTATGTGTAGGAAAGGCCGGGCCGTCCGGCCTCCAAAGCGCTCGGCTCGAGGCGGGGGTCTTCGGCGGTCGCAAGACGTAACATTTCCATGCGGCATTGAACCGGGGCGGGTGTTTGGCCGGGTTTGTGGGGCGGGCGGGCCGAGAGCACCAACAATACTTTAGATAAATCGAAGTTGTGCGCACTGTCGCGGGCGCACGCGATGTGCCCGCGATGTACGGGATCGAAGGTGCCGCCGAGAATCCCCAGCTGCATCACCACTTAACGCAACTGCCCCTGGCCGCGAACCACGTACTTGTAAGTGGTCAACTCTCGAAGCCCCATCGGTCCGCGGGCATGCAGGCGGTTGGTCGAAATACCGACTTCGGCTCCGAAACCGAACGCGAAGCCGTCGGTGAAACGAGTGGAGGCATTCACGTATACGACGGCGGAGTCTACCCGGTCGAGGAACTTATCCGCCGCCACTTCGTCTACGGTGACGATGCTGTCGGAATGGCCGGACCCGTAGTGATTGACGAAATCGATGGCTTCGTCGAGCGAGGAGACGACCTTGACTGCGACTATGAGGTCCAAATATTCACGCGACCAATCGTCTTCGACGGCTTGACGGGCACCGGGCAGTAGGGTGCAGGTTTTATCGTCGCCGCGTATCTCTACCCCGGCCTCTTCGAAGCGCGGCCCGATTGTGGCAAAGAATTCCTCGGCTACGCTTTCGTGGACCAGCAGATTTTCCATCGCGTTGCACACGCCGGGCCGCTGGACCTTGGCGTTGAAGGCGATATCGGCAGCCATGGCCAAGTCGGCGGCGCTATCAACGTAGACGTGGCAGACCCCTTCATAGTGCTTGATGACAGGAATGTTGGAATGTTGCGCCACCGCACGGACCAAACCGGGGCCTCCGCGGGGAATTATCACATCAATGAATTCTTCCGCTTCGAGCATCGCCTGGGTGTCACTTCTTTCGGTGCTGCGTATCAGCTGAACGGCATCTTCAGGCACTCCGGCCGAGCAAAGTTCTTCAGCCAAGAGATCGGCGATGATGCTGTTCGAGGCGATAGCCTCTTTGCCGCCCTTCAGCACCACCGCGTTTCCGGATTTTACGCATAGGGCTGCGACGTCGGCGGTCACGTTGGGACGCGATTCGTAGATGACGCCGATTACTCCGATCGGGATGCGGCGTTGCTCTATGTCCAGCCCTGAAGGTGCCTGCCAGCTCCGTATGGGCTCGAGCAGAGGATCGGGAAGTTCGGCCACCGCTTCCAGGCCTGCCGCCATCGACTCTATTCTTTCGCGACTGAGCAGCAGGCGATCCAGAAGTGCGGCGGAAAGGCCGCCGGCGCGCCCCGCTCCCAGGTCTTTGCGATTGCGTTCTTCGATCAAGGCCGCATCCCGGCGCAACCGTGTAGCGGCAGCCTGCAAGGCGGCACTACGCGTATTATCGTCGATCTGTGATAGCCGCTGCGCCGCGTGACGTGCGCGACGGCATAGATCGAGCACCGTCCCGTTGTTGTCGTTCACTTTCGGCCTCCTCGTTCACTGTTTCCTCCGCTTTGCTCCTCGACGTCGCGAAGCAGAACTAGGTCGTCTCGATGTATCAGTTCATCGCAAATGTAGTAACCCAACTCGCTCTCGATCGCGGAACTGGATTTGCCCAGTAGCGCCCGGCAGTCGCCGGCGTCATAGGAGACCAGTCCGCGGGCCACTTCGACGCCGTCTGCGGATTCGCAGGCAACGCAAGCACCGGCACGGAAGTCACCGTGGGCTGCGGTCACACCTGCGGGCAACAAGCTTGCCCCACGTTCGCAGATTGCCTTGACCGCGCCCTCATCGAGCAGCAGGCGCCCCTGGACGGGTACTCCGTAGGCGATCCAGTACTTACGATTGGAGATCGGAGAATCCGACGGTAGGAACAGGGTGCCTACCGAATCGTCCGCGCTCAAGATGCGCCCGAGAGTGCCCGCTTCGAGACCGTTGGCTACTACGACCGGTATGCCGCGATGGCCGGCGCTTCGCGCTGCGAGTAGCTTGCTTCGCATCCCGCCGCTTCCCAACCGGCCGGACTGTCCGCCCCCTGCGAGGTCGAGGCCTGGTCCTTTGATCACCTCGACGAGCTTGGAGCCTTGGGTCTGAGGGTCGCCCGAGTAGACCCCGTCGACGTCCGTGAGCATGATCAGTAAATCGGCCTCGGCGAGTCCGGCAACCAGCGCCGACAGGCGGTCGTTATCGCCGAACTTCAACTCGTCGATGGCTACCGAATCGTTTTCATTGACGATCGGGACGATGCGGTTCTCGAGTAGGTGGTTGAGCGTTCGTTTGGCGTTGATGTACTGGCTGCGATCGCGCAGGCCGGTCGCGGTCAGTAGCACCTGCCCAACGTGCTTGCCATGGTCGGCGAAAAATTCCTCGTACAGCGACATCAGGCCTATTTGGCCGATCGCCGCCGCCGCTTGCTGTTCGGGGATTCTAGTGGGCATGCGTTTCAAGCCCAGGCGCGCCAGCCCGGCTGCCCGCGCCCCGGAAGTGACGACGACGATCTCGTATCCGTCCTCGTGCAGCCTCGAGATCTCCGCGACGATGCGGCCTACGCGTTCGCGGTGCACTCCCGACTCGGTAGCAACGATGCTGCTGCCCAGCTTGACGACCAAGCGTCGTGCCTGCCGGAACAGGCTGTGCTTATATTGCCTGTGCATCTCTCGTCTCTCGTCGATTCCTGCCGTCCCTACGGTTCCTGCAAATTCTATTGCCGCTGCGATCCGAGCCCCCCGGCTCCGTTACCGCTGCTATGGCGCCGGCGTGTTTTTACATCAGTCGGTAGCGGCAGAACCCGGGTCAACCTCAGCCTGCCTCGCTCGCAGTTCCACAACTTTACGGCCGAGCATGGAGATAATTTCCCGGCAGCCTTCGCCGGTGGCCGATGACAGCGCGAGGAGTTCGAGTCCACGCTGTTCGAAGTATCGTTTCAGTTCGGGAAACATCGCCGCCGATTCCGGCAGGTCTAGCTTCGACATCGCGACCACCTGCGGACGTCGCACTATCTGTGGCGAGTAAGACTCCAATTCCGCGTTCACCGCGTCGAAATCCCTCATTACCTGCTCGGGGCCCTTCATGCTGGCATCGAGCAGGTGCAGTAGCATGGCACTGCGGCTTACATGCTTGAGAAACTGCAACCCCAATCCGTGGCCTTCGTGGGCGCCCTCTATCAAGCCGGGGAGGTCGGCGATTACGAAACTTCCTCCATCCTCGTTCCACTTTACCACGCCGAGCGTGGGGGCGAGCGATGTGAATGGATACGCGCCGATCTTGGGCTTGGCTGCACTTACGCGTGCCACCAAGCTCGATTTCCCGGCGTTCGGCAAGCCTATCACTCCGACATCCGCCAGTAGCCTGAGTTCCAGACGCAAGTTACGTTTCTCGCCAGGCGTGCCAGGGTCGGCCCGGCGCGGAGCCTGATTGACCGAGGTGGCGAATCGAGCGTTGCCACGGCCGCCGCGGCCACCGTACACCAGTACCGCCTCCTGCCCAGGACGCGTCAAGTCGGCTATGGTTTCGCCACTGCTCTCGTCGATGATCAAAGTTCCGACCGGAACCGTCAGGACCGTGTCCCGTGCGGCCGCGCCGTGCCGGCTCTTGCCGCTACCGTTTTCTCCGCGGTCGGCCTTGATCAAGTCTTTGTAGCGGTAGTCGAGCAGGGTGCTCATGCCGGCATCGGCGATGGCGATGATGGAGCCCCCGTCGCCCCCGTCGCCCCCGGCAGGGCCACCCTTGGGCCGGTACTTCTCCCGCAGAAAAGCGCTACAGCCGTCGCCCCCGTCGCCTGCCCAAACCCGAAGCCGGGCTTCGTCGACGAATGTCATGGATTCCGCCTGTCGCGAGCGCGATCAGGCCGGGTAGACGCTGACTTTCTTCCGGCTACGCCCGTAGCGCTCATAGCTGATGACGCCGTCAGTGGTGGCAAACAAAGTGTAGTCACGGCCCATGCCCACGCCGTTGCCTGGATGGATGCGCGTGCCGAGCTGGCGTACGATGATATTGCCGGCTACCACCGACTCTCCCCCGAACTTCTTCACGCCGCGTCGCTGGCCGCGGGTATCGCGACCGTTGCGGCTGCTGCCTTGACCTTTTTTATGTGCCATTTCGCTATTCCGCGGTATCGGGACAAGCCCGTAGTTGACGTCTGCAGCGACGCTGTTAGTTGACGGCGGTTATCTCCACCGTGGTTTCCCACTGCCGGTGCCCTTGGCGCCGGCGGTAGTTCTTGCGGCGTTTTTTCTTGTAAACCAGGATCCTATGGCCACGGCCTTGGTGCAGGATCACCGCTTTGACCGAGGCGCCGGGAACCAATGGTGTCCCTACTTCCACGCCGTCACCGCCACCGCGAAGGAGTACTTCCTCGAACTCCACCGCGTCGCCGGGGGCGCCGTCGCACTTCTCGATCGTAAGCCGGGTGCCTGGAGCCACCCGGTACTGTTTTCCACCGGTCTTTATTACTGCATAGCTCATCGCCGTTTCCTCGAAAGCTAGCCAAATTGGCGTGGTTACCGTGTGATGTCAATCCCCGTGCCTAGAGTCTGGAGGCCCTCGATAACGAAGGCCTGGGTTTGCCAAGGCCGGCTGTTGCGGGTTTGGAAGGAACTATGAGCATGGGAGCCGCTAGATTGCGAGAAACGGTTGTGAAAGAGGTTCCATCCTATATTTTCGCGAAGGAGCCGGTCGAGGGACGGGTCAAAACCCGCTTGTGTCCACCGCTAAGCCCACAGCAAGCCGCACGCTGCCACCTTGCCTTCGTCTCGGATATCGTTACGCGTACGGCGAAGCTCGATGGTGCGGCCGTCCACCTTGCCTGTTCTCCCGATGGGGCAAGCCCGGTGTTGGCTCGGCTGGCCGGAGAGGCGGGCGTTGAACTGGTGGCCCAAGGCGAGGGTGATCTTGGTGAGCGCATGGGCCGGGCGCTGCAGCGGTCGGTGGGAGATTCCGGCGCTGGGTTGATCCTGGGCGCCGATGTGCCCGATCTTCCATTGGGTGTTCTGGAGCGCGCTCTGTGGCAGGTCAGCACAGGCGGTAGCGACGTAGTGTTGGGGCCGGCTGAAGACGGAGGATACTACTTGATCGGCGCCCGTTGCGAGGTGCCGGGGCTTTTCGATATCGAAGCTGAATGGGGTGGCAGCGGCGTTCTCGAGGCGACCGTGCGTAGGATCGAAAATGCGGGGGCTTCTTTTGCATTGCTCCCGCGCTGGTGCGACGTAGACTCATACGGGGATCTAGTGCGCTTGGCCGGGCGTTTGCGTGGCACTGCGCCGGGTGCGCAAACGGACAGCCGGGCTACGCGCAAGCTGCTTGGGGAATTGGTTGCCGAAGGAGTCTCGCTCTGAGGCGTATCGCAGTCTTTCGCTGGGACATCGACAAGACCTACCTCGATTCGGACTTCGAGTCGTTGCGCGCACTGATGCGTGTGCCATTTGAAAAAGGCCGCGATAAAGTGGCGCTGCCGGGTGTGGTGGAACTGATAAAGGGATTGCGCACGACTGCCTCGAAGCAGGGGCGCGACAGCCGTCTCTTCTTCATCACCGCGTCACCTCCGCAGATCGGGACAGCCATTCGCGACAAGCTCGAGCTTGATGGTATCGACTACGATGGTATCGGCTTCAAAAACCAGTTCCGCCATTTGATGCGCGGAGACTTCGGAGCCTTACGCGAGCAACTTGGCTATAAGCTCAGTGAACTGCTCGGCGGCCTCGCGCAGATCCCTCCGGGATCCCGGGAATACCTGTTCGGTGATGACTGGGAGTCGGATCCTTTCGTGTATTCGCTCTATGCCGACATCGTGGACGGCCGCGTCGGCGCGGGCCGGGTCCTGAGTTTGCTCGAGAAAGCGGGTGTGGAGGATCTTTACGTATCCAAGGTCGAGAGGTTCCTGGCGCTTCGTGAGGATCGCGGACATCGCGTTGGCGGGATCTATATTTTGCGCCAGCGCATGCGCCGGGCCGAGGAACTCGAGTGTTTCGGCCGCCGCTTGTCTTGGTTCGATGACTATTTCGAAGCGGCGCTCTTGCTCCATTGTGAACGGCTGCTGTCGTCCGAGGCGGTTTGTGAGATTGCCGCCGCCACGCGGTTCGGGCCTGCGCACTTGAGCGCTTGCTTAGAGGGGGTGGCTTCGGGCGGAAATCGCCGCAGTTTCAAGGTACCGGCGTCGTTGCGACGACAGCTATTTGGCGCCGGCTTGCTGGAACCCAGCTCCGGGGCCGGGCCGGTCGCTGCCTTCTTCGCCCCGGCGCTGCAGTCATGTAGACGGGCGCTGAACGCCTTGCGAGCAGCCGGTGCAGTGCCCGCCTACGAGCGTTTGCTCCCGACTTGGTCGAAGCGTGCCAAACGTGGTGCCGAGTCGGAGCTGGGAGAGAAGCATGAAAGTCGAGAAGCCGCAGAATGATCCCGCGTTGTTGGTGCTGAGTACCACAGCCGACGAGGAGTCGGCACGGAAACTGTCGTCTGCGTTGGTCGAGGAAGGGCTGGCCGCATGCGTTACCCGAGTTGCCGCAGCGTCCGTGTATCGTTGGGAAGGCAAGGTCGAGAGCGGGCCCGAATGTCTACTGCTCATAAAGACACTTGCGAGCAATTGGGAGCGGCTTGTCGAACGCCTAAAACAGTTGCACGCTTACGAAACCCCGGAGTTGATATCTTTCGAAGCGGCGAAAGTCGAGAGCGCTTATTTTTCTTGGCTGCTCAGTAGTTGCAGATCTTCTTCGTGATCTGCGGTGCCGGCGAGCGCCGATCCCGCGGGTTCTTGTCCCGGGATGAAGCTTTCGCGGACGATCAAAGTGTCGAAACCGCGTGATTGTAATTGAGCAGACGCGGCGCGGGCTGCAGCCTTGTTTGCAAAAAGTCCCAAGCGCACCCGGTAGAAACGTGAGAGCAAGTCCGGGTCTTTTATGTAGAAAGCCGCATCGCCCGCGGTGTCCAGGCCGATTCCATCGATGAATGTTCGCGCGCGTCCGGGAAACTTGAAGGCGCCGATCTGCACCGAGAAAGCCTGCTCCGGCCAACTCGTAAGGCGTTCGTCGAGTACCTCGAGTTCGACTTCAGCGACTCCCTTTTCGAGTATCCCGAGCCGGATGGCGGCGGCACGCGAGATGTCAAGTATGCGTTCCCGTACGTAGGGCCCGCGGTCGTTCACGCGAACATCCACGCTGCGCCCGCTTGCTAGGTCCCGCACTCTTATCTTGGTGTCGAAGGGCAGTGTCCTGTGAGCTGCGGTCATAGCCTCGCGGTCGAAATATTCACCGTTGGCGGTCCGCCGCCCATGAAAGGCATCGCCGTACCAAGAGCACAGCCCTTTCTGGGTGAGCGCGGGACGCGGCGGTGGGGGAGTTTGCTCGGCGGCGGCTTTCACGGGGAGGGTGGCTTGGGGAGCCGGCGTGGCCCGCAGCGGCTCTGCTGCCGGCGGTTTGCCCGCCGAGCAGGCGCTCAGGGTCAAAGCTGCCAGCGCTGCCGCGGTAGCGTTAGGAATGCGCTGCCATGATTCTACCGACAACATCGCGGTGCGAGTGTGGCTGAAATCTGCGAGATCACGCAAACGCACCCTGTGTAGCTTTCTTTCGCATAGGCACGCGATTGCCCGACCGCAGTGGCGGGCTAGCCCACGTTTACTAGCGGCGGCTGCTATGCTATCGATGCGAACAAGAGGCAAAAGGAGCAGGCGAGTAAGTAAATGTCAGGTCACTCTAAGTGGAGTTCCATCAAGCACAAGAAGGCGGCCAACGATGCCAAGCGTGGCAAGCTGTTCACCAAGCTGATCAAGGAACTTACCATCGCGGCGCGATTGGGCGGTAGTGATGCCGACGCGAACCCCAGGCTGAGAACGGCGATCAATAACGCCCGTGCTCAGAGCATGCCCAACGACAACATCGAGCATGCGATCAAGAAGGGCGCCGGGGAACTCGAAGGCGCCGACTATGTGGAGGTTACCTACGAAGGTTACGGCGCCGGGGGGATGGCGGTGATGCTCGAGGCCTTGACCGACAACAAGAATCGCACAGTGGCCGACATCAGGCACCTTTTCAGCAAGCACGGCGGTAATCTAGGGGAGAATAATTGCGTGAGTTGGATGTTCGACCGGGTCGGCCAGATTCGCGTTGCTGCCGAGGGAGTGGAGGAAGAGGATGTCTTTGAGATGGCGGTGGAAGCCGGGGCCGACGATGTAGCCGGCGAAGACGATTCCTTCGTGGTGACTACCGCCGTGGACCAACTTGAAAACGTGCGCTCGGCTCTAGAAGCGGGCGGACTTCGAATCGAGGCCGCCGAGATCGCGTTGGTTCCGCAAAACTTCGTCAAGCTGTCGGGGGGGGATGCAGCGAGAGCGCTGAAGCTCATCGACGCCCTGGAAGACAACGACGACGTCCAAAGAGTCTCGGCCAATTTCGAAATCGACGACGAGGAACTCAAACGGCTTTCCGCTTGAGCCAGGAATCCTTTGACCAGATTGTCTCAGGCGCCTGCTTGGGGCCGGAGCCGGGCGCGAATCGTTTCGGTGGGCCGGCCGCTTGTTGGGCGGCCTTCTCGTTTGCGCGGAGTCGGCACGCTGCCGGCCCTCGTTGCCGGATTTCGCCATGCGCATAATGGGCATTGATCCGGGTACCATTATTACCGGCTGGGGAGTAGTCGAGGCCCAAGGCTCGCGTCTGACCTGCGTGTCTTCGGGCGTGCTGCGCGCCGGCCATGGTGAGATCGGTGACCGCCTAGCGCAAATCTATGCAGGGCTGGCTACTTTGATCGCCGAGTACCGGCCCGATGGTGTCGCTTTGGAACGGAACTTTCTGGCCAGGAACGTGCAGTCTGCTTTTCGTTTGGGTGAGGCCAGGGGGGTGGCGATGGCGGCGGTAGCCGCTGCGGGTTTGCCGCTGAACGAGTATGCCCCGATGAGTGTCAAGAAAACCGTAGTCGGCTATGGGCGTGCCGACAAATCTCAAGTGCAGGCCGGCGTGGCGAGATTGCTGGCACTCGACAGCTTGCCGCTCGAAGATGAGGCCGATGCGCTCGGCGTAGCACTTTGTTACGTTCTTAGCGGTGGTTTCGAGAGCAAGGTGCAGCAGGCGCTGGCTGCCGCGCCGGCGCCGCGGCGAAGACCCGTACGACGTAGACGGGGCGGGGGTTGATTCAAGATGATCGCGCGTCTCCGTGGAGAACTGGAGGAGAAGTGCCCTAACGAGGTGCTCATCGACGTTGCCGGCGTTGGTTATGGTGCTGCGATCTCCCTGAATACTTTCAACAAGCTTCCCGAGTGCGGAGAGGAAGTCTCTTTGTACGTGGTGACGAACTTGCGCGAAAACGCGCTGGAATTGTTTGCTTTTGCCGATGGTGCAGAGCGGAGCCTATTTAATGTGTTACGTACAGTATCCGGGATAGGACCTCGATTGGCAATGGCTATTCTGTCCGGCATCGACAGTGATGAGTTTCCGCGGGTGGTCGCCGAGCGCGACCTTGCGCGCCTGGTGTCAATCTCTGGAGTCGGCCGCAAGACCGCCGAACGCATCCTCGTAGAGCTTACCGACAAGATGCCGGAGCCGGGTCCGGTCAAAAGCGAGAGCGGCCCGTCGGCCGATGCCGTCGCGGCGCTGTGCTCCTTGGGCTACAAGAGAGGGGAAGCGCTCAGAGCGGTAAGCGCGGTTCGCGCCGACGGTGGCGACGGCGGCGGGGTCGAGGAGTTGATACGCGGCGCCTTGGCTAGACTGTCGTGAGCACACTGCGTGGTTGTTGAAAGATGCGAAGCAACGAGAATAGAGATGCTCTGAGCGAAGCTTCCGAAACGGATCCGGATTTTTCGCAAGAACCGAGCCTTCGGCCGCAAACACTCGACAGTTACATCGGGCAGCGCCGCATCTGCGAGAATCTCGATATCGCGATACGGGCAGCTTCGCGGCGCAACGAGCCTCTCGACCACCTACTGCTCATCGGGCCGCCTGGTCTCGGCAAGACTTCGCTTGCCCACATCGTCGCGCGTGAGATGGGCGGCCGTGTGCATCAGAGTAGTGGCCCGGTAATCGAGAAAGCCGGTGATCTGGCGGCCATACTGACCTCGCTGGAGCGCGGCGATGTATTGTTCATCGACGAAATCCACCGCCTTGGTAAAGCCATAGAAGAGATACTTTACCCGGCGATGGAGGATTTTCGCATCGATTTGGTGATCGGAGAGGGGCCTTCGGCACGCTCGGTGTCCTTGAACTTGGCTAGGTTCACGCTGGCCGGTGCCACCACGCGCTCCGGTTTGCTCAGTGCTCCCTTGCGCTCGCGCTTCGGCAATACCTTCCGGCTCGATTTCTATGATGAGAAGGAACTCGCGGCTATCATCACACGCTCGGCGGCTTTGATGGAGGTAGAGATCGAGCAGGACGCCGCCCGCGAAGTGGCCTCGCGTTCGCGCGGCACGCCACGCATCGCCAATCGCCTGTTGCGGCGCTTGCGCGACTTTGCGGAAGTTCGCGCCGCCGGGCGTATCGACCTCGAGGTAGCCCGGCAAGCGTTGGAAACCTTGGGGGTCGACGAAGCGGGCTTCGATACCATGGACCGTCGTTTGCTGTCGGTCATTGCAGAGAATTTCGAGGGTGGCCCGGTCGGGCTCGACACGCTTGCCGCTGCCGTAGGTGAAGATGCCAGCACCATCGAGGAAGTATACGAGCCCTATCTCATTCGCTGCGGGTATTTGCAGAAGACGCCGCGTGGCAGGGTCGCCACGGCGCGCGCTTATGACCATCTGAAGCTCAACTCTCCCGTGCCACAGGAGAGTCTGTTCGAATAGCATGCGCGGCGGTTGTTTATGAGCGGCGCACCTAGGCCGGACATCTCCATTTCGCGCGAGGAAAGGGCGCGCCGACGCCGTGAGGTTGCGGTGATTCTCGCGGCCGGTCTTGCGGTGGTGTTCTTTGCCGTGTGGGAAATCGGCCGGCCGGCTGGGCGTGGAGCCACCGGTAACGTTGTCTCCTTCCTACTGGTAAACCTCAACATAGTTCTGCTTCTAGTCGTGGCGTTCCTGGTTTTGCGAAACATCGTGAAGCTGGTGATTGACCGGCGCCGGCGTGTCCCGGGTAGCCATCTTCGCGGGCGGCTGGTCTTTGCTTTCGTTACCATTGCGCTATTCCCGGCGGGTTTGATGCTCGTCATTTCGTATCAATTCGTGACCAGCAACATCGATGATTGGCTCGACAGCGAGGTCGAGCAGTCGCTCGAAGGTGCCTGGGAACTGGCCCATACCTACTATCGGGATTCTGCGGATGCGGCGCTTGCGCATGCGCGGGCCCTGGCTGCGGAGGCTGTGGAGAAGCGGCTGCTGCAGCCGTCTTCACGGACGAAATTGCGAGAGTTGGTTCTCGAACACCAGCGCGCTTACAAGCTGGGAACCATCCAGATAGTCAACTCCTCAGGCGAACAGGTACTGGCTTTGTTCAACGAATCCACTCCTACCGGGATGCCGCTATATCCGGACGCTGAATTGATGTCAGAGAACCTCGAAGGGCGTGAGGCTACCAAAGTAGAGGCTTACGGCGAAAGTGACGTGATCAGCGGTGCGGTGCCGATACTCGACAGTAAAGGAAAAGTGCTGGGTGCGGTGGTGGTTGATTATTTCGTTGAGCGCAGTATCCGGCGCTGGAGTGAAGACATACTGAAATCCTTCAGCGAGTTCCGCCAGCTAAAGCTCAGCAAACAGCCTTTCAAGAATCTCTACGCGATTACTCTTGCTCTGGCCGCGGTCGCGGTAGTGTTCTCGGCTACATGGCTGGGTATTTATATGGCCCGGGGGGTTACCGACCCCATTGGGCGGTTGGCGGAAGCTACTGAACGGGTTGCCGGCGGTGACTGGGAGGTTCGGCTCGAAGAAGCAGGCGGTGACGAAGTCGGCATGCTGGTCAGTGCTTTCAACACCATGACTTCACAGCTCAAGGCAACCCACGATGATCTCGATGAGAGGCGCCGTTACATCGAGAATGTGCTCGGACATATCGAAGCGGGTGTCGTGTCCATCGATGAAGAGGGGCGCATCGGTACCGTGAACTCAGCCGCAGTGTCGTTGTTGGGCCTCGACGCTGAAGGGCTTGCGGGGCTAGCTGCGGTAGAGACGTTTCAGGAGGCCGGTTACTCGGAAATGGCGTCGCTGTTGAAAGATTTGAGTGCCGGAGTCGTAGCTTCCGGCACCCGTATCAACGTCAAGCGGGAACAGGAAGGGCGGACGCTACTGGTTACTGCGACTGAGTTGAAGCGCGTGAGTGGTGAGCGGGCGGGCTTCGTTCTTTTTGTCGAAAACGTATCACAGATAGTCGAAGTTCAGAGGATGGAGGCCTGGCGCGAGGTTGCTAGGCGTATCGCCCATGAGATCAAGAATCCACTGACTCCCATCCAACTGTCGGCGCAAAGGCTGGGCAGGCGCTTGCGTTCACGGCTCGGCGGGGAAGACGCCGAGCTACTGGAGCGCAGCGTGGAAACGATCGTCTCTCAAGTAGACACATTGAAGCAGTTGGTCAACGAGTTCTCGCGCTTTGCGCAAAAGTCGGAAGGAGACAAGCGCCTACACGATTTGAACCAGTTGGTCGAGGAGACGATCCCTTTGTACAGCGAGTCGCGCCCTGACATCAAAGTGGAATTCTCCCGTGCCGAAGAGCTTCCGGCACTGATGTTGGACCGGCAGTCGGTAAAGCGCGTTCTGATCAATCTGCTCGATAATGCGGTGGCGGCTCTTTCGGCGGACGAGGCCGTGCGTGAAAGCGGCGTCGAGCCGCAAATAGAACTTCGGACCTCTTTTGATGAAAGAACCTCGCGCGTGGTTCTCGAAGTCGCGGACAACGGCCCAGGAATCGCTGCCAAGGACAAACCGCGGGTATTCGAGCCGTACTTCTCGACCAAGGACGATGGGACCGGCCTCGGCCTGGCTATTGTTGCTTCGGTGGCTGCCGACCACCAAGCCTTCGTTCGAGTCAGGGACAACCATCCGCGAGGCAGCCGTTTCGTGATAGAATTTCCCATCGTGCCCAAGGAGAGAGAGGTCCGAGATGCCTGAGACGATTTTGCTTGTAGATGACGATGCCAAGGTTCGCGAATCGATACGTGGCGTTCTCGGAGATGAAGGCTATGAGGTCGTAACTGCATCCAACGGCGTTCAGGCCATGGATGCGGTTGCGGTGCATAACCCCGATCTCATCTTGCTTGATTTGTGGATGCCGGAGATGGATGGCATCGAGTTCTTACAGCAGGCTGGGTCCGGGGACTCGGCGATTCCGGTGATCGTGATCTCGGGCCACGGCAACGTGGAAACGGCGGTCCGCGCGACCAAGCTTGGAGCCGTGGATTTCGTCGAGAAGCCGTTTTCCATCGACGGGCTTCTAGCGGCGGTAAACGGAGCCTTGAATCGTTTCTCCCCCGACGAAGGTGCCGCTAGCGTCGTGGCCGGGCAATTGCCTTCGGCCGGTGGCGCGACGGCTGGTGTCAGCCAGCGCACGTTGGCGCAAAGCGTGGTCGGTGGCGGACTCGGCTTACATAGCGGGGTGAGGACCGGATTGATCTTGCAGCCGATGCCGCCGGGGAGCGGGATAAGTTTTGCGAGTATAGCGGGCGAGGGCAAAGTGCTCGCACATGTGGACAACGTGGATTCCACCGGCTACGCGACCACACTGTTCGACAAGGGGACGGTTGCGCGAACGGTAGAACATCTCATGGCGACCCTGCACGCTTATGGGATCACCAATCTGCTGGTGAAGATAGAAGGCGAAGTGCCGATTCTAGACGGCTCAGCGGCCGAACTCTGCCAGTTGATAGACTCGGTTGGTGTAGAAGACCAGCCCTCGGCCATCGCTCCCATAGTGATCGAGGAGGAAGTGCGCATAGACGCCGGTCCGGACGAATTCATCGTGATTCGTCCTCATGACGGTTTCGAAGTAACCTACGAACTTTCTTATCCGCCGCCGGTGGGGGAACAGAGTTACACATTTTGCTTCGAAGGAGCCGGGTCGTTTCGTTCGCAGATCGCTCCGGCGCGTACCTTCGGCTTTGTCGAGGAGATCCGCGCGTTGGAAGGAGCGGGGCTAGGCCAGGGAGGACAGCTGAGCAACTTTATACTGATCGGCGAGGGCAGGATCGTCAACACCGAATTACGCTTCCCCGAGGAACTCGCGCGCCACAAGATCCTTGATATCATGGGAGATTTCTATCTCCTCGGGGCACCGATACGAGGCTCGCTGCACGCGCGAAAAACCGGGCATTCGCAGAACATCGCGTTGATGCGATTGCTAAGCGAGGGCAGAGGGAGAAGCGCGTCGAGTCGTTGAGTCTCGCCGGCGAGACTCAACGTAGCCGCCCGTCGTGCGGCAAGCCTTAGCTGCATGTTTACTTGAGCCCTAGCAGGCGGGGTCTACCGAGGGGGCCGCTTAGACGGTAGCTGCGCCAGCCCTCTGTGTTCTCGGTGGCTTTGGGAAGCAGGCCGAGCAGGACCCGCGCTTTGGCCGAAGAGTCAGCGGCTCGCACCTTGAAATACAGATCTGTTTGGTAGCTACCGTCGTCCCTGCGCGAGATGTGGCCGCGGGTCAGATGCCATTGCAGGCCGGCGGCCCTAGCCTCTGCGGATTCGATCTCGAGCTTGCCGTTGCTCAACCGACCCTTGGCTGAAACCGCATCGAACTCCCATTCGCCGATGGCCATGCCCGCCTTGCTGATGCCGCGCCCGTCCGCGTTGGCGAGCGGCAGGTGCCCGCTCACGCTGCCATCATTTGCTTCGAGCTCCATACTGCCGTTTCCGTCCGTTACGTCGATTCGTGCGTTGAAGTCGCCGCTTAGAGAAAGAAACCCCAAGCGAACGCACTTGGCGGGGTCGCCGTCAAGCAAGCGCAGTTGGAAATCGTCGGGGCCCGTAAAGTTACCCTCGATCGACCCTCCGCAGTAATCGGTGTGGAAACCTCCGAACAGTCCCAGGTATGCCGACTGAAGGTTCAATTCATAACCGTCTTTGGCAAGCCGTAGCCCACCTACTCTATAACCGAAGGGAAACGCCGGCCGTGCCGAAAGCAGCGATACTTGAACACCGCGTGGTGAAAGGCCCGCACGCAGTACGCTGGCGAGAAGACGCTCGTGCGGAAAGGTGACGGCTGCGAAAAGCGCCAGCAGGGCCGCGAACACCAGCAAGCGTTTCATGTCTTGGACAGCGTTGCGGCCAGCAGTACCAGGTCGAAGCGATCGCGGTCGTCGTAGCGCTTCTTCATGTCGAGCCTTCGAACGTCGATCGGCCTTTCCGCGTTCTCGATGCGCTTGAGCAGTGCCACGATCTCGGCCAATGACACTTGAGACAGCTTGATCTCGACGGTGCTCTCCAAAGTTCCATCCTCGAGTTCCCGGCGGCTAGGATTCATCGACGCTACGCTTTCGGCGCTGACGGCCGCCGCAGTGGCTTTGTCCATGAAAGAGAATAGTGAGAAATTCTTCGCGTCTTTCTCCGCTCCGGGCTTGCGCGCGGTGGCACCGGATTGTGCGACTCTGATCTGGCCGGCGAGTATCTTCATCTCGGCTAGGTCTCTGCGTAAAGAGGCAATCTCGGCCTCTATGCGGCGGCGTCCGGCAGTCAGGGGTTGTATGACCAGCGAGTAGGCTACGACCGCGGCGACGATAGTGCCGAGTATTGCCAACAAGCGCTGTTCCCGGGGACTGAGACGGGCAAGAATCGCGCCCAGCTTGCGCAGAAGTTCGTTCATCCCTTAGCGCCTCCACGGAGCGAAGCGGAGCCCAAGGGCTCGAGCAGAAGTTGGAATGCGACGCCGTTGCCGCCGGCTGCCGCGTGTACGTCTTTGACCTCCACTTCTCCGAAGTGGCCGCTGTCGATCAGCGCTTGTTGCAACAGAGTGACGGCTTCGAAGGAGGCCCCGTTTCCGTTGAGCCTTACATTGTTGCCGCTCACGTAGAATCCGTCGAACTCGACATCCACATCCTTTGGAACGGCTTGAGACATGAGTGCCAGCACCGTTAGGGGTGTTACTGAAGCGCCGCCCGGGGTTGCCCTTGCGCCGTTGAGTTCGCGCAGCCGCATCTCCATTTTCAGCCGTGCGCCCTTGCCCTGGCGCATTCCGGGCATTGCCTTGGCGAACACGGCCTCGCTTTGTTTGCGCAGTTCGGCTCTTTCGGAAGCAAGCCGTACATAGCTGACAGTCGAGGCGAGCAGGGCCAGGCCTAGCGCAGTACCCGCCCAGGGCAATAAAGGCCTGAGTTCGCTCGATAACTCCGACCAGCGGCCGAAGGTTCCCGAACGCCGTGGCGAAAAATCAAGTAGCGGGGAAGCGATGCCGCCGGTGGCGGCGAACAGTAGCCCGACCGCCGGCGCACAAGTTCTCCAACGAGCGTCGTCCACACCTTCTAGCGGGCAGCGCTCCGGCAGTTGTTCGATGCTGAAGTGATCGCCGTCACGATTCAGATTCTGCGCGATGGCTGCCGCACGCGGCCCTCCCAGCACTATACGCCGGGGGCAGGTCTTCATGCTACGCAGCGCGTACAGCACGTTCCTCGAAAGTAGAGCGTCGTCACAGGCGCCTATAACGCGCAGGTCCAGCAGTGCTTCCCCACCGAGAACTCCGATGGTAGCGCCGTCGACGGATGCGTCGACAATGGCTACAGTGCCTTTGTCTTCGTAACTGATTGAGCGGCGATAAATCTCCAAGGTTGCACAAGGAGCCCAGACTATGCGGTCCGCGGACAGCCCCCACTCGGAAAGACGATTCCCGAGCTTCTCGATGGCCGAGTTCGCGGCCATGGCCGCCAGTACCGGACCTCTGCGGCGGGAGTCGGTAAAGTCGTAGGCGGTAGTGGCTTCATCGAGCGAAAGCGGGACATGCTCCTCGAGCGCCGGTCCGACGGCTTGTCCCAGCCTCCTGCGGTCGCGGAAGGGGAGGTCGAGGAAGCGGTACAGCGCTGTTTCAGCCGGCAAGGTGGCGATGACACGGTCCCACGAGTCTTTGCAGAACTCTGGTATCGCCGCGTTGCCGTCGAACTCGGCGTCGCTCAGGGAAAGCAGCTTGAACGAGCCGATGGTGGCTTCGGCTCTGGCTGCGCACAGCCTCCGGCTGCTCAGGTGTAGGGCAAGTATCTTGGTGCTCACTCCGCTTGCGTTCCTATGGAGCCGGCTTTCCGCCGGAGCCGAAAAGGCGCGGCCCGAGATCGGCAAACCGTGCCGGTGCCGAATCGTCGATGTCGGCTATGTTGGGCCCCCGCCTCGGCAGAAAATAGACTACATGTATTTCGTCCAAATCGCGATAAAGCACGGCCTCCACCGATTGGAATACGCCGTCAACTTCGCCGCTAGACAGCACTCGGAAGTAACTACTGCTGTATCGAAACATCTTGTCCAGCTTGCTCTTGCTGCGGAATGCGGTCTTCCAACCCTCGAGTTCGAGCAGCATCTGCGAGTTTCGTATCGGTGTTTGCTCGCGGTAGGCCAGGAGAGTGCCGACCAGCACACCGTCACGCAAGGCCGGGTCCAAGGCTTCGAGCACTGCGGCCGGCGCCGTATTGGGATTGATCTTGTCCTGGGTTTCCGGAAGCACCGTACACAGTGGGCGCAGGGCACTCAGGCGGTGAGTGTCGAATCCGCGGATGAGGGCGAGTTCGGCGAAGCTGCGCAAGGCGGAGTTTCTCGGTGGGTAAGGCACGCCGATACTTTGATAGTAGTCGCGCTCGGCGCCCACAGGATCGCTGCTTACCGCGTTGTTGCGGTCGAGCCAATCCGCCAACGCAGCGGCAAGCTCAGGTTCGAATTCGAGCTGGGCCAGAATCTCCATGAAACGCCGGCCGTTCGTCGAATGGACACCCGAACCCAGTAGATTCAGGTTGAAGCGTGCGTTTTCGTCACTGATACGCAGGAAGATGGTGCCGTCCTCGCTCTGTATGGGAGGTAGCGGAGCGGCCCACAGTTCACTCAGTGCATCCACCGTCGACATGCGAGCGTCGAGCCTCAGTATCTCCGAGGCCAGTTCGATTCCCGATTCGGCCAGTAGCGCGGCACGCCTTGCCTTGAGCCAGTGGGCGGTGCGACGGTAGTCGACCTGGGCATCGTAGGTGAACTCGATCACCAGCAAGGTCAGTAGCGACATTGCCACCAATGTCATCAGCAGTGCGATCCCACGCTGGCTCCTGTTCGCGGCCGCCCCGCAGCAGCGTGTCATCGCGTTCCCGTTTCCGCAGCCAGCGGCAGCAGTACCGCAGAGGTCAACTCTACTGCGGGACCTTCTTCCGCCGTTACCGCAACGGTAGTTTCGACCAGGGCCGGTGCAATATCTTTGTCGGCTCCGGGGCCTACCGAATCCCACTGCTCGAGCCACCGCTTGCGGTTGTAGAAACGAAGACTGAGTTCCGTTACCGAATCATCGAGCAACACACCCGGTGTCTCCTCAAAATCCACTTCTTCCCGCAACGGAGGCCGGATTTCGTAGCGCCATAGTTGGGTCCGGTCTTGAATTCTATAGACGACGCGGACCTGGTCGCCCCTGGCCGGACCGGCCCAGGACGCCTCGATAGGAGCTTCGGGCGAAGGCACACCGCGTGCCGAGAGGCAGGTAAAATCCAGTACAGTGGCGCTATCGGAAGATAGTTCGAAGCGGTCCGGACCTGGGTAGAAGAATCGTTTGAGATCCCTGTTGTAATCCTGGGTCATGAAAGAAGCCCGCAGGTCTCTTTCGATGATGTCGATCAACGTACGTGCCCTCGAGTAGGCTTCGCTACGTTGGCCGACGTATCTGCGCGTGGAAACCGTGCGTGTGAAGGTGCCGTAGAGTCCGGCCGCGAGTAGTGCGAAGATCGCCATGGCTACGGTGAGTTCGAGCAAGGTCATGCCCCGTTGCCGCTGCTCGGCGCTGTAGGCTACGGCAGCCATCAATAGGACTGTTGCCTCATCACAACGGCCATGGTCGCCAGCACTTGCGGGTCGCCGCTTCTCGATACACTTACCCGCACGCGCCGTAGCGTTTCGATGGCAGTGGGCATGACTTCGCGTGTCCATACGAAATCTTCACTGCCGGCTCCTCCGTAGCGAAGGTCCGAGGTCCCGAAGAGATCCTTGTCGCTGCTGAAGCGCCCGTGTTCAATACCGAGTTCCGGATACTCGTCTACTCGCGTCATTGTGATCAAATGAGAGGCCAGCAAGCCGGCGCGGGTCAAGTCCAGTGTTTCGGCACTGAGCCTTATGTTGCGAGCGTGCAAGCCCAGCAGGCTTACGATTGCGATTCCCAACAGCGCGGTTGCGATCAGAACCTCGAGCAGCGTAAACCCACGGCGATCAGCCATTGCCGTTCTCCAGGCCGGAGACTGTCACTTTCCCGTTCATCATGTTTATCGCGATGTGTTTGCGTTCACCGTTATCGGCCACCACGTCGAAGCTCCACTCGCCGAAGCCGCCTTCGGGTAGGAAGTAGAGATCGGCCAAGCCGCTATAGCTCGTCCCTTCCGCACCGGCGAAAGAGTCGAATTCGACCCCCGCCGGGAACTGCAGCGGTTCTGAGTATGGGTCCCATACTTGACGAAATCCAGGATCCTCGCCGACGCTGGAGTCGCTATCTGCCGGCTCGGCGGAAGCCGTCCGGTCCTGTTGCCCGGTTTGCTCGAAAGGAAGGAATACACTTACCGTATAGAAGTCGCGATCGAGATCCGCCCGCAGCCTATAGACCCGGCCGCGAAGCGCCGCCTCGTCGTAGAGATAAGAGATCTGTGCAGCTAGGCGCCGGGTGGTGGACTTGAGCCGCGAAGAACCGAGTTCCGGAAAACGCGGCGCGACCACCGACAAAAGAATGCCGATTATCACGATGACTAGGGTCACCTCTATCAGGGTAAACCCCGCTCGTGGGTTACGGTTACATGCGGCCATACCGGCTTTTTTCGATTCGTGATTGAGCGGCCGCGGGCCTGGCACTGAACTATCCTTGGCTAGAAATCTCGCGAGTCGATATCCGCGTCGAAATCTTCGCCCCCTTCTTCGCCGTCGGCACCGAGACTTCTGAGGACGTAAGTCTTTCCGTCACTTGCGAACAAGAATTCACCACCCCAGGGGTCGATGGGCACCCGCTCCATATAGCCGCCTTTGCGCCAGTTACGCGGCAGTGGCGCGATTTCCGGTTCGGTCACCAAGGCTTCGAGCCCCTGGGCCGTGGTCGGGTATATGCCCGAGTCCAGCTTGTACATTTGCAGGCCTTCTTCCAGCGCGCGTATGTCGGCTTGCGCCTTTACCACCCTGGCTTCATCGGTCCGGCTTATGAAGCGAGGCGCAGCCAGAGATATAAGGAGTCCGAGAATCAGTACGACCACCAGGATCTCAATGAGCGTGAAGCCCGCTTCGCCTGTACGGCGGCCAGACCCGAACGGTAGCAACGTCTTTTTGTCCATGCGGCAAAAACCCCGGCGACAGGAAAATCTTGTGTAGCAAAAAAACACGATGGTAAATCCTAACGAACCAATTGGTTCATCTCAAAAACCGGAAGCATGATGGCGAGCAACACAAACAGAACCACTCCAGCCATCAGCACTATCATCGCCGGTTCGGCCAGCCTTGCAAGTGTGTCGATCTGCTCCCCGACTTCTTCGTCGAGAGCTTCGGCCGCTTTGGCGAGCATTCCTTCGAGGTCGCCGCTACGCTCTCCGACCGCCAGCATGTCCACTATCATAGGGTGAAAAAGTGGGTTGCCTTCGAGGTGCTCAGCCAGTGACTCTCCTTCGGATACTGCCGTTTCTGCGCGTGCGAGCGCGTCATTGACCAGTAGGCTGCCCGAAGCGCTGCGGCTTATGCGTAAGGCGTCTACCAGGGTGAGGCCGCCCGAGACCATAGTGGATAAGGTTTGCGCGAATCGCGCTACCGCAAGGTCGCGGAACAGGCCACCCGCAACCGGTGTGGCCAGCAACAGGCTTTCGAAGCGGCGGCGCCCTTCGTCTCTGGACACCGCGACTCGAATTCCCGCCAGCAACGCCAGCAAGCCCAGGAACATGACCGCTCCGTAGTTGCCCACCGCCGAGCCTGCGGCCATCAACATGCGCGTGGGTAGCGGCAACTGCTGGTTGGCTTCGGCAAAAACGCGGGTTACCTGTGGAACCACATAGGCGAGCAAAAACAGAACGATGCCACCGCCGACCAGGGACATGATGGCGGGGTATGTCATTGCCGCCCGTGCGCGCGACTGGAGCCGGGCGCTGGCTTCTGCGTGGTCGGCGATGCGTTCACACACGGAATCGAGAGCGCCGCTGGCCTCGCCGGCCTCGACCATTGCCACGTAGATTGCCGGGAACACTGACGGATGTCGCGCGAGCCCCGCGGCGAAGCTTTCACCTTCCAGTAGCCGTACGCGGATGTTGTCGAGTGCGGCTCCCAGGCGCGCTTCCACTCCGCGTTTGCGGATCGAAGCCACAGCCTCGACCAATGGTACACCGGCACGTAGCAGCGTCGCCAACTGCCGCATTGCCCGCGAGAGAACGCGTGGGGAGATGCGCCTCGAGAACAACGTCAATGGGTGGTTGAAGAGCGATCGATCGCTCTCGCTCTGCTTGAGGTCGGAGGCCAGGACACCACGCTCTCGAAGTTGGGCTCTGGCCCCGCGGGCACTCTCGGCCTCGATCAAGCCCGATACTCTCTTGCCCGCCAGAGAAACGCCCTTGTATCGGAATGACGGCATCGGCGCCTATTCGACGTCTTCGCTCGTGGTTCTCGCGATCTCGGCCACGGAGGTCTTTCCCGCCCGCACCAGCGCAGCGCCGTGGCTGCGCAGGCCCCGCATGCCGCGGCGGGTGCAGGTGTCGCGTATGGTCGCGGCGTCGCTGCGGTTCATAATGTGCGATCGTATACGGTCGTCGATCAGCAGTAATTCCGATATTGCCGAGCGCCCCCGGTAACCGCTCGAGTGGCAGGCTTCGCACCCGGGGCCAGGCCCCCGCGGGCTTCCTGCATCGCTGGGTCCAATCCCGAGTTCGGCCAGCGAGGGGTGGTCGGGCGGCAACTCTTCGCTGCACTGCGGACAAAGTAACCTCACCAATCTTTGCGCCGCCACCCCTATCAGTGAGGAGGAGATGAGAAAGGGCTCGATTCCCATGTCCAGAAGCCGGGTTATTGCCGAGAACGAATCGTTGGTGTGGAGGGTGCTGAAAACCAAGTGGCCGGTGAGCGCCGCTTGGACGGCGATACGCGCGGTCTCGCCGTCGCGGATTTCTCCGACCATGATGATATCGGGATCCTGGCGTAGCACCGAGCGCAGGCCGCTGGCGAAAGAGAGATCTATCTTGGGGTTCACCTGTATCTGGCCGATACCGCGCAATTGGTATTCGACCGGATCTTCGATGGTTATGATGTTCTTGTCCGCCGAGTTTATCTCTGACAGCGCCGCATACAGCGTTGTGGTCTTGCCGCTACCGGTCGGTCCGGTGACCAGGACAATGCCATGGCTCTGGCGAATCAGCCGGCGCATCCCTTCGAGATCCTGCCCGGCTAGGCCGATTTCGCCCAGGCCCATCAGCGTGGAGCTACGGTCCAGCAGCCTCATCACTACTCTTTCTCCGAACGACGTCGGCACCGTGGAGACTCGAATATCGAGTTCGCGGCCGGCCACGCGGGTTCTGATGCCGCCGTCCTGGGGCAGGCGCCGCTCGGCTATATTCATCCCGGCCATGACCTTTACGCGTGAGGCCAGCGCCGCGTGGAAGCGCGCCGGAGGCGCCAGCACTTCGCGCAAGAGCCCGTCCACTCGAAAACGCACGGAGCTTCTATTCTCGAAGGGCTCGACGTGGATATCGGATGCGCCGTCCTTGGCGGCCTGAAAGATCAGAGTATTGATAAGGCGAATTATCGGCGCTTCGTCGTCGGATTCGAGAAGGTCCGGCGCTTCATTCAACTCGGCGGCCTGGGCCTGCAACGATGATTCCCCTTCGAGGCCGCCCATTAGTCTCGAGGATACGTCGGTTACCGCGTCAAAGGCGCTGTTGATGCCTCTAGAGAGTTCCGAGATCTCGACGACCATCGGGTCTACTTCTGCGTCGTAAATCGCACGTAGATCGCCCAATGCGGCTTCGCGCAGTGGGTCAGCGGTGGCGACACGCAGGCGGCCGTTTTCGATGGAAAGCGGCAACAGGCGGTTGCGCCGGCAGTAGAGCATGTTGAGCGGCTCCAAGAGCTTGCCATCAATGGCGGCCAAGTCGAGATGTTCACAAAAGTCGAGTCCCAGGCGCTCGGCCATCAGGCGCGTCCAGTCTTGGCGCGACATCGCGCCGGCGGCATCGAGTTGCGCGCCGAAATCGCCGCTCTCGGACGCTTTGCGCTTGGCGTCGGTGATCGCCGATGGATCGACTCCGGCTGCAAGCAGTCCCTCTTCCAGATATCGGGGTAGTTCAAAAGGCACGTTCTTTTACGAAGGCTCTTTGCCACCAGGCCAGTTGGGGAAGATCTTTTCGGGAGTATCGGCGCCGGGTGTAGCACCGAGGCCTGCGGCCGGTGCGTCGTTAGGGCCGTCCGGGGGCGCTTCAAGGTCGGCATGCTCGGGGATTTCACCTGTTCGCCGCGTATTTCTGTTGCCGAATTCCTCTTTCTTACGCTCGCTTATGCGCTGGAGATCGGAGGCGCTTCTGATTATATGCGGAGTGAGGAAAACGATGAGGTTGACTTTCTTGGCAACCTCGCGTTCGTGGCGAAACAGGCGCCCGATCCAGGGTATGTCACCGAGCAAGGGGATTTTCGACACGTCGTTCTGCATCACATCGCTGATCAATCCGCCAATAACCACCGTTCTGCCGTCCTTGACGCTGACCACCGTTGAAGCCGACCGTATGGTGGTGGTCGGACCGACTATCGACTCCTCGAGTAGCGAACTCTTGACCAAGGCGGAAACTTCTTCCTCGACCTCGAGAATGACGACGTCCCCTTCGGAGACCTGGGGCTTGACCTTCAATTTTATGCCGACATCGCGCCGCTCCACAGTGGTGAAGACGTTCTCCACCGTAACGAGGGAGGCGGCCCGGCCGGTGATGAAGGGTATATTCTCACCTACGACGATTTCGGCCTCCTGGTTGTCGAGCGTGAGCAGCGTTGGTGCCGACAGTATGTTGAGATCGGTATCCTGCGCCAGCGCCTGAAACAGCGCTACCGTAGCGGGGATTTCGGTGCCGTCTGGCAGGCGTACGGTGCGGTCGCTAGTGGCGGCCAAGATAAGCCCGGAAAGACTGGCAGGGTTCAAGAAAGCAGAGTTCAGATTCGACAAATTTGCCCGCACCAGCCCGACACCGTCTCCGATGTCTCCTCCTCCCTGGAAATCGAAACCTAGAGCGGTGGACTTGTCCATCGAGACTTCTACCAGCATTGCTTCGATGAAAACTTGCGGGCGCGGAATATCGAGCATGGTCAGCAGCGACTCGATAGTGCGGTAGTCTTGTGCGGAGGCGTTGACGATCACGGCGTTGGTGGCTGGGTCCGAACTGATGGTCAGCGGTTCGGCCAGCGACGGGGCATTTCCGGTAGCGGTCTTGGATTCTCCCTTGACGGTGCTGCGGCGGGGGCGTGCCCCCCCGAACATGCTGGCAACCACGTTTACCAGCGCCTCCGCATCGGCGTGTTTGGCGTAGTATACGCGAATGCGTTCATCTCCGGCTGCCAGAGGGGTATCGAGGTTCTTTGCCAGCGCCTTTATCTTGCGCAGGTCCATGGCGGTGGCGATGACGATCAGAGAGTTGGTGCGATCGTCATCGACGATCTTGAATCCAGCTTTCTCTCCCGCCGGTGTGCGGTCCTTGCCAGAAGCCGCCCGCGGCCGGACGGTGTCGGTCAAGATCGAATTGATCTGTTCTGCGACGGTTTTCGCATCGGCGTGTTCGAGCGGGATAATCTCGACCGTTTGCTCATGGCGCGGGAGATCCAGTGCGTCGACTATTGCCGCCATTCGCTCAATGTTGGCGGCGGTATCGCTTATTATCAATGTGTTGGTAGCGCCGTAGGGCAGCAGCGAGCCTTCCTTGGAAACCAGCGGACTCAGTACCCCGGTGATCTCCGCGACATCTACGTGGTCGAGCGGCAGCAAGGTCGTGGTATAGCCGCCGGTGCCCGGCTCGCGGGAGAACACCGCAAATCCGGACACCCGGGCGTCTTTCACCGGGACGATTCGGGTTACCGCTCCGTCCTCTATGGTAGTGAGGCCGCGCACCGAAAGCACGGATTGGAAAACCGCGTAAGCCTCGTCGGCGTTCACCGGCGTTGGGGAGATTACCGTAACGGTGCCGCCCACTTTCTCTCCGAATACGAAATTGCGTCCCGTGATCTTGCTTATGAACTTGATGAAAACCGGTAGCTCGACTTCCTCGAAGTTCATGACGACCGGGGCACCGGGCGCCGGGAGCGAATTATTGGCGGTTTCTTTGGCCGCAGCCGAGACCGGTGCAGCTAGCGGGGAGAAAACGGCCGCTGTTAGCAGTGACGCCGTTGCGACGGTGGCGCATAGCGCAAACAGGGCATGGGGGGTAACGGACTTCGGACGGCTCCAATCTTTCATCTTATCTCGTAGGTAAAAGTCACGGGTTTACCGCCCCTCAAGAAGTTGACTTTCAATTCGTCCACGGACTGCAACTCATCGAGAAGGCCAATGGCCTTGCTCGGATCGTTGAGCTTCATTCCGTTTACTTGTTGAACCACATCGCCGTTGCGTAGCCCGAGGCGTTCGAATAAGGATTTCGACCGAATATTGAAGATCTTGAACCCCACCGTTTCCCCGTTGCGTAAGACCGGGACCGCCCGGGCTTGAGTGATTACATAACTGAGATTTTCGATCGAGTGATCCACCTCACGTCTTGATACCACATAAGTGCCGGTTCCGGTCTTGCGTATCTCTCCCGCCGGGGAGTTCACTTGCGAAGCCGAAGACGCGGAAGCTGTGCCGGGCGCACCGCGTTGCTCTTCCTGTAGTATTTCTATGGTGATGCGCCTGCCTTTGAGCATCACCACCGCATGGCGCTGCCCTACCGAGATCAGTTTAGGGCCGTCGAAAACCCGTTCTCCTACGGCGAATACGTCCTGTTCTCCACTGTCGGCATTCTTGAAA